>NZ_JBFUFU010000001.1:0-380031 GCF_056403275.1 Mycobacterium sp. P2_H7 | reverse complement strand
CACCGACGAAGACACCGCCACCACCGGCAACGTCCTCACCAACGACACCGACATCGACGGCGGCCCTCTCCAAGTCACCACCACCACCCCGATGAACGGCACCTACGGCACCGTCACCATCAATCCCGACGGCAGCTACACCTACACCCCCTACAACGGCAGCGCACCCGGCCATGGCACCACAGTCGGAGCCACCGGCGGCACCATCACCCTCAACGACCCCACCCAAGTCACGCAAGGCACCACCGTCTTCTTCGGCAGTGGAGATAGCCCGCGCAACTACATCGCATTCGTCTTCACACCGAGCGCGACCCAGAGCTACCTGTTCGGCCAACCCAGCGGACCGATCGACACCATGCTCGCGCTATACAACGGCCCCTTCGACCCCGCATCACCCGAGAACTGGATCGCATTCAACGACGACAGCGGCGGTGGCACCTGCGGCGGCTACTCGTGCCCACAGGTCACCGCCAATCTCACCGCCGGACAACCCGTCACCATCGTCATCACAACCTTTGGTGTCGCCGTTCCCCTCGGCTTACCGCAGAATCTCTACACCACCGGCCCCGGCACCTTTGCCAATACTTCAGCAGGCGCCGATGCCCTCGCCGAAGGCCAAACCGGCACCGACACCTTCACGTACGAGGTCTCCGACGGCAACGGCGGCACCGACACCGCCACACTGACCATCACGATCACCGGCACCAACGACACACCCGTCGCGGCCGATGACCTCAACGCCACCAACGAAGAAACCCCGGTCTCCGGGAACGTCCTGACTAACGACACCGACGTCGACAACGGCGATGTCCTGACAGTCACCACCACCACACCGATGACCGGCAACTACGGCACCGTCACCATCGGAACCGACGGCTCCTACACCTACACCCCCGGCACCGCAGCCCAAGGCCTCGCCGCAGGCGAAACAGCCACCGAAACCTTCACATACAGCATCACGGATACGCACGGCGCCACAGACTCCGCCGATCTCATGATCACTCTCACCGGAGTCAACGACGCACCAGTGGCCAATCCCGACGCGTTCGGCACCGACGAGGACCATCCACTGACCGGGGATCCAAATGCATTCCTGGGCATCAACGACACCGACGCCGACGGCGATCTGTTGACCTTCACCGGATTTACCCAGCCCACCAACGGCGGGATCGTCGTAGACAACGGGAACGGCACCTGGACCTACAATCCCAACGCGCAAGACCTCGCCGGCGGCCAAACCCGAACAGATACGTTCACGTACTTCGTATCGGACGGCACCGCGACAACTGAGGGCCTCGTCACCGTCACCATCACCGGCCTGGACGACGCCCCCACGTTGACCGCGAGCCCGGGCGGCACCACCTACACCGAGAACGATGCGCCCGTGGCCGTCGACAGCGGAATCACCCTGACAGACATCGACACTCCCATCATGGTCGCCGCCATCATCAGCATCAACAACGCTCAAACCGGTGACACACTGCACTGGACCGAGCCCACCGTCAGCAATATTCACATCCAGTACAACGACGGTCAGCAGATCGTCCTGGTGGGCAACGCCTCTCAGGCGGAGTACGAGGCGGCCCTACAAAGCATCACTTTCGAAAGCATCGGCGACGACCCGGTGGCCGGCAACCGCACCATCAACTTCACCATCGTCACCCCCGACGCGCAGAACACCGTCTCCAAGTCCGTCACCGTCGTCGCGGTCAACGACAACCCGGTGGGTCAACCGGACGAATACACGACTGCTGAGGACACCGCGTTGGTGATCGCGGCACCAGGCCTGCTGGCCAACGACTCGGATGTAGACAACGCCGTCATCAAGGCGACTATCTGGGTGAACCCCAATCCGGCTACCGGCAGTGTCGTCGTCAACAACGATGGTTCCTTCACCTTCACCCCAGCGCCGGACTTCAACGGCACCACGTCGTTCTACTACGCTGCCAATGACGGCTTGGGGGGCGTCGCCGACCCCACATTGGTCACCGTCCACGTAACACCGGTCGATGAAACACTCCAACCTTTTGACACGGTCACCCTCAACACAGGCGGCTCGCCGAGTGACATCGCGATCAGCCCCGACGGCAAACGCGCGTACGTCACCAACACCTTCGGAAATGCCCTGACGGTGATCGATGTCGATCCCAACAGTCCCAACTTCAACGAAGTCATCGACACAAACACCGCGGCCAGCGGCGTACAGGGCATCACGGTCGGCGGCGATGCGCACACCATCGCGATCACACCGGACGGCAAACGCCTGTACGTCACGCACTACGGAAGCAGCGGCGGAGTGTCAGTCGTCGACATAGACCCCGCCAGTGCGACATACAACAAAGTGATCGACACGAACCCGTCTGCAAGCGGCGTACAGGACATTACCGTCGGGAGCTTTCCTGCGGGAATCACTATCAACCACAACGGCACTCGCGCCTATGTGGTGAACAGCAATAGCAACTCAGTGTCCGTGATCGACATCGACCCCGCCAGTGCTACCTACAACCAGGTCGTCGATGCAGACCCGACAACTGGTCCGATCGACTCCATCACCGTCCCGAACGGTCCTTTCAAGGTCGCCGTCAGTCCCGACGGTAAGCGGATTTACGTCAGCCACATCACAGCCAGCGCGGTCACGGTGATCGACATCGACCCCTCCAGCGCCGACTACCACAAGGTGATCGACACCGATCCGATTGCCGCCGGGATCAATTCGATTGCGATTGGCGGGGTGCCCGAAGGGATCGCCGTGACTCCCTCGACGACCGGCGCACGCGCCTATGTGGTCACTCAGGGCGGCAACAGCGTGGCAGTCATCGATATCGATCCGACCAGTCTGAACTACAACAAGCTCATCGACGCCAATCCGTCGGTGGGCGGCATCCAACAAATTCCCGTCAGCGGAGTCCCGGTCGCAATCGCCATCAGTCCCGACGGCAAGCGGGCGTACGCCACAAATCTCATCGGCAACACTGTGGCTGTGATCGATACTGACCCAACCAGTGTTACGTACAACCAAGTGATCGATACGAATCCAAGCACAGTCGCGATGGACAACATCAACGTGCCGGCCAATCCTGGAGGAATCGCGATCACGCCGGACGGTACCCGCGCCTACGTGACCAGCTATACAACCGGCACCGTCACAATGATCTATCTCGGCGAGGCTGATACGTCGATACCTGAGTTGAATTTCGAGAGCGGCTCGCTGGCTGGGTGGAATATCGGCACCCAGAACGGAACTCAAGGAGCCACCATTGATATCAGTGGGACCGGCGTCAGCTTTATTGGTGGTCCCGTGACTTACGTTGGCCCGTTTGGTACCTATGTCTACACGCCGAGCGGCACAGGAGCGGCGTCGCTATCGCCGGACAGTTCTCAGACGTTCGGACAAGCAACCACTTCGCTCGGACTGACCCCAGCTGAACAACAAGCGATCACGGCGAGCAGTCCTAGTTCAGTACCCACAGACGCCGCCTGGATGTCTCGCATGGTTTACCTGGACGCAGATACGACATACACGATGGCCTGGAACTTCATCAGCACCGACAGCACTTCCTGGGGCGACGGCTCCATCACGACGCTCGTATATCAGGGCGGAGGCCCAGCACCCACCGTGCTGATCAATGGGGATGCCGGAAATTACGCGCTCCTGGGTTACATCGCGGACCCCGGCGACTACTCGACGGGATCCTACGAATCGACGGGCTGGCAAAACGTGACATACAAGGTGTCTCAGTCAGGTGACTACCTGCTCGGATTCTCGGTATTCAATGGCGGTGACACAGCCGTTGACCCCGTGCTTCTGGTCGACAACGCACCGGGAAGCACAACTCGAGATGGGCAGCCGTACACGCTGACGCCCGAGAATATCTGAACGCGACCGCGGCTAGTACGGAGCAACCGTGAACTATTCGACACCCGGCCGGCTACACCCGGTGCACGACTACCCCGACTTCCCACCCGACCCACCCCGCCGGGCACCGTGGCTCTGGATCTCCCTGGCCATCGCGGTCGTCGTCATCCTGGCCCTGTCCGTCGTCGTCATCGCACAGCAGAAGGACGGCGCCACGACCACCGCGGCCCCCGAGCAGTCCCAGGCCCAACCTGCCGCCCAGCCGCGCCAACAACAACCACAGCCGAATACCACTGCGGGACTGTCGACTACCTGCGAAGGCTTCACCGCCTCCGTCGACGCGAAGTCCCAACCCGGCTGGCACGCCACGATCAACAAGTACGGGCTGGCCTACGCGGTCCCGCCGGATTGGGCCGTCGCGGCGTGCGGTGTGCGGATGGGGTGGGCCCAGCCCTGTCCGGACGGTCAATGCGTCGTCCGCGATGTCAGTGCGGCCACCGCGGTTGCCAACCCGGCCTGCACCAAACAGAACCTCGCAATGGCCGGCGTAGCCGGATCCAAGAACCCGGACATCAAGGCCGCACTCGACGAGGAAACCTCCACGGTGCCAACGATCTACACCCGTAACGGCCAGCCGCCCCCGAACGTCGACTTCACCCCGGTCCGCGAGTTCAGCATCGGCGGCCGCCCGGCGGTGCAGACGGTGGCGACGGTGACCGGCATGGCACCGGACAGTTGCAACGGCTCATCGGCGCTGCACAGCATCGTGGTCACCACGGTGCCCCACGTCGAAGGCTCCGTCGTCTTCCTCATCTCGCTGCGGCAAGGAGCCAACGCCACACCGAAGCCTGATGTGATCAACAAGATCGTCGCGACCTTACGCAGCCCCGCCTAATCTCGCGAAAACGCTTGGTTCACTTCCGGTCCGCATCGAGATGCGCGGCTGATGTGGGCCACCGCTGGCAATCACTGGCCATTCCGGAGATGACGCGAGAAAAATGAAGAGAGCGCTCAGGCCATCGGGTTCGACTGCTCGTTGACTCGGTACAGCCGCCAATCCGGTTGACTGTCGCCATCGTTGGGAATCTCCAGTTCCAGCGTCGCGATGTCGGCGCCGGTCTCGTACAGCGTCGGGTAGCGCTGGTTGAGCGCATCGGAGATGCCACGCCCGGTGGGCGGAACCGCGAGGAGGTACTTGACGCCGTGCGCTGACGGGTCGTTGAGTAGCTGCACGAAGTCGGGATCCGACGGGACCACGAACGTACGCGGTTTGTCCGACGCGACGACGACCGCGAAACCATAGACAGTGTCGGTGATCACGGAACTCTCGGGCAGATTCTGCCCGTCCAGGTAGTCGGCGATCTGCCGCTCGGTGGAGAAGGTGGCGGCGATGCGCCGCTCCACCGCTTTCTGCGGCCGGACATCGTCACGATCGGGGCGCAGCACCGTCGCCAGCGCGTACTCCTGTGGAGCGTAGTCGGGTAAGGACATCCCGTACGCCGACACCGGAACGGTGACTGCGAACACCAGAATGACCGGCACGTAGGCGAATCGGCCGAACCGGGTGCTACTCACGCCCGTGTCGACGGCAGCATGACGGCCCCGCCGTTTGGGAACGAGCAGCTTTCCGTCAGGGACGGCGAGCATGGCCAGACACGCCGCGAAGGGAATCGCCACGATGTAGAAACGCAGGAACGGAAAGGTGGAACCGGTGGCGAACGTGTAGGCCTGGAACGCGAGCACCGCGCCGTACATCAGGATCGGCGCGGCAAGCACGGCCCATTGTGGCCGGCGCCAGCGCATGAACCCCGCCCATCCCGCGAGTGGCACCAGGGTCGGGGCCAGCAGCGTGATGCAGACCAGAGCGAAGGACAGGCCGTCGGTGAAACTGCTTGCCGTCGCACCGCCGGACTGTTTGAGAATGGCCGAGTTGCCGTATTGGGAGCTGAACTGAGCGAACGCATCCCCGGTGATCAACCAGCTGGTCGCCGCCCACCCGACGAAGGCGACGAAGCCGGGGGCGCTCACCAACAGCACGTCGAGCAGGGCCCGGCGGAACCGCGGTGCCGTACGGGCCCGTAGGAACGTCGTAACCCCCACCAGCAGGCCGGCGGCGGCGACAGTTCCGACGGCGTCATAGCGCGTCAGGTAGGCCAGGCCCATCGCGATGCCACCGGCGGTGACCAGATGATGCACATCGTCGTCGACCACCCACAGGATCAACCGGCGCACCGCCCAGGTGAGAAAGAAGATGAACGGCGCCTCGCTCATCCCGTTGGACCCGTAGAAGGCGATCATCGGATTACAGGCGAACAGCGCGGTGATGGCAACGACGTAGCTGCGCGGCAGTCCACGATCGGTGCCGACCGTGAATATCTGCACCACCGCCCCGGCCATGAAGATCGCCGACATGATCGATCCGGAGTAACCCCGGGCGGTCAAGTCCGACCAGTAGGGCATCAACAGCATGCTGGGAATCTCCAGCATCGCCGTCAATGGTGTGAAGATGAATCCGATTGCCGCCAAATGGGGATCACGGCTGTGGAGAACGCTCTCCGACGCCTGCACCCGCGAGAGCGCGTCACCGAGAATGAACCCGTGCTGCACCTGCAGCCAGTAGCCGAGACCCAGATACAACCCGAACGACAATGCGAACGCGATCTGCTTGCAACGCCTGTCCGACAAGCCGGTGCTCACGTGGTGTCGCTCGTCGCGACGTCTGGTTTGGCCGCCAGCCCGTGAAAGGTCTTCTCCCAGTACGACGGATTCCGGATGATCTGGTACACACCTTTGGCGGCGGCAATACTCATCATGAGCCAGAACGCCGGTACGGTCAGCGCCGGCACCAGCAGATCCGAGCGGTCGTCCTCACGCAGGGCAATCACATTCATGTACAGCGTGGCCGTGTTTCCCAGTACGAGGGCGACCAACGCGGGGAAGTAGATGAGGGGCGGGAACACCTCCCCAACCACCGCGGGCTGCCCGAGGAACCAGGTGATGGTGATGAGCCAGAACAACAGGTTGAGCACCGCGATGATCGGCGTGCCCGCCAGCACCAGGGTGAATCGGAGGAAGCTGCGGGGCCCCAAGATCCGGAACACCTTGACCGGTTGGCGGATGTGCACCAGCCAGGTCTGCAGATAGCCCTTGTACCAACGGGAACGCTGACGGATCCAGTTGATCGGATCGGAGTTGGCCTCTTCCAGCGTGGCCGAGTCGATAACCGCAGTGTGATAACCCGATGCGTCGATCCGCAGGCCCAGGTCGGCATCTTCGGTGACGTTGAAGGGATCCCACGCGCCGATCTCGTCGAGGACGGCACGGCGCAGGTGATTCGAGGTGCCGCCCAACGGAATCGGCGACGTCGTCGTCATCATTCCCGGCAGCAGGTAACCGAACCACAGACCGTACTCTGCGGTGAACCAGCCGGCGAGCAGATTCTGCTGCCCGTTGTGATACGCCAATTTGGCCTGCACACAGGCGATGTTGTCCGGCAGGCTCCGGAACGCCGCAACGACCCGACGCAACTGCAGCGGCTCGGGCAGATCCTCCGCGTCGTAGATGGTGACGATCTCACCGGTGGAGAAGTGCAGGCCGTAATTGCAGGCTTTGGGTTTCGTCCTGGGCTCGGCCGGCGGCACCAGCAAGATGGTGATCACCTCGGATTCACCGCACGCCTTGGCCGCGGTGATGGTGATGTCGTCGTCTTCTTCCAGCAGGAGCAGCACCTGGAGTTTGTCGCGCGGGTACTCCAGCGCGGTCATCGCCCCGATCAGGTCGCCGACCACTTCCGGCTCGTTGTAGGCGGGGACCAGGATCGTGTAGAGCGGCAGGTCGTCATCCGGGATGGCGCGGGCCTGTTCGTCGGTGATGGTGATGGGCCGCGACGCCAAGCCTTCCTTGAAGATGAGTACGCGGTCGAACATCGTCAAGACGTAGCCCACGGTGCACAGCCCGATCAGCACGACCGCGGTCTGCATCGGGCGCCACGCGGCGAAAGCCGCGGTGATGATGAGCAGCGAAACGAGAACCGGCTTCTGCCAGCCCCACACGGCCTGCGAGGCCGACTGCATCGGATGTTCTTCGCGCAGTTCGTTGATGGCCCGGTCCAGTGCGTACTGCCGCTGCTCGTCGGTCCCCGGGCTCGAGAACGGGAGGTGCTCGGCGTGCGTGGTCACGGCTTGTATCCCAACGGCTCCAGTTGGGCGCGCAGCAGGCCGTGCCCGAACTCGGTCAGGAGGTCGTCGTCCTTCATGTTCGGGTCGGTGTCGTGTGCTGCGGCGTTTCCGCGGAACAGCACGGTGAACATGGAGTTGATCGTCGGACCGACGCCGCCCGTCGGTTCTGGGAAAGGGGCATTGTCCTCGTGGTTGTCCACGGCGATCGACAGCACCCGCCGACCGATCGCGCCGTTGGTCCACGTCCACTGCAGGCCGTCCCATGTCACCAGGATGCGGTCGTCCACGACGGAGAAGAGGTCGGCCTGCTGGCCGTACCCGAGATCGATCGGCCGGATACCACTGAGCCGAATCCCATTGACCCGGTAGATCATTCGAGCAGGATAAACGTAGAGGGAGAACGGGCGCAGCGTGGTGATGGTGTCGACCATGACGGTGCGCGGCCTGCCGAATTTGTCGTGCCGGTAATCTCCGGCATCGGCGACCATCTTCTGCCGGACCAGTGTCGCGCCCCTGCCATAGAACCGGGCCACCCAGTCGTACTCCCGGGTCTCGATGATGCGCCAGCCCTGCGGGGCTTTCAGCGGCTCGGCGAAGTTCATTGAGCTGACCCCCAGCGGCGGCGCCAGGCCGACGTCGGGCAACCGGACGAACGACAACAGGATCGCGACCACGAAAACCACCGGAACGGCCGACCAGATCTGCTTGGCGGCAAGCGGTTCGAGCTTGCGGTCCAGCACGCGCTTGGGCGCTCCGCGGCGGGATGCCAGATACATCAGCGTGCCGACCAGACAGATCGACGTCAGTGCCGGGACGTACTGGTAGGTGCGCAACGAGGCGTTCGGGAAGAAGATCGCCATCGCCCCCAACATGAGCAGCCCGACCAGCCACGCGAGGTTCGATCCGATCATCGCGCGGCTGGTGTGCCTGCCCACCGCGGTGGCGGTGGCCGTGGCGGCAACGATCATCGTGCCCACTCCGGCGGCCACCCGGTTTCCACCCAACAGGATGACCGTCAGGAAGTACGGCAGCGGGAAGATCATCAGCAGGATCAGCCAGGCCCAGCCGAAGCGGATGATGGGCCGCAAGCCGAACAACGCGACGCTGGCGCTGACCACGAACAGCCACAACGCCACGAAATCGAGTCGTAGCAGGTGGAAATACAGTCCATACCGCGGCAGCAGAATCGCGTGCACCAGCAGGGCCAGCACCAAACCCATCGAGCCGACGATGACGTCGGTCTGTCGGTCATGGATGGGCAACTCGGTGCGGTGGCGGCGGGCGATACCGACGGCCGCGAGCGCCGCCGCGATCGGGACGATCCAGGTGTAGCCGCCGAGCCCACCACCGACGGTCGTGGCCCACGCACTGCGCAAGGTGTCCTGGAACGCGATCGCGGTCAGTAGCGCGATGTAAGCCCAGCGCACGACGAGACGGGTGATCGGGTGCCACGTCTGAGTCGAGGAGAGGCGCCACGCCTGCACCTTCACTGGGGCAGACATGTCAGGCGTCCCGCGCGCGGCGCCGCTCCCGTACCCGCATCCACACCGTGAGTGCCAGCACGACAACCAGTGCGGCGCCGCCGATCCACCACCACGGCGCTATCGACGATGCCGTCGTCGGCTGCGCAGACTGCGCCATCAGGTCCGGCGCCGACACAGTGATGGGCTCACGGTCGGCCACCGAGATGAGCGCCACCCCGTTGACAATCGACCAGCGTCGTTCGTCGCTGCCCAACCATCGCAGCAGTTCGTCGAGTTGACCGGACGCGCCGTTCGAGGTGGCGACAAGCACCGACCGGTGACCATCGAAAGCCGTTTGCAGCGAAGCGAATTTCAAGGCGGGATCCAGCGTCAGGGTGGTCGGATCCCCGTCGTCGTCGAACGCGTTCAGGGTCATCGGAACCGCGTCGGGCGCAGACACCGGGAGCGGAATGTCGGGTTGATCCCAGCCGTCGGGTGAGATCAAAACGGCGGGGTTGGTGGACTTGAGCGCTTCGTCCAGCGGAACCACCGAGGTATCGATGGGTAGGGCGCTGAGCCTTTGCATACCCGTCATGATCTGCACTGCGCGAACGGTATCCGCGAAGATGTCCTTGTTGACACCGATCTGGACCTTCGGCATCAGCGCCTGCGGCAGCGACTGGAACCCCGGCGGGACAGGCGGATTGGCGGGTTCGCTCAGAACCGCACTCTCACCGTCGATGGTCAGGGTGATGGGCTGGAACTCGCCGCATCGACCGGTGTTTCCCGAGATGTTCACCTGGACGTTCAGCGTGGTGTAGCGCTGCAGCAGCCGATCCGGCACGTCGACCCAACGGTCCACAACGCCCGATGCGTCTGCCTGCCAATGGGCGATGGTCTCACCGGCGATGGAGACCACGATCTGTCCGCCGATGCTGTTCGGCAGTGGGGTGTAGGAGCCTTGGAGGTGAACGCGGAGGTTGTGCGCCGAGCGCCCCAGCCGAGTCTGATCCAGCCCGATACCCACCTGTGGATTCAGCGCGACCGCGTTGACACCCGGTTGGCCGAGCTTACGGATGGTCGTTTCGTTGCCGGTCAGCTGTGGCGTCGACTTCAGCGGGCCGGCAACGGCTTTGGAGGTGAGCGCATACTCGGCGAGCCTGCTGTTGATCAACCGCACCTGGTTGACCAGCTCGGCGGCCGGTCCCGTGATGAGCAAGGCCGGCATCCCGCCCGCCCCGTACAGCGACACACCCGCGTCGGGCCCCTCCGAGATGACGATGTGCCGTTCCAGCGCGCCGCCCGTGCCCGGCGGCCGCACGTCGGGCGCCGGTAGTGCGGCCACCTCGACCGCGGGGTACTGCTTGCCGTACCGGGCGACGACGGCTGTGGCGAGTTGAACCGCGGCGTCGGCCTCGGCAAGTGACGGGCTGGCGCCGATGTACACGACCAGTTTGCGCAACACCGGGGGCAGGAAGTCGGCCACCACCACGGGGGCGCGTTCCACGCCGGCGTAGGTCACTGTGACGTTGGTGAGCCGCAGCGGGTTGGTCGGGTCGAGGCAGTAACCGTCCAGCGGCAGCAGATAACTGCGCAGCAGTAGGGTGATCGAGTTGTCGACGACCTGCACCCCAGCGAGCGGGATGACGACCGGTCCACGCTGCGCGGGGATCTCGATCCGGGTGAGCACCCGGTTGTCCTGACTGACGGTGAGCTCGGCGCTACGGACATACGTCGGCAGTTCGGCGGTGATGTTCAGGGTGGCGGGAGTCATCCCGGCCGGTACCGGCACCGTCAGAGCGGACGTGCCGATCTGGCCGTAGAACAACAGGTCTGGCTCCAGGCCCAGATCCGTGAGCGCGAGCGTGGGCGAGTCCGCCAGCCAGGGCTGGTCGGGTGCCGCACGCACGACGGCGGGAGCAGGCACCGTGAACACGGCCGCGAGAACGGCCAGCAATCCTAGGATCGAGCGCATTCGCTGCAACATTGCACAAAACGATATGCGCTTGCGCGGCTGTTTGACCTGCAAGTCGTCGAATTGTCACCCGCAACTGATTGCGCCTTCATATCTCTATCGACCGAAATACGGTTCTGGCAAACTACCGTCCGCCCACTTGGCCGGCAGTGGTCGACGGCCTGCGAAGACGGCATTGCCATTGCACGTTGTCATTCGACCCTAGAGCCAGGCAACACAAGCTCAGGACTCTGTACCGATATGCAAAAACAGCAATGCCCGGTGGCACGGACCGACGGTAAGCGTCAGCCGATCAGCCACTGCGGCAACAGCATCCGCGTATCGGCGACAAACGGCCAGTCCGGCTCCGCCAACCGGGCCCACAGTTCGGCGTCGGTCCGCCACCGTCCATCACCCAACACGGGGAGACGACAACTCCACATACGCAAAAACCCCCGCCCAGTAGGGCGGGGGTTTCACGAATACGGACTTACTTGGCGCGCTCGAGAACCTCGACCAGCCGCCACCGCTTGGTGGCCGACAACGGCCGGGTCTCCATCAGCGAGACGCGGTCGCCGACACCGGCATCACCGTTCTCGTCGTGCGCCTTGACCTTGGTGGTGGTCCGGATGATCTTGCCGTAGAGCGGGTGGCTCTTGCGAGATTCCAGTTCGACCACGATGGTCTTCTGCATCTTGTCGCTGACCACGTAGCCGATGGCCGTCTTACGACGGCCACGCGGCGACTCGGTGGCCGGCGTGTGGTTGGGGCCCTTAGTTTCTGCCATTACGAATCCTCACCAACGGGTCCGGCGGCCAGACCCAGTTCACGTTCACGCAGCACGGTGTAAACCCGTGCGATCTCCTGGCGAACCACGCGCAGCCGCCGGTTGTTGGCCAGCTGGCCGGTTGCCATCTGGAAGCGCAGGTTGAACAGCTCTTCCTTCGACTCACGCACCCGAGTGGTGAGCTCCTCATCGGTGAGCTCACGCAGTTCGCCGGGCGAAATTCCCACTGCCATCAGAACTGCTCCTCTCGTGTAATGATGCGTGCCTTGATCGGCAGCTTGTGGATCGCGCGGGTGAGCGCTTCCTTGGCGATCTTCTCGTCCGGGAAGCTGATCTCGAACAGCACGCGTCCGGGCTTGACGTTGGCGACCCACCACTCCGGCGAACCCTTACCGGAACCCATGCGGGTCTCGGCGGGCTTCTTGGTCAGCGGGCGGTCCGGGAAGATGTTGATCCAGACCTTGCCGCCACGCTTGATGTGCCGGTTGATGGCGATACGAGCGGACTCGATCTGCCGGTTGGTGATGTAGGCATGCTCCAGAGCCTGGATGCCGTAGTCACCGAAGCTGACCGCGGTGCCGCCGCTGGCGATGCCACGCTGCTCCGGGTGGTGCTGCTTGCGGTGCTTGACCCTGCGGGGAATCAACATGATTAGTTCTCCGTAGCTTCCGGCTGACCGGAATTGGAAGCTGCCTCGACAGCAGCGTCAGCGGTCGGCGCAGCTGTCTCGTCACCGCTGGCGGCACGCCCGGCGTCGGTGCTCGTCGCCGTGGTACCCGACGCACCGCTACGGCGCGGACGGGTGCCCGTCGGACGATCCCGGCGGGGACGGTCTGCGGCCGGCGCAGCGGCGGCGGTCAGCTCACGCTTACCACCGACGATGTCGCCCTTGTAGATCCAGACCTTCACGCCGATGCGGCCGAAGGTGGTCTTTGCCTCGTAGAGGCCGTAGTCGATGTCCGCGCGCAGCGTGTGCAGCGGGACGCGACCTTCGCGGTAGAACTCCGAGCGGCTCATCTCAGCACCGCCGAGGCGACCCGAGCACTGGACCCGGATGCCCTTGACGTTGGGCTGGCGCATGGCCGACTGGATCGCCTTGCGCATCGCGCGGCGGAACGCCACGCGGTTGCTCAGCTGCTCCGCGACGCCCTGGGCCACCAGCTGTGCCACTGCCTCGGGGTTCTTCACCTCGAGGATGTTCAGCTGCACCTGCTTCTTGGTGAGCTTCTCCAGGTCGGTGCGGATCCGGTCGGCCTCGGTGCCACGACGCCCGATCACGATGCCGGGACGCGCGGTGTGGATATCAACACGGACTCTGTCGCGAGTCCTTTCGATCTCCACATCGGCGATGCCGGCACGCTCAAGGCCGGTGGCCAGGAGGCGACGGATCGCGACGTCTTCCTTCACGTAATCCGAGTACTGCTTGTCCGCGTACCAACGCGACTTCCAGTCGGTGGTGATACCGAGGCGGAAGCCGTGCGGATTGATCTTCTGGCCCACTACTCCGAGCCCTCCTTCGCCTCTGCAGAAGCCTTGGTGGATGTGGCCTTGGTCGTAGCGGCCTTGCTGCCCTGCGCACGACGTGCGCGAGCCGCACTCGCCGAGGCGCCCTGCTGCCCGCTCTTGCGCGGCGGCCGGCTCTCCACGATCACAGTGATGTGGCTGGTGCGCTTACGGATCCGGAATGCACGCCCCTGGGCGCGCGGACGGATCCGCTTGGCGGTCGGGCCACCGTCGGCGTGGATGGTGGCGACCACGAGGGTCGCCGGGTCCAGCCCGTTGTTGTTCTGCGCGTTGGCGGCCGCACTGGCGATCACCTTGGCGACCGTCTCGCTGGCCTCCTGGGGAGCCCAGCGCAGGATGTCGAGCGCCTCGGCCACGGACTTGCCGCGGACCAGGTCGATGACCCGGCGTGCCTTGGTCGGCGACATGTGCACGTAGCGTGCAACCGCCGTCGCGGACGGATATTCAGTCGTCGTACTCATTACCGGCGCTTCGCCTTCCGGTCATCCTTGATGTGACCCTTGAACGTACGGGTGGGCGCGAACTCGCCCAGCTTGTGCCCGACCATCGCCTCGGTGACGAACACCGGCACGTGCTTGCGACCGTCGTGGACGGCGAAGGTGTGACCGATGAAGTCCGGAATGATGGTGGACCGGCGCGACCAGGTCTTGATGACCTGCTTGGTGTTCTTCTCGTTCTGGACGTCGACCTTCTTGAGCAGATGGTCGTCGACGAACGGGCCCTTCTTGAGGCTGCGTGGCATCGCTTTACTCCCTAGCGCTTATTCTTGCCGGTGCGCCGGCGACGGACGATGAGCTTGTCGCTCGCCTTGTTCGGCTTGCGGGTGCGGCCCTCGGGCTTGCCCCAGGGGCTCACCGGGTGACGACCACCGGAGGTCTTACCCTCACCACCACCGTGCGGGTGGTCGACCGGGTTCATCACGACACCACGGACGGTGGGGCGCTTGCCCTTCCACCGCATACGGCCGGCTTTACCCCAGTTGATGTTGGCCTGCTCCTTGTTGCCGACCTCGCCGACGGTGGCGCGGCAGCGCACATCGACGCGACGGATCTCGCCGGAGGGCATACGCAGGGAGGCGTAAGTGCCTTCCTTACCCAGCAGCTGGATGCTGACGCCGGCCGAGCGGCCGAGCTTGGCACCGCCGCCGGGCCGCAGCTCCACAGCGTGGATGACGGTACCGGCCGGGATGTTGCGCAGCGGCAGGTTGTTACCCGGCTTGATGTCGGCGTTGGGGCCCTGCTCGATGACATCGCCCTGCTTCAGACCCTGCGGCGCGATGATGTAGCGCTTCTCGCCGTCAAGAAAGTGAAGCAGCGCGATGTTCGCGGTGCGGTTGGGGTCGTACTCGATGTGCGCGACCTTGGCGTTGACGCCGTCCTTGTCATTGCGACGGAAGTCGATGACGCGGTAGGCACGCTTGTGGCCACCACCCTTGTGCCGAGTGGTGATGCGGCCGTGGGCGTTACGTCCACCAGTGCTGTGCAGCGGGCGGATGAGCGACTTCTCCGGAGTCGAACGAGTGATCTCGGCGAAATCGGAGACGCTCGAACCGCGACGACCCGGGGTCGTCGGCTTGTACTTGCGAATTGCCATTATCAGTTAATCCCTTAACTCCCGGCCGGTCAGGCCGGTGCTCCGAAGAGGTCGATCGGCTTGCTGCCCTGCGCCAGGGTCACGATCGCGCGCTTGGTGCTCTTGCGCTGGCCGTAACCGGTGCGGGTGCGCTTGCGCTTGCCGTTGCGGTTGAGGGTGTTCACCGAATCGACCTTGACGGAGAAGATCTTCTCGATGGCGATCTTGATCTGCGTCTTGTTCGAATCCGGGTGCACCACAAACGTGTACACGTTGCCCTCGATCAGTCCGTAGGACTTCTCCGAGATGACCGGGGCCAGAATGATGTCGCGGGGGTCGGTAATCGTTGCCATCAGACCGACGCTCCTTCTTTGTGATCCTTGGTGTTCGCATCGATGTACGCGTTGAGCGCTTCGACGCTGAACACGATGTCATCTGCGCGCAGCACGTCATAGGTGTTGAGCTGGTCGGCCGAGAGCACGTGCACACCGGGAAGGTTGCGCACGCTCTTGGCGCCGACTTCGTCGGCACGGCCGATGACCACCAGCACGCGCTTGCGGTCGGTCAGCGTGCCCAGGAAACCCTTGGCGCTCTTGGTCGACGGGTTCTGGCCGGCCACCAGTTCGGTGACGGCGTGGATCCGCTCGTTGCGCGCCCGGTCCGAGAGCGCCCCGCGCAGTGCGGCGGCGATCATCTTCTTGGGGGTGCGCTGGCTGTAGTCACGCGGCTTCGGAGCGTGCACTGCGCCACCACCGGTGAACTGCGGTGCACGGGTCGAGCCCTGACGCGCCCGGCCGGTGCCCTTCTGGCGGTACGGCTTCTTGCCGCCACCGGAGACCTCGGCGCGAGTCTTGGCCGAGTGCGTGCCCTGGCGGGCCGCGGCGAGCTGCGCGTTGACCACCTGGTGCATCAGCGCGATGCTGGCTTCGGCGTCGAACAGCGCGGCGGGCAACTCGACGGAGCCGTCCAGCTTGCCGTCCGGGGTATGAACGTCAATCTTCAAAGAAGTCATTACTTCTCACCTCGTTTGATCGCGGTGCGAACCACGACGAGTCCACCGTTGCGCCCGGGAACTGCGCCCTTGATCAACAGCACGCCATTCTCGGCGTCGACCTTGTGCACCTTCAGGTTCTGGGTGGTGACGCGGTCACTACCCATACGGCCCGACATCCGGGTGCCCTTGAAGACACGACCCGGGGTGGCGCAGCCACCGATCGAACCGGGACGACGGTGCACAGCCTGCGCACCGTGCGAAGCGCCCTGGCCCTTGAAGCCGTGACGCTTCATGGTGCCGGCGAAGCCCTTGCCCTTGCTGGTGCCGGTCACGTCGACGTACGCGCCGTCGGCGAAGATCTCGGCAGTCAGCTCCTGCCCGACCTCGTACTCGGCGGCCGCGGCCTCGTTCTCCAGGCGCAGCTCTGCCAGGTGCCGGCGCGGGTTGATCCCGGCGGCGGCGAACTGACCGGTGACCGGCTTGGTGACCTTGCGCGGGCTGATCTCGCCGTAGGCGAGCTGCACGGCGCTGTAGCCATCGAGCTCGGTGGTGCGGATGCGGGTCACCACGTTGGGGCCGGCCTTGACGACCGTCACCGGGACGACTTTGTTGTTCTCGTCGAACACCTGCGTCATGCCCAGCTTGGTGCCCAGAATGCCTTTTCTAGCCATTTCTCTGAGTCTCCTACTGGATATTGACGTCGACGCTCGCCGGCAGATCGATGCGCATCAAGGCGTCAACGGTCTTCGGCGTCGGGTCGAGGATGTCGATAAGGCGCTTGTGGGTACGCATTTCGAAATGCTCCCGCGAGTCCTTGTACTTATGGGGAGACCGGATAACGCAATACACGTTCTTCTCGGTCGGCAGCGGCACCGGGCCGACCACGCTGGCGCCCGTACGGGTGACAGTCTCGACGATCTTTCGCGCCGAGGCGTCGATCGCCTCATGGTCGTAGGCCTTGAGCCTGATGCGGATCTTCTGTCCCGCCACGCTTCTCCTACCTCACTATTAACGGGCCCAGTGTTGGGCCATGTTCTGCTTGGTCTAGCGCGCACCGCACGAATGCGCTGCGCTGGCTATGCCGCCGCTGTTTACCTGTCTCTGGTACACCGACCCCCGCGCTCGGGTGTGTCGCCCTTGCGCACACTCGTCCGCGTTCGAAATATCGATCACGATCGAGGTGGGGACCGGACGCGTCCGTGAGGACGCTGGTCGCATGCCCGGCCAGGCGAACCCGGCTCAAGGCAACCCGAACAGTATGCCTCAGATCCGGGCGGCAGCCAAATTCCGGCTGATCGGCCCCGCGCCAGCTGCGATGAGGGCCGGGAGAGGCGCAGACACTGAAGCCAGGGACCCCCTCGTGAGACGAATTCGTCCCTGGCTTCAGCCTCGGCGTCGGGCCCTACCTTACTCCACAGTAAGGTCTAGCTCCATGCCCGCTCAGAACCCCACCTACCGCGCCTGGAAGGCACTCTCGGGACGCCCGGGCGGCACGCGAGTGTTCTCGGCCGCCGCCATGGTGCGGGTGCCGTATTTCGCCTCGGTGTTACCGCACGTCCTGACGATGGAGCCGGGTCGCGCCGAGGTGGCGGTGCCCAAGTGGTTCTTCGTCTACAACCACCTGCACACCGTGCATGCCATCGCGTCCTGCAACGCCGCCGAGGTGGCGATGGGCATGGCCATGGAAGCCACCGTGCCCACCACCCATCGCTGGATCCCCAAGGCGATGACGGTTCAGTACCTGGCCAAGGCGACGTCGTCACTGCGGGCGGTCGCCGAGTTCGAGGTGCCGGACTTCGGCGCCATCACCGAGGGCACCGAGATCACCGTGCCGGTGAGCATCACCGATCGGGACGGCACCGAGGTGGTGCACGCGGACATCACGACGTGGGTGACGCGGGTCTAGCTACTCCAGGTAGGTGCCGTGCCCTTCGCGCACCAGGTCGCCGTCGAAGATGAGGACCTCGTTGACCAGCTGCCCGCGGTGGTTGCGGTAGTTGATGACGATGGTGGACACACCCTGATAGACGCCGACGATCTCGAAGTGCAGGTCGGGCAGCTGCGCCAGCGCGCGGGTCCAGTACTCGCGCAGCGCCTGCTTGCCGCGCGCGACTCCCCCGCTCTCCGGCACCACACGCTCGGCCACCGGCGAGGTGAACACCACGTCCTCGTGGAAGTGCGCGAGCACCGCCTCGACATCGTGGTCGTTCCACGCATCCACCCAGCGTTGCGCGAAGTCGCTCATCCCGTCAGCCTTCCAGCCCGGCCCAGAACGGGCAGTGGTGCGACGCCGCGAAATCGGTGATCACCCTGCTGCCGTCGGGCCGAAGCTGCATCCACTGCTCGGGCACATCGTTCACGGGCGGCCAGACCGGCCCGCCCGGTGCCGCGGGTACACCGGTGGTGACGAATTGTGTCCAGTAGGACAGCATCTGGTCGGACAGCTGTTGCTGTGCGGCGTCGAGCCGGGGGGCTCCGCCAATCTCGAACAGGTACCGAAGTTCCAGGGAGTGACTGGCGCCGACCGGGAACGGCAAGTGCCGCAACGGATCCGGTGTCGGTGGCATCGGATCGTCGAATTCGTAGCCGTACACCGGCGCAGATCTGGCCAGGTCGGTCGCCATCCGGTGCGCAACGCAGGCGAAGACACCGTCGGTGACCGTCGCGGCATACGCCAGCGATGCGCTGCCGCCGAAGTGGGCCAGCGGATACTGCGCCCCGACGGCAGCCGCGTCGGGCCCGAAGGTGTCCGCGAGCAGACCCGGGTAGTCGGCCGGGGTGGCGTCATGGCGGGTGCGCAGGTACTGCAGCGCCACAAAGAGCGTGAACTCATCGGCCGTGGTGCCGACGAGCACCGGGACCTTGGCCGCCTTGCCGTCGCGCATCATGGCGACCGGATCCGCCGGCAGGATCGGTGTTCCCGTCACCGGACCGGTCAGCCAGTCGCTGCCGATGCGGTAGAACCACGGCGGCTGGTCGAGCTTGGCGGCGGGCAACTCCCGCAGGCAACGCGCGGCGTCGGCCGGATCGGTACAGCCCACCCGCGCGGCATAGCGCAGGCTTTCGCGGCGGGCGGTGGCCAGGTCAGCCTGCGCCTGGCACGGACCGCTCTGGATGATGGCGGCGCGGAACAGCCCTGTCGAACCGGGTGCGACAAGGTGATCGCAGACCGACATCGCACCCGCGGATTCCCCGGCGATGGTGACCTTCGCGGGGTCGCCGCCGAAGGCGCCGATGTTGTCGTGCACCCAGCGCAGCGCGGCCTGCTGATCGGCGAGCCCGTAATTGCCGTCCCCGACATCCGGGTGGGCGAGGAATCCGGGCGCGCCGAGCCGGTAGTTGACGGTGACCACGATGACGCGGCCTTTGGTCGCCATCCAGCGCGAGCCGTAGAGCTCGCCGCTGCCATTGATGAACGCTCCGCCGTGAATCCAGAACATCACCGGTAGGCCAACGGCACCGGCCGGCACCCACACGTTGAGGGTGAGGCAGTCTTCGGAGGTCTTGCGACCCCAGCCGGGATCGCGCGAGGTGTCCTGCACGCATCGTGGACGCGGGATGGCCGCGTCCCGGACGCCCACCCACGGCGCGACCGGAGCGGGCGGCTGCCAGCGCAGCGCTCCCAGTGGGGGTGCGGCATACGGAATGCCTTGGAACAGAACGTAGCCCGACGCCGCAGCGCCTTCGAGCAGGCCTTCGGCGACGTGCACCAGGCCGCGGTCGAGCCCGGGGTCCGGTTTCGGCACCAGACTGGTTCCGGCCACCTGTCCGGCACCCCGACCGCAGCCGCCGAGCACCAGCACACCGATCGCCAGGACGGCCAGCAAGCGAGCGACAGGGCCTGGCAGACGGCGCCCGAACGAACCGGAGGGCATGATTCGCGAGCCTACGGCAGCCGATCGACGCAATCCCGCCCGTGCGGCGGCGTACATCGTCGACACTGGGGGTGACCGGAAACCTGACACCCGTCAAGTCAACCGCAAGGAGCTGCCGATGAGCACCCCGCCCACCGACCGCCCGGTGAGCCCGCAGAACCGAGTCCTCGCCGACCCGGCCGCCTACGCCGACGACGCGCGTCTACACGCGGCCCTGCGTCAACTGCGCGCCGAACAGCCGGTGTCCTGGGTCGAGCACCGGCACTACCGGCCGTTCTGGGCCATCACCAAGCACGCGGACATCATGGCGATCGAGCGGGAGAACGACCTGTTCATCAGTGGGCCGCGGCCGCTGCTGGCCACTGCCGCCGCCGACGACATGGCCAAGACGCAGTTGGAGGCCGGGATGGGCCTGCGCACCTTGATCCACATGGACGATCCGCACCATCGCAAGGTGCGGACCATCGGCGCGGACTGGTTCCGGCCCAAGGCGATGCGCGATCTGAAAGTCCGCGTCGACGAATTGGCCAAACGCTATGTCGACCGGATGCGCGACATCGGGCCCGAGTGTGACTTCGTCACCGAGATCGCGGTGAATTTCCCGCTGTACGTGATCATGTCGCTGCTGGGGCTGCCCGAATCCGATTTCGGCCGGATGCACACCCTGACCCAGGAGATGTTCGGCGGCGACGACGAGGAGTACCAGCGTGGCAAGTCCCTGGAGGACGGCCTGGAGGTGCTGATGGACTTCTTCGCCTACTTCGCCCAGTTGACCGCGTCACGCCGGGCGACCCCCACCGGTGATCTGGCATCGGCGATCGCCAACGGGAGCATCGACGGGCAGCCGCTCTCCGATGTGGACACCGCGTCCTACTACGTGCTCGTGGCCAGCGCCGGACACGACACCACCAAGGATGCGATCTCCGGCGGCTTGCACGCCCTCATCGAGAATCCCGCCGAACTGGAGCGGTTGCGCGCACAACCCGACCTGATGGGCACGGCAGTCGAGGAGATGATCCGCTGGACCACGCCGGTCAAGGAATTCATGCGCACCGCGACCGCGGACACCGAAGTGCGCGGCGTCTCGATAGCCAAGGGCGAATCCGTCTATCTGGCGTACGCGTCGGGCAACCGTGACGAAGAGGTCTTCACCGATCCGTTCCGCTTCGACATCTGCCGGGATCCCAACAAGCACTTGGCATTCGGGTATGGCGTGCACTTCTGTCTCGGTGCCGCGCTGGCCCGGATGGAGATGGCCAGTCTGTTCACCGAGCTGATCCCGCGCCTGGAATCCATCGAATTGGCCGGTGCCCCCACGCTTTCGCGCACGGTCTTCGTCGGCGGCCTCAAGCACCTGCCGATCCGGTATTCGTTGCGCTGATCGAGTGGGTGGCCAGGAAACCGTCCACCGACGCCTTGGCGACCTCGGCGTAGTCGAAGTCGGGCAGCGTACTGAGCTTGCCGAGCACGACGGGGCCGAGGAGCAGGGCCGCGGCCCTGGTGCGGTCCACGTCGCCGAGTGCGGCGACCGCCTCCGGGCTGCCCAGGACGGCTTCCAGCGGCGCCGCGTACTGTTCGGCGACCCGCTCGCGCAGGGTCTGCACCTCCGGACTCTCCGAGTGCCCGGAGGTACCGACCCAGGGCAGTGCGGTCATGTCGCCGCCCAGCGCCAACCAGGACATCGCCGCCACCGTGACCGGCACCTCGGCGATCAGGGCGGCCTGAGCCTGCACCAGCACTGTCAACCGTTCGCGCAGCGGTCCGTCCGGCGGCGGTTCCGGCGCGGGCGGGATCAGCGCGTGAAAAGCGGCCGCCAGCAAGTCGTTTCCGCTGGGAAAGTGCCGGTAGAGGGTGGCCCTGGCCACGTTGGCGCCACGCAAGACGGCATCGACGGTCACCGCGCTGGGGCCGCCGGTGCGCAGCAGGGCCGTCGCCGCGTCGAGCAGCCGGGCCCGGGAGCGAGCCGGCCGCGGATCCGATTCGACCGCCACCTCGAAAACTCCTCACTACAGAAACAAGACTGTTAGTCTCGTAGAAAGACCAAGAGTCTCGTTATTGTCGCACCCGTGAGGAGCCGAGCATGGTCGACACCCCACAACTCGAGATACCCGACATCTCCGCGCGCACCCGGGCGTGGACACTCTGCATCGCCTGCCTGGGTGTCCTGCTGGTCATCTCGTCGATGGTGGCGCTGAACACCGCGCTCGGCGACATCGCCGTCGCGATGTCGGCCAGCCAGACGCAGCTGACCTGGATCGTGGACGTCTACACACTGGCGCTGGCATGTCTGCTGCTGCCGGCCGGGGCGATCGGCGACCGGTTCGGCCGCCGGGGCGCGCTACTCGCGGGGCTCGCGGTGTTCGCCGCGGCCTCGGTGGTTCCCGCGGTGTGCTCGGATCCCGGGTACGTGATCGCGGCCCGCGGGGTGGCCGGGGCCGGGGCCGCGTTCATCATGCCCGCCACCTTGTCGCTGCTGACGACGGCATACCCGAAAGATCAGCGCGCCAAGGCGATAGCCATCTGGGCCGGCGTCGCGGGCTGCGGGGCCATCGTCGGGATGCTGGGGTCGGGTGTGCTGGTGCAGGTCTGGTCATGGCAGGCGGTGTTCTGGGGCTTCGCCATCGGCGCGGCGCTCATCTTCGTACTGGCCCTGACCATCGCCGAATCCAAGGATCCCAATGCCACGCCATTGGACGTCGTCGGCGCGGTGACGATCGGCGTGGCCGTCGCGGTGCTGGTATTCGGGATCCTGGAGGCTCCCGCCCGCGGCTGGGGCCATCCCGTCGTGTTGTGCTGCATCGCCGCGGGGGTGCTGCTGATGATCGCCTTCGGCATCGTCGAATTGCGCAGGGTGCATCCGTTGTTGGATGTGCGGTTGTTCCGGGTACCCGAGTTCGCCACCGGCGCGGCGGCGATCACCGCACTGTTCATGACGATGTTCGGCTTCTTCTTCCTGGAGATGCAATTGCTCCAGTTGGTGTTGGGGTACTCCCCCTTGGGAACAGCTGTCGCGCTGTCCCCCTTGGCCGTTCCCTTGCTGATCCTGTCGCCGCTGTCGGCGTGGTACCTGCCGCGCCTGGGGTTGCGGTTCGTGGTGTTCACCGGCTTGATGCTGATGGCGACCGGGCTGCTGTGCATGCGCGGCCTCGCGGTGGACGCGACCTACTGGGAGCTGGCCTGGCCATTGCTGATCATCAGCACCGGCGTCGGGTTGTTCACCGCGCCGACCACCTCGGCGATCATGACCTCGGCCCCCGACGACAAGCAAGGTGTGGCCTCAGCGGTCAACGACACCACCCGCGAGATGGGTGCCGCGCTGGGGATCGCACTGGCCGGTTCGATGCTGGCGGCGGGCTACACCCACGAGATCCTGCCTGCGCTGGGCGGCTACCCCGAACCCCTGCGCAGGGCGGCGGCCGGATCCTTGGGCGAGGCGCTCAATGCCGCAACACAATTGGGACCCCACGGCACCGATTTGATCTTCGCCGCAAAAATGTCGTTTCTCTACGCGATGCAGAGCTCGCTGACGGTGCTCGCGGTCGTGACAGCGGTTGCCGCCCTGGTGATCTCGTTGTTCGCGCCCGGCCGCGACGGTCGCCTGCTGTTCAGGAGATGAATTCGGCCGCCCGGTGCCCGATCATCGCGATGGTGGCATGTGGACCGCGGCTGGGCAGTGTCGGCATGATCGACCCGTCCACCACCCAGAGGCCGTCCACCCCGTGCACCCGGCATCGCTCGTCGAGCACCGAACCCATCGGCACGGTAGCGCTCAGATGCTGCGTGGTGGACCAATGCGCCTCCAGCCCAGCCATTCCCGCTATCGCGCGGGCGAGTCCTGCGCCGGCACCCAGCGCGGCGACATCGGCTTCCGCGCCGTCATAACGATGTTCGAGCACCGGGGCATCGGTGAGGTCGGGCGACAGCACCGAGAGCCGGCCCCGGGACCGGGGCCGCATCAGCGCGACACCGATATGCGGATGGTCGGCGGGACCCGCTCCGATCATCTCCGCGAAACCCGTTGTATAGAGCCTGATCTCCAGATCATCGACGGACAGCGCCGCCTCCACCGGCGGCCGGCCCGGGGCCGCGGGCCACTCGACGGGCAGCACCCACTCGGGGTGATCGCAGAACGCCGTCCCGACCGGCAGATCGGCCTGCACCGCGATGCCGGCGCGTTCCAGCATGCCGGCCGGCCCGAAACCCGACACCATGAGCAGCTGTGCCGAACCGATAGCCCCGGCGGACAACACGATTCGATCTGCCGTGAGGACTTCCGCGCCGGCCGGGCCCAGCACCTCCACACCGACGGCCCGGGACCCGCGGATCAGGATCCGCAACACCGGGGTGCTCGACCGCACGCTGAGGTTAGGTCGCCCCTGCGCGGGCAGCAGGAACGCCGAACCGGGGCCGAGCCTGACCCCGTCGTCGATGTTGAGCGGTATCGCCCCCACCCCATCCGGCCCGGGCGCACCGTTGAGATCGTCGAGCCAGGGATACCCGAGGTCGAGCACCCCCTGCACGAACGTCGCGGTGCCGGGACTGAGGTTCGTCGTCCGGCTGACGCGGATGGGGCCCACCGCGCCATGTAGGGGCCCGGTGCGGTCCAGGTCGGTCTCGATGGCCCGGAAGTGGGGCAGCACGTCGTCCCAGCGCCACCCCGGCAGGTCCCAGCCGTCGAAGTCCGCGGGCCGGCCGCGGCAGAAGTAGCCGCCGTTGATGGCGCCCGAGCCGCCCACCACGGCACCGCGCATCACGGTCGCCGTTCGATGAGGGTGGTCGGTCAGTGTCGTCACGTAGTGCCGGGCGACCGCGCTACCCGGCCCGATCGGGAGCCGGGTGGCGTCGCGCAGCTGCGCGGCAACCGCGGGGTCGTCGGCGGCCGGGCCCACTTCCAGCACCGTGACCCGGCAGCGTTCGTCGACCGAAAGGCGTTCGGCCAGAACCGAACCAGCGCTTCCCGCGCCGACGATCAGGACATCGCTGTGCAAGTGTCAGGTCACGACCGGATCTGCGGCTTGAGCGCTCCGACGTGGCGCTCCCGCACCACCCCGGTCCACAGGCCGAGCCCGTAGGCGATGTCGTCGAGGCGTTTGAGCAACAGGTAGCTCAGCACACCGACCCGTTGCGTGTCCTGGTCGGCGCTGTTGTTGCGGCTGGCCCAGTCGGCGAGGCCGTCGAGAATCGCGGCCAGCAGGACCACCTGCCGACAACGCCGGAAGAACACGGCGGCCAACAGTGTCACGGGCCAGTAGTGCCGGCAGATGGCGGACGCGGTCTGCAGCGCCGACCCCCACAACCCGCGCGCGGCCATCGCGGCGACCTGTTTGGGTTCGGTGTCCACCGCACCGAGCGAAGCCGATATCCGGCGCCCGAACAACACCGTGATGACCGCGGCGGCGAGGTACCCGACGCCGGACCCGCTCGCCATCAGGATCCAGACCAGCAGCATCCAGCGGTGCACCACCATCGGAGCGGTCTTACCGGGGTGGCGCACCGAGAGCGGCGCCGCAGACTGCCCGTAGAAGGCCTTGCGTCCGAACCACTCCCGCAATTGCGTCCGGTGGTCGTGGCCCACCTGCGCAATGGGCTCGTAGCGGAGCCGGTGACCGGCCTCCACGAATCGCCAGCACAGGTCGACGTCCTCGCCCGAGCGCAGGGTCTCGTCGAAGCCGCCCACCTCTGTCAGCAGGCTGCGCCGGCAGATGATGGCCGCACTGGGCACGTAGGACACGGGGCCGTACGGGACGACGGGGGCCTCCCGCATTCCCAGGTCCAGCGACGACCGCACGGACTCGTACCGGGCGACCAGATTGTCGGGCTCACGCAGGCTCACGATGCGCGGCGCCACCAGAGCCACCGCGGGGTCGCAGAAGTGCCCCAGGAGCGCTTCCAGCCAGCCGCGCCGGGGCACCACGTCGGAGTCCAGGAACGCCACGAAGTCGGTGGTGCACGCCAGCAGGCCGGTGTTGCGCGCGGCGGCCGGACCACGGCTGCGAGCATGCCGCAGCACCAGCATATCGCTGCGCACGCCGTCGAAATCGGAGTCCTGCACCGGCACCGTCGAGCCGTCGTCGACCACGACGACGCGCATGCCCCGCAGCGAGCGCACCAACCGGCACAGGCCGAGGGTGTTGTCACGCACTGGCACAACGACTGTGACATCGCGGTGGGACGGACCGGTGGCCGGCCGCGGATGTGCGACGGTGGCATCCAGCAGGGTGCGGGCCAGCTGCGCCGACAACGCGTCGTGCACCTCAAGGCGGCCGTCGTCGAGCATGGTCTGGGCCACCGGTGCCAGCCGCAGCAGTCGGGTCGGCGACCCGCCCAGCAGTGCGGCGCCCTCGCCGAGAACCTTCACCCTGCGGTCGACCTGGACCGCGAAACCGTCGGGCAGCCGCGGACCCGTCATATCAGCATCCCGCGCGCGTCCGGTGCCCATGCCGACACCCTGCGCACACACCCGTCGACCATGGCGGCGAAAAGTTGCTCGCCGTCCTGTTCGGTCGCCGTCGTCGGATCCCCCAGGACCCCTATCTCACTCACCGCAGCCACCCCGCCGCGACGCATTGCCGGCATCAGTTCCGACAACGGTGCACTGTTACCCGGCACGCGTTCCTCTATCCGCACGTTCTCTGGTGAAATATGTAGCAATACAGAAGTTTCGGTATGGCCCGCATGTGCGTCGGCGCCTGCGACCGTACAGGAGGACCAGGCGGCGTCGCGGCCTTCCGCGCGAAGTAGCGTCACCGCCGCCACCAAGGCCTCGACGTTCCCACCGTGGCCGTTGACGAAGAACAGGCGTGTTGCCCAGCCGCACGCCGAGCGGCCGAACTCCGTCAGGACCATCCGCAGGGCCTCGGTGCCGATCGACACCGTGCCGGGGAAACCCTCGTGTTCGCCACTGGCGCCATAGCTCAGTGCCGGCGCCAGCAGCCAGCCCGCCCCGACCCGGGCGGCCGCCGAGCGGGCGACCGCGACCGCAATCCTGGTGTCGGTGTCGAGCGGGAGGTGCGGACCGTGCTGCTCAGTCGACCCGAGCGGGACGATCAGCGAAGGATTCCGTGCAGGCGAAGCCCCATGCAACCGATTCGACGTCGCAGTGCCGAGGTCGGTGGGGAAGGCCACGCGACGATGGTAGGCCGAATTCACCTGGCGTGCGCCGATTGTTGGCGCATGCGCAGCAATTGATTTCAATTGCCGGGCGTGGCTGACGGACGAGGGGTCACGTCAGCCACGTCAGCCACGTCCGTATCAGCTGGCGGGGACCCCGAGCGTGCGGGTGAACCCTTGCGGAATCAAGATGTCGTCGGGCGTCAGATCGTGGATCGAGGACTTGCCGAGCCCGCGCAGGGCGGAGTCGATGCCGCCGTGCAGGATGTCCAGCACGTTCTCGACGCCGGCCTGACCGTTGGCCGCGAGACCCCAGAGGTAGGCCCGGCCGATCATGACGGCGCGGGCGCCGAGGGCCACGGCCTTGACGACATCGCTGCCGCGCCGCACGCCACCGTCGAGCAGGACCTCGACCTGATCGCCGACCGCGTCGGCAATGGCAGGCAGGCAACGAATGGCCGCCGGGGTGCCGTCGAGGTTGTTGCCGCCGTGGTTGGACACCGTGATGGCCGAAACACCCGCATCCACAGCGCGTTTGGCGTCGTCGACCCGGACCATGCCCTTGAGCAGGAACGGACCACCCCACTGCTCACGCAGCCAGGAGACGTCTTCCCAGGTCGGCGGCGGTGTGCCCATCCACTGGCCGTAGGCCTCGAAGAAGGTCGGACCCGCCTCACCGCGGCGGCCCTGGTTGGGGACCCGCAGGTCCGGCGGGCGCAGATTCTTGCCGAAGCTCCACAGCCAGCGGGGCTTGCTGATGACCTCCGGCGCCATCTTCACCATGGTCTTGAGGTCCATGCTCTCCGGGATCTTGGGGCTGCCCCAGTCCCTGCCATGGCTGAAGCTCCAGTCCGTGGTGAGGATCAGCCCGACCGCGCCGGCCTCGCGGGCCCGGATCATCCGGGCCAGGATTTCGTCGCGGCCGCCCAGCCAGTAGATCTGGAAGAAGATCTTGCCGTTGACGGCCGTCACTTCCTCCATCGGCTTGCTGGCAAACGACGAGAGCCCCATCGCGGTGCCGCGGGCCGCAGCAGCGCGGGCGACGGCCACCTCGCCATCGGGGTCGACCGCCTGCACGCCGGTCGGCGAGATGACGACCGGCATCGAGATGTCCTGGCCCATCACCGTTGTCGACATGTCACGCTTCTCGGTGGCACCGATGACGTGCGGGGCGAAACCCAACTCGGCGAATGCCTCGACGTTGTCGGAGACCGACACCCCCTTCTCGCTCGCCGAGATCAGCGAGGAGTAGGCGGAGCGGGGCAGCCGTTTCTTCGCACGCTGTTGGGCGATGGCAACGGTCTCGAACCAGGTATCGCGAGCCATGATCTACACAGGACTTTCGTTACAGAACTTCTTGGGCGGGACGGTGAGCAGTTTGAGTGGGATGGGGCCTTTGCGACCGCCCGCGCGGGAGTGGTCGCCGCTGGGCTTGGGCTTGTCCCGCTCCAGCGCCAGGGCGGGCTCCCCGAAACCCTGCACACATTCGGGGTCCGGGCCGTCCATCGGCAGCCCGGTGAAGAACTTCGCGGCCATGCAACCGCCACGGCAGGCGTCGTAGTGCCCGCATCCGGTGCAGGCGCCGGCCGACTGCGGTTCACGCAGTTCACGGAACAGTTCGGAGTTCTGCCAGACGTCCTGAAAACCGTTGCTGGTGAGCACGTTTCCGGCAAGGAACTGCTCGTGGATGGCGAACGGGCAGGCGTACACGTCACCGATCGGGTCGATCAGGCACACGACGCGGCCGGCACCACACAGGTTCAGACCGGCGAGCGCACCCGGCTCACCCAGGCCCGACAGGTGGAAGAACGAATCACCGGTGAGCACACGCTCGCCCTTGGCGACGAGCCAGTCGTAGAGCTGCTTCTGCTGCGCGGCGGTCGGGTGCAACTCGTCCCAGACGTCGGCGCCGCGGCCCGAGGGGCGCAGCCGGGTGATGCGCAGGGTGGCGCCGTAGCTGTCGGCCAGGGCCTTGAACTCGTCGAGTTGATCGACGTTGTGCCGGGTGACGACGACAGAGATCTTGGCGTCCTTGAAGCCCGCGGCGGCCAGGTTCTCCAGCGCACGGATGGCCATCGCGAACGAACCGGGCCCGCGCACCTCGTCGTTGATCTCGGCAGTGGCACCGTCGAGCGAGATCTGCACATCGACGTAGTCGCTGGCGGCCAGTTTGGCGGCCACCTCGGGGGTGATCCGCACGCCGTTGGTGGAGAACTTCACCCCCACCTGATGCGCCGTCGCGTAATCGACCAGCTCCCAGAAGTCCGACCGCACAGTCGGTTCGCCGCCGCCGATGTTCACGTAGAACACCTGCATGCGCTGCAGCTCGTCGATGATGTCCTTGCACTGCCGGGTGCTCAGCTCACGCGGATCGCGTTTGCCCGACGCCGACAGGCAGTGCACGCAGGACAGGTTGCAGGCGTAGGTCAACTCCCACGTCAAGCAGATCGGGGCGTCGAGGCCGCGCTCGAATTGATCGATCAGCCGTGGGACGGGTTGCATGGTTGTCACTCGGAAGCCTCCCTCGGGACCAGCATGTGGGACTGTGCGAGCACGCTCAGCGCGTGCAGATAGGGGCCCTGCGCGTCGTCATCGATACCGGCGGCGCGGCAGGCGGACGGGACGTCGGGGTGGTCAGCCAGCGAGCTGACCACCTCGACGATGATCCGGTTCTTCAGAAACGACAGCTTCCGGGTACCGAAGTGATACAGCAACGCCCCGAACGGTTCCGGTCGCACCGCCACTTGGTGGTGCAGGGTCCAGGCCATCGCGGGGTCGAAGGCCGGAGCCGGGGCTGTCGGCGCCGACATGGTCAGTAGACCCCGCACATCCCGTCGATCGAGACCTCTTCGACGAGAGACTCGGTGACCAGTTCGGTGTCAGACGCAACCTGCTGATTGGGTTCCATGGACTGCCCCTTTCGTTACCGTGAGAGTTACCGCAGGGTCTGGACAACTGTGACCCACGCCGCACACAATATGGCATCGAGTGCCGAAATGGAAGGGGAGTTGCCCGATGAGCGTGGGACGGCGCCCTTCGACCACCCAGGACCACATCAGCGGGGTGGCCCTGGAACTGTTCGCGACCCGCGGTTTCGACGATGTCAGCGTCGACGACGTGGCCGCCGCCGCGGGCATCTCCCGGCGCACCCTGTTCCGCTACTTCTCGTCCAAGAACGCCATCCCCTGGGCCGACTTCGACGCGCACCTGCAGTACCTGCGCGACGTACTGGGCGCGGTGCCGACCGATGTGCCGCTCGAGGCGGCGTTGCGCTCAGCGTTGTTGACGTTCAACGACTTCGGAGTCGACGAGACCCCGCAACACCGCCAACGCATGCGCGTCATCCTGGAGACCGATGCGCTCCAGGCCTATTCGATGACGATGTACGCCGGGTGGCGCGAGGTGATCGCCGCCTTCGTGGCGCGCCGGCTGGGTCGCAAGCCGGCCGACCTGGTGCCGCAGACGGTCGCATGGACGGCACTGGGCGTGGCGCTGACCGCCTACGAGCAGTGGCTGGCCGACGAGTCGGTGTCGCTACCCGACGCACTCGGCGACGCCTTCGACGTGGTGGGCCACGGGCTGCGTGAACTCGCCCCGCAGAACTGAGGCGAAAAAAGTTCGCCCAACCCCGTCGGAGTTCGGGCCGCCACGACGACGATAAGGGTATGAGCGCCCAAACCGAGTCTGCGCGGGCTCTGTTGACGCTGTACGACGAAGCCCTGCCGGTGGTCTACGGGTACTTCGTCAGGCGCTGCGGCGACCGCGGCACGGCCGAGGATCTGACGTCGGAGACGTTCCTGGCCGCGATGGATGCGGCCCGAAAGCCGGCGCCACCGCCGATCACGGTGCCCTGGCTGATCGGGGTGGCCCGGCACAAGTTGGCCGACCATTACCGCAGACGGTTCAGTGTGCCGGTCGGTGAAGTGCCCGAGACGGCCGATCCCGTCGACGACTGGGATGCCGAACTGGACCGCATCGTCGCCGAGGCGGTGCTGGCCCGACTGCCCGAACACCACCGCACGGTGCTGGCGTTGCGCTACATGGATGACCGCACGGTCCCCGAGTGCGCGGAATTGATCGGCCGCACCGTGCACGCGACCGAGGCCCTGCTGGTACGGGCCCGCCGCGCCTTCAGATCGCACTACCCGGAGGGAGGCAAGCCATGACCGACAACAGCCACGACCCGCTGACCGCGCTGCACGGCGACGACCTGCCCACCACGCCCGACCCGGCTTTCGCGGCCCGCCTGCGCGCCCGTCTGGAAGCCGCCCTGTCCCTACCCGCCGGAACCGAAGGAGTGGAAATGAGCGGAACCGATTCCCTGCTCGCCGAACTGAGTACGCCCGTGGTCACCAACGCCGTCATCCCGTACCTGGCCGTCGCCGACGCCCGCGCCGCACTGGACTGGTACACCGAGGCGTTCGGCGCCTCGGTGGTGGGTGCACCCGTGCTGATGGGCGACGGCCGCATCGGCCACGCCGAACTGTCGATGGCGGGCGCGGTGGTCTACCTGGCCGACGAATACCCCGAGATCGGACTCAAAGCACCTGCACCCCAATCTGTTTCGGTGAGCCTGATGCTCGATGTCCCAGACACCGACACCGCATTGCGACGCGCGCGCGCACGCGGCGCCCAGGTGCAGCGCGAGGCGTCGGAGAGTCACGGCTCCCGTAACGCCGCGATCATCGACCCGTTCGGGCATCGCTGGATGCTCTCGGGCCCGCTGACCGGCGCCCCGGTGACCATCCGGCACGGCGATGTCGGCTACGTGTCGATCAACACCCCCGACGCCGCACGCGCAGAGGCGTTCTACGCGCACGTGTTGGGCTGGTCCTTCGACGGGCAGCACGTCGCGAATTCCACTCTGTCGATGGGCATTTTCGAGACCACCGGGCCGAGCACGCTGTTCTGCTGCTACGCCGTCGACGACCTCGACACCGCGCGCGACTCGATCCTCGCCGGTGGCGGCACCGTCGGCGAACCGCAGCAGCGGGAGTTCGGCACGGTGTGCGATGCCACCGACCCGTCGGGCACGCCGTTCGCCGTCTACCGCGATACCGCGGGAACGCCGCGGCCCGCTCTGAACGGCACCGGCCCGGGCGAACTGTCCTACCTCACCTACGAGGTGCCGGATTCAGCCGCATTCAAGGCGTTCTACAGTCGGGTGCTGTTCTGGGCGTTCGAGCCGGGCCGGATCAACGACGGCTGGGGCGTGCAGGACACGCACCCGATGGCGGGCGCGGCCGGCGGCGCGCAGGTGGCCCGGACGGTGCCGATGTGGACGGTGCACCCGTAATGATCACGGGTGCGGCTCCACAAATCACGGGAGAACGTCGGCGATCGGGGTGCCGGCGGCGATCTTGCCGCGGGCCTTCATCACCTTGCCGGGCATGCCGCCGCCCACGACGGCGGTCAGCACGCCGTCACGCTCGTAGTAGGCCAGGAACTTGCGGCCGTCGTCTTCGACGATGTGCACGGTGTCATCGGCCGCCGGCTCACCGAGGCACTGGATCTTCACGTCGTACTGGTCGCTCCAGAAGTACGGCACCACGGTCAGCGCCGCACCGGGCTCCCGCCCCAGCAACGCGGGCACCATGGCCCGGGCCTGCTCGGCCACGTTGCTCCAATGCTCCACGCGCACTTGGTGTCCCACCTCGGAACGCCAGGAGGCCACGTCGCCGATGGCCCACACGTGCGGCGCGCTGGCCCGGCCGGCGTCATCGCACACCACACCGTTCTCGACGGTGATACCGCTGCCGTCCAGCCAGCCGGTGACCGGATGGCTGCCGATGCCCACGACGACCACGTCGGCCTCGAGTTCGGTGCCGTCGGACAGCACGACCTTCTCGACCTTGTCGGTACCGGATACCGAAGCGACCCCGATGCCGCAGCGCACGTCGACGCCCTCGGCCCGGTGCAGGCGGGTCACCAGCTCACCGATCTGCTCCCCCAGCACCGAGGCCAGTGGAGTGGGCTGCGGCTCGACGATCACCACGTCCACACCGAGCTGGCGCAGGCTCGCGGCCACCTCGCAGCCGATGAACCCGGCGCCGACGATGACCGCGCGCTGCGCGGTGGACGAATGCGCCCGCAGGGCCACGCTGTCGTCGAGGGAGCGCAGCACCCGGATGCCCTCCAGGTCGGGGAAGGACGGAATACGTTTGGGCACAAGACCGGTCGCGATGACCAGGTCGTCGTAGCCGACCACCGATCCGTCGGCCAGCGTCACCGTCTGCGCGGCGGTGTCGACGGATGCCGCGGCCGACCCCAGTCGCAGGGTGATGTTGTTGTCGTCGTAGAACTCCTGCGGCTTGAGCACGACATCGTGATCGGGGTTGCGCAGCACTTCCTTGGACAGCGGCGGCCGGTCATACGGGAGGTGCGTCTCATCGCTGACGATGGTGATCGGCCCGGCGTATTCGGCCCGGCGCAGTTGCTCGGCGGTACGGGCCGCAGACAACCCACCACCGACAATGACGATTCCACCATTATTTGTCACGTGGGTCTTCTTACACGATGACAGGGGTCTTCTGCCTGTCCACCCCGTCGGTACTGCTCAGGACCGAGCGCGCTCGATGATGTTGGACAGCACCACGATGCTTTCACTGCGTTCGATGTCCGCGCTGGCCCGGATGCGCTCCAGCGCGTCCTCCAGATGCCGCATGTCGCGCGCGAGCACGTGCAGGATGGCATCCGCGGTTCCCGTCACCGTGGCCGCGCCGACCACCTCCGGGATGTCGATCCAGGCCTGGCGCAACTCGGCGGGCGCGATGGTGCCGTGACAGTAGACCTGCACGTAGGCCTCGGTGCCCCAGCCCAGTGCGTTGCGGTCGACGACGGTGGTGAAACCGCGGATGACCCCGTGATCCAGCAGGCGGTCCACCCGTCGTTTCACCGCGGGCGCGGACAGGCTGACCCGCTGCCCGATCTCGGCGAAGGTGGCCCGAGCGTTGTCGGTCAACTCGGCCAGGATCCGCTCATCGGTCTCGTCCAGGCGATCCATCACCCCTCCTCGCACAACAGACAGCCGCAGATCGCCACTGTACGCAACGAAACGTTACTCAACACGCAATATATGGCGATTGATTGCATTCGAGAGCGCACATACCGTTGAATCATGACGATTTCTGAGGTCGCCAGCCAATCCGTCCTGCATCCGACCCGGTCTGCCCGCACCAGGCACTACGCCATGACGGCACCGACGCATTTCGCCGTCGAATACGCGATCAACCCCTGGATGGACACCTCGACCCCGGTGGACACCGGTCTCGCGGTGCGACAGTGGGAAAACCTGCGCCGCGTCTATCTGGACCTGGGCCACACCGTCGACCTGGTGGCACCCGCACCGGGGCTGCCGGACATGGTCTACGCCGCCAACGGCGGTCTGCTGGTCGGAGGCCATGCCGTCGTCGCCCGGTTCGCCTACCCACAACGGGCGGGGGAAGCCGACGCCTACGCCGCGTGGATGGCCGCGCACGGGCACCGGCCGGTGCAGACCCGCCACGTCAACGAAGGCCAGGGCGACCTGCTGGTCGCCGGGTCCAAGATCCTGGCCGGACACGGTTTTCGCACCGACCCGCGCGCACACGACGAGATCGCGGCCATCACCGGAATGCCGGTGATCGGCCTGGAACTGGTGGACCCGCGCTTCTACCATCTGGACACCGCGCTGACCGTGCTGACCGACGAGCTCATCGCGTACTACCCGCCGGCGTTCACCGACGCCGCGCGCAACACACTCGAGCAACACTTCCCCGACGCCATCGTGGTCACCAGTACCGACGCCTTCGTGCTGGGCCTCAACGCCGTGTCCGACGGCCGCCACGTCGTGCACCCCGCGGCCGCCACCGGCTTCGCTGAGCAGTTGTCCGCGGCGGGCTTCAAGCCGATCGGCGTCGATCTGTCCGAGCTGCTCAAGGGCGGCGGATCCGTCAAATGTTGCACCCTGGAAGTCCATTCATGACCATCCTGGGTGGCATGGACAAAGCGGACACCGCGATCGCACTCGACGACCGCCACACCGCGCACAATTACTCCCCGCTGCCCGTCGTCGCGGCCTCGGCCGAGGGCGCCTGGATCACCGACGTCGACGGCCGGCGTTACCTGGACTGCCTGGCCGCGTACTCCGCGGTCAACTTCGGCCATCGCCACCCCGAGATCACCGCCGCCGCGCATGCCCAGCTGGACAGCGTCACCCTGGTCAGCCGGGCGTTTCACTCCGACCGGCTGGGCCCGTTCTGTGCGGCCCTGGCCCGGATGTGCGGCAAAGAGATGGTGCTGCCGATGAACACCGGCGCCGAGGCCGTCGAGAGCGGCATCAAGGTGGCCCGCAAATGGGGCACCGACGTCAAGGGCGTCGCGCCCGACCAGGCCAATATCGTGGTGGCACAGAACAACTTCCACGGTCGCACCACCACCATCATCAGCTTCTCCGACGACGAGACGGCACGCGCGGGTTTCGGCCCGTTCACACCGGGGTTCCGCTCCGTGTCGTTCGGCGATGCCGACGCGGTGGCCGGTGCGATCGACGAGAACACCGTCGCCGTGCTCCTCGAACCCATCCAGGGCGAGGCCGGGATCATCGTGCCGCCCGACGATTTCCTGCCCGCGGTGCGTGCGCTCTGCACCCGGCACAACGTGCTGATGATCGCCGACGAGATCCAGTCCGGACTGGCGCGCACCGGGCGGACCTTCGCCTGCGACCACTGGGCCGTGACTCCGGACGTGTACTTACTGGGCAAGGCGCTCGGCGGTGGGGTGGTGCCTGTCTCCGCGGTGGTGGCCGACCGCGACATCCTGGGCGTACTGCATCCCGGTGAGCACGGTTCCACCTTCGGTGGTAATCCGCTGGCCGCGGCCGTCGGCAGCACCGTGGTGGCAATGCTTGAGCGCGGCGAATACCAAGCCCGCTCAGCCGAATTGGGCATGCACCTGCACACCCGGCTGACCGCGCTGCGCGGCCATGGCGTGCTCGCGGTACGCGGCAAAGGGCTGTGGGCCGGCGTCGACATCGACGCGCGCCTGGGCACCGGTAAGCATCTCAGCCTGCGCCTGGCCGAACGCGGCGTCCTGGTGAAGGACACCCACGGTCATACTCTGCGCTTCGCGCCGCCCCTGGTCGTCACGGAGGCGGAAATCGATTGGGCGATAAATCAGTTCGCGACCGTCCTCGCCGCCGGGTGAGACCTACCAGCTCCAGACGATGCCGCGCCGGCGGCGGTCTGGGGTGATCTCGCCAACGTGCGGAGCGCGCGTCTGCGGCACCGCTTTGATCGAGACGCTGCCACTCGACTCGCACCGGACGTGACTGCCGGCGTCCTGGCAGGTCGGCATGGCACCGGCCGTGGGCGCCATGAACAGCGACACCGCCACCACACCGACCGGGATCAGTGCAGTCTTCTTGTAATTGAACATGTTCGACTCCCTACCGGTACGCCAGGAAAACGGTGTGCTCACGGGCAGACCGACGCGAGAATGCGGGCGCCCGGCCCGAGCGGCGCACCGGCGTCCTGGGCATGGCGGTAGGCATCGTCGCGGGCCGCCTCGATCGTCGGGCCGGCCCCACCGGACACGACCCCGCTGTCGTCATCGGCGCCGACGGATACCACGCACAGATTGTCGTTGGTGACCTCGTCCCGGGTGCATTCTCCGGCGCCGGCCTGCTGACACGCAGCGACGACGGCCGCCGAGGCCGCCTCGTTGGTGGGGCCGGTGACGGTGAATCCCACCAGGTTTCCGTTCAGCACGCCCGAGCCGACGGCTCGGGATATGTCGACGACGCCGGCCGGGCCGTCGGCCCAGGCCGAACCCATCGAGATCATCACGGCGGCTGCGCCCACGGCGGCAAGCCCAAAACCCTTGCGGATCAAAGCCATCCCATTCCTGTCGAGAGGTGATCGGCGATCGCCACCGCGATGATATCCCGATCAACCGTCACCGGCGTCAAAAAGGGGGCTTGCCGCTAGTACTTGAGCACACCCCGGTCGACGGCGATCTGGCTGCCGGACAGCGTCGCCGACCCGTCACCGGCCAGCCACGCCACCACATTCGCGACCTCCTCGGGCGCCATGAACGCCGCGAGTCCCTCGTTCTTGCCGTCGGTCACCTTGTGGTACGGCATCGGGGCGAAACTGTGCAGGAAGCTCGGGAACTTGGAGAAGATGGTCGCCATCGCCTCGGGCTCGATCATCGGGGTGTCGATGGAGTACGGGTGGATCGAGTTGACCCGAATTCCGAACTCCCCCACCTCGAGTGCCAACGAGTTGGTCAGCGCGACCAGGCCGTGCTTGGACGCCGCATAGTGCGAGTTGCCGGGGGTGGCCTTCACACCCGCCGACGAGCTCACGATGATGATCGACCCGCCGTTGCCCGCGTCGATCATCGCGGGCACCGCCGCCTTGATGGTGCGCCAGGTTCCGTTGAGGTTGACATCGATGACGGTGTCCCACTGCTCGGGCGTGAGCTCCCACACCCGGCCCCAGCTCAGCACGCCGGCATTGGCGACCACCACATCGAGCCGGCCGAACTGCTCGATGCCGTCGGCGATCAACTGCTGCTGGGCATCGAGGTCGCGGACGTCGACCGCGCGCGCCAGGATCTTGCGGCCGGCGGCTTCGACCCCGCGCACCGTCTCGGCCAGGTCGTCGGCGGTGGCCGCCGGATAGGTGACGGTGTCCGAGACCGGAGCGCAGATGTCGGCGGCGATGATGTCGGCGCCCTCATTGGCCAGCCGGATCGCGTGGGCCCTGCCCTGGCCGCGCGCGGCTCCCGTCACGAATGCCACACGTCCCTCGAGGGATCCGTTACCCGCCGCCATTGCCGGTCCTTTCGTCAACCCGCGCCCAGGCTAGCAGCCAGACTGAAACGTGTTCTAGTAATCGATCGCGTCCCGGATAATCGGGCAGGTCATGCAGTGGCCGCCGCCGCGCCCGCGGCCCAGCTCCGCACCCACGATGGTGATGACCTCGACACCGGCCTTGCGCAGCAGCGAGTTGGTGTGGATGTTGCGGTCGTAGGCGAAGACCACGCCGGGTTCGACGGCGACGAGGTTGTTGCCGCTGTCCCACTGCTGACGCTCCGAGTCGTAGCGGCTGCCGCCGGTCTCGACCACCCGCAACTCGGCCAGACCCAGTGCGGCCGCGACCACCTCGATGAACGGTTTGGACTCCTCGATGACCTCGACGCCCGGCGCCGCGTCGGTGGGGACCAGCGTGAACGGTTCGATGCCGTCGACGATGTCGGGGTAGATCGTCACGACATCACGGTCGGCGAAGGTGAAGACCGTGTCCAGGTGCATGGCCGAACGCAGTTTCGGCATACCCGCGACGATCACCTTCTCGGCCGCACCGGCGGCGAACAACTCGGCCGCGACCTGGGTGATGGCCTGGCGCGACGAGCGTTCGCTCATGCCGATCAGGACGACGCCGTTGCCGGGGATCAACACGTCCCCACCTTCCAGAGTGGCCAGCCCCCAGGTCTTTTCGGGGTCGCCCCACCACACGGTCGAGCCGACGTAGTCGGGGTGGAACTCGTAGATCGCCTTCATCAGGAGGGTTTCGTCGTGCCGGGCGGCCCAGAACAGCGGGTTCAGCGTCAGACCGCCGTAGATCCAGCACGTCGTGTCACGGGTGTAGAGCGTGTTGGGCAGCGGCGGCATCAGGTATTCGGTGACGCCGCTGTCCTCGCGGGCCAGTGCACGGTAGCCGGTCCGGACATCGGCGGGCAGGTCGCGGGTGGACATCCCGCCGATCAGGAACTCGGTGAGCCGGCGCGGTTGCAGCGAATCCAGGAAGCCCCTGGTGTCGTCGACCAGACCGAGCCCCACCTCGTTGGCGACGATCTTGCGGTCCAGCAGCCAGTCCCTGGCGGCCGGGATCTCCATGGTCTCGGTCAGCAGCTCGTGCAGCTCGATGACTTCCACGTCGCGGTCACGCATCTTGTCCATGAAGTCGAAGTGATCGCGGCGGGCGTTCTGCACCCACAACACGTCGTCGAACAACAGGTCATCGCAATTGGTCGGAGTGAGACGCTCATGCGCCAGGCCTGGTGAGCACACCAGTACCTTGCGCAGCTTGCCCACCTCGGAGTGCACGCCGTACGCGGCCGAAGTCGCTGTCATGACGGTCCTTTCGCTCAAATCTGGATGGAGCCCGACACCAGTCCGTACACCCCGCTGATCGCGCCCAACACGATGATCCCGAACAACACCGCCTCGGGCGGACTGAACACCCGCAGCGAACGTTCCCGGCGGGCCTTGACATACAGCAGTGCCGCCGGCGCATAGAGCACGCAGGACAGCAACAGATGGTCCCACCCGGCGGCGTAGACCAGGAACAGGGTGTAGATCGTGGCCAGTGCCGCGACGACCATGTCGGGCACCAAAGACTTTGTATCACCGTATGTTTCGCGAGTGATGGTCAGTTTGAGGGCGTACCCGGCAGCCAGCAGATACGGGATCAGGGACAGCGCAGCGGTGAGGTCGAGCATGAAGTCGAGGGCATCGGAGGTGAACAACAGCAGGATCAGCAGCAGCTGCACCAGGCCGGCCGCCATCACCAGGGCAGCGACCGGGGCGCCCTTGGAATTGCTGCGCGCCAGGAACTTCGGCATGTCGTCGGCCTTGGCGGGGATGTAGAGGACTTCGGCCGCCATCAGGGTCCAGGCCAGGTACGCGCCGAGGACGGACAGGATGACGCCCACCCGGATGAAGATGGAACCCCAGTGCCCGACGATGGATTCCAGCACCGACGCCATGGACGGCTGCTCGATGGTGGCCAGTTCCGATTGGGTCAGCGCACCGTAGGAGACCATCGTCACGAGCATGAAAACGCTGAGCACCGAGAGGAACCCGATGACGGTGGCGCGACCGACGTCCTCCCGTTTGCGGGCGAACCGGGAGTACACGCTGGCGCCCTCGATGCCGAGGAAGACGAACACGGTGATCAGCATCGTGCCCTTGGCCTGTTCGAACAGCGACGCCAGCGAGTAGTGGCCGTCCCCGCCCCAGAAGTTCCCGGTGAACACGTCGGCGTCGAAGGCGACCAGGGCGATGACGATGAAGGTGAGGATGGGAACGATCTTGGCGATCGTGGCGATCCGATTGATGATCGCCGCCTCCTTGACCCCGCGCAGGATGAGGAAGCAGAACAGCCACACCCCGACGGAGGAGCAGACCACCGCGAGGACGGTGTCCCCGGACCCGAGGCCGGGAAACAACGCACTGGTCGTCGCCATGATGAGCACCCAGTACGAGGTGTTGCCCGCGCAGGCCGACGCCCAGAATCCGAACGCCGAGTTGAATCCGACGTAGTCACCGAAGCCGGCCTTGGCGTAGGCATAGATCCCGGCGTCCAGGTCCGGCTTGCGGGTGGCGAGCCGCTGAAAGACGAAGGCCAGCATCAGCATTCCGGCGCCGGCGATGGCCCAGGCGATCAGCGCACCGAGCACCCCGGTCTCGACACCGAATCGGCGCGGGAGCAGGAAGACGCCGGATCCGATCATGGATCCGATCACCATGGCCGTCAGCGTCGGCAGGCTGACCTTGTCGACGACGGTCGAATTCTCAGCACTCATGGTCGCCCTTCAGCATCAGCAGAACGGGTCGCACATCCGAGACGGCATGCGCCGCACGCGGACCAAGCCGGACGCTATCAGGGCTGGGTGACGGGCGCCGAGTATCCGGGCATCCGGCAGGCGGTCACAGCTGGGCGATGATCTGCTGTCGCTTGCTGGAGTACTCATCCTCCGAGATCGAACCGGTGGCCCGCAGTGTCTCAAGTTCCTGCAGACGTTGGGCGACCGACGGGGCGGGAGGCGCCGGGGGGACATAGGCGGCCGGAGCGGGCGCCGCTGCCGGCGGGGCCTGCTGGTGGGCGCCGGCCCGGCGAACCACCGCCTGCACCTGGGCCCTGGCCGCCGGATTGCTGCGCAGGTCGATCATGCCGTTCATGCCGATGTTGTTGGCCTTGAGGATCTGCAGGATCTCCATCAGGGGGCCCACCTGACCGGACAGATCGTAGGTTTGGTGGTCTTCGTCGATGGAGAACGTCGCCGGGACCTGCCCGTTGATCAGAGCGCTGCGTTCCCAGTCGATCTGGAACTGATTGGTTGCCGGGTCCACCAGTACGACCGCCTTGCGGGAGGTGAGCGTCCCCAGCCGCGTCACGCCGGCGATGACGCGGTCCTCGGCGGTGAACGGTGTGATGCCGGGTCCCGAGACGTGCAGGTTCAGTTTGACCAACGGTTGGTCGTTGATCCGGGTCCCGGTCTCGGACATCCCGGTGATCTGCGCCAGCGCGAGGACACCGGTGGCTTCCAGGGCCTGGGTGCGGGCCGCGGACTTCGCACCGAAGCTCGCCAGGGCCAACGCGATCAACACATCGGCGGCGGTCACCAGTAGACCTACCCAGAACATCCATTTCAGCAAAGAACTCTGGCCGGTGGCGAAGTACACCGCCAGGAAGATCGGTCCGACCAAACCTCCGCACAGCAGCACCATCAGCTGCGCCTTCACGTATCGCCACACCATGTGCCACGCTCCGTTCGACGTCGACTCGGTCAGACTAACGCCAACCAGCGCATTTCGGCGGCGTGCTCATCCATCTGGGCACTTCCGATCGACACAGTTATTTGCGCCTGCAACTAAATGTGTCCATGTCCGCCAATTGACCGATACTGCCATCGCGATTCGTGCCTAGAATTGCGTGTGCTTGAGCGCGACAAGGACATCCGGAGTGTCCATGTGTCAGAGCGACAGGTGATCCGCCGTGGCCAGGAACTGGCCACCATTCTGCTCAATACGGTCACCCTTGTCGCGGTTTCGAGCGCGCTTCTACTGCCCGGCACGCCCGAGCGCGCGGCCGGCACGATACTGCTCGCCGCACTGGGATGCTGGTCGATATTCCGGCTGTGCACCCGGTCCCGCGCGCTGCCCTACCAACTGGCCGATTTCTGTTGGGTCCTGATCGTCTGCGCGGCGACGCCGTGGTTCGACCCGAACCCCGCAAGCCTCTATATCTACTCGGTGCCGCAGGCGATCGCCGGCACCGCCGTCATCGCCTTCACCATGGCCCAGCCCCCGAAATTCAGCTTTCCCGCCGCCGCACTGATCACGTTCGCCTACGCAGCAGGCTGCGCACAGGTGGTCGGCTGGCGCGAGGCCGCCCAGGTGCCGATGTTGTTCTACATGCTGGGCATCGAATGGGCCATCGCCGCCGCACTGCTGGCGGCCGGGTTGGCCGTGGCCAGACAGGTGGACCAGGCTCGCACCGAGAACCACGATGCCGCGTTGCGCGACGCGATCGGCGCCGCGGTACGCAACTACGAACTCGAGCACCTGGCACTGGTGCACGACACCGCCGCATCCACGTTGTACCTGGTCGGCGAGGGCGCCGACATCTCATCGGATCGCGTTGCCGCACAGGCCCGTCGAGATCTGGAGCTGCTCACCGGTGGCCCCGCGGCGCTCGAACCGCTGCCGGACACCGATATCGTCGCCGCCCTGCGCCAGGAGATTGCGCACTTCCCGGTCGCGGTCACGCTGTCCGGACTGCCCGCCCTCGTCCTCACCGGGCACCGTGCGCGCACCGTGCTGGCCGCGGTCCGCGAAGCGCTCAACAACGCCGAACGGCACGCCGACGCGTCGCTCATCGAGATCACGGTGGAGCCCACCTCGATCACCGTCATCGACGACGGAAGCGGATTCGACGTGACCACCACGACCCTCGGCCACGGTGTCGCCGAGTCGATCGTCGCCCGGATGCGTCGCGCCGGTGGCAGCGCCACCGTGTTCTCGGCACCGGGCAGCGGCACCGAGGTCACGCTCTCGTGGGACCCGTCGGCCGGCGTCGTGCCGCCGAACCCGGTCGTCGAGGACATCGACCAGCTGACTGAGCGCGTGCTGGTCCAGTTCGGTCTCGGCATCATCGTCTTCGGCCTGGTCCAGCTCTTGGTATCGGTGCCGTACGCAGCCGCCCGCACCGACGTCCCGCTCGTTGCGCTCGGGCTCGGCACCATTGCCGCGCTGGTCATCATCGCCGGCATCCCCCGTGTGCTCGATCGCGGCCCCGACCTCACGGTGCCCGCGCTGGTGACGATGGCGGCCGTCATCGTCACCCAGATCCTGCTGCTGCCCACCGACATGGTGGGCGGACCTGCTCAGTGGACACTCACGGCGACGGGACTGTGCGTGCTGCCATTCGTGCTGCGCCGCCGGGTTCGCCACGCCGCCGCGGTGATGATCGCGTTCTGGCTCGGCGTTGCGATCGTCACCTTCGCCCGGCAACCCCACATGGCCATGGCGTTCGACCTGGCCCTCTACACCGCAGGCATCGCCATGGTGCAGATGTTCGCATTGGCCTTCCCGGAATTGCTGCGCAACGCCACCGTCGACGCGGCGACCGAGGCCAGGGAACGGTGGGCCATGGCCGACCGGCACCGCATCGCCGAGGCACTGCACGACGACTACGTCCGCCGCACCTCGAAGCTGATCCGGGGCGTGTTCCCGCTGCTGCAGACGTTGAGCACCGGCGTCATCGACGCCGAGACCCGGGAACGGTCCCGACTGGAATCACGCAGGTTGCGCCTATACATCTTCCAGTCCCGGACGTTCAGCCACCCACTGGTCGCCGAACTGCGTGCGGCCGTCGACCAGGCCGATCGCCGCGGGGTGATCGTCACCATCAACACCGACAACGACCTGCCCCCGCTCGACGAGCCCACCCGCCGTGAGGTCCTCGCGCCGCTGTTGGAGGCGCTGGCGCATGCTCACGACCAGGCCCGGATCGGATTGACGGTGGCGGGCGGCGAACTGATCGCCAGCATCGTCTGCGATGTCGCCGGAGTCGCCCGGATGCAGGCCTACAGCGCCCACCCGCAGGTCGAGGTCACTGTCCTGGGCGAGAAGGTATGGGTCAGCGTGCATCACCGACTGGGATCCGGGCCGGCGGCGGCAGGCACCCACCGGCACAGCATCGCGTGACCCGGGATACTATCTGCCCATACGTCAATATGGTTAGCCGACTTTCGTATTTCGGACAGCGCGGGCGTTGCCAAAGAGTAAAGTTCGTGACCGAAGAACTGTGAGGGCCCACATCGGTGATCTCATCTACCTCAGGCGAACTGCATGAATAAGGGCAAAGATCGGGGCTCGCAGAAACTCGGGGCCGCCATCCCTGTCGCGCTAATTGACGACCACGACGTTATTCACGCCGGAGTAAAGGCGTGGTTTGCCGAAGCCCAGCCGTCGATCGACCTCGTCGCCGATTACCCCGACCCGTCGTCCTTCCTGGCCGAGCACCCCCGCGGGAACGATTCGATCGAGGTCGTGCTCTTCGATCTGCAGTACGAGCGCTACCGCCCCGAGTTCGAGAGCCTCAACGAGGTGTGCGCGGCAGGGCATCGGGTCATCGTCTATTCGCACATGTCCACCGACGAGGTCATCCTCAGCAGCCTGGACGCCGGCGCAATGACCTTCCTGGCCAAGGGCGAGGACAAACAGCACCTCTTCGACGCGATCTACGCGGCCCACTCGAACACTCCGTATGTCGGGCCGCGGATGGCGAAGGCGCTGTTCAACGACCGCACCGTCGGGCGACCGGGACTGAGCACCCGGGAACGCGAGGTGCTGATCGCCTGGTTCCAGACGGAGAACAAGGAGTCGGCGCTCACCCGAAGGTGAGCGCCGCTGTTTTGGTGCTGAGGTGCTAGATCACTTGATGATCTTGGTGACACGGCCGGCGCCGACGGTACGTCCACCCTCACGGATGGCGAACCGCAGACCGTCGTCCATGGCGACCGGCTGGATCAGCTTGACGGAGATGTCGGTGTTGTCACCGGGCATCACCATCTCGGTGCCTTCGGGCAGGGTCACCACGCCGGTCACGTCCGTGGTACGGAAGTAGAACTGCGGGCGGTAGTTGTTGAAGAACGGCGTGTGGCGGCCGCCTTCGTCCTTGGACAGGATGTAGACGCTGCCCTCGAACTCCGTGTGCGGGGTCGTGGTGCCCGGCTTCACGATGACCTGGCCGCGCTCGACGTCCTCGCGCTTGATGCCACGAACCAGCAGACCGACGTTGTCGCCGGCCTGGCCCTGGTCCAGCAGCTTGCGGAACATCTCGACACCGGTGACCGTGGTCTTGGTGGTGCCGGGACGGATGCCGACGATCTCGACCTCTTCGTTGACGTTGATCACGCCACGCTCCACGCGACCGGTGACAACGGTGCCACGGCCGGTGATGGTGAAGACGTCCTCGACGGGCATCAGGAACGGCTTGTCGGTCTCACGAACCGGGTCCGGGATGGACTCGTCGACGGCCTCCATGAGCTTCTCGACGGACTCGACCCACTTCGGGTCACCCTCGAGGGCCTTGAGCGCGGACACCTGGATCACCGGGGCGTCCTCGTCGAAGTCCTGGGCGGCCAGCAGTTCGCGGACCTCGAGCTCGACGAGCTCCAGGAGCTCCTCGTCGTCGACCATGTCGGACTTGTTCAGCGCGACCAGGATGTAAGGCACACCAACCTGGCGGGCCAGCAGCACGTGCTCGCGGGTCTGCGGCATCGGGCCGTCGGTGGCGGCAACCACCAGGATGGCGCCGTCCATCTGCGCCGCACCGGTGATCATGTTCTTGATGTAGTCCGCGTGACCGGGGGCATCCACGTGGGCGTAGTGGCGCTTCTCGGTCTGGTACTCCACGTGGGAGATGTTGATCGTGATGCCACGAGCACGCTCTTCGGGCGCATTGTCGATCTGGTCGAATGCGCGCGACTCGTTCAAATCGGGGTACTTGTCATGCAGAACCTTGGTGATTGCTGCAGTCAGCGTGGTCTTGCCGTGGTCAACGTGACCAATGGTCCCGATGTTGACGTGCGGCTTCGTCCGCTCGAACTTCGCCTTCGCCACTGTGGTGTCCTCCTGGACTTATTGGTGCTTTTATGTAAAGCAGGTTTGTGTTGATCTGTTCAGTTGTGAGGTCCGCCGGGGCGGATCGAGCCAGTACTTACTGACCCGTCGCCTTCGCGATGATTTCCTTCGACACGTTCGCCGGAACCTCAGCGTACGAATCGAACACCATGGAGTAGTTGGCCCGGCCCTGGGTCTTCGACCGAAGGTCGCCGACATAGCCGAACATCTCCGACAGCGGAACCTGCGCCTTGACGACGCGCGCACCGCTGCGCTCCTCCATGGCCTGGATCTGACCACGGCGGGAGTTCAGGTCGCCGATCACATCGCCCATGTAGTCCTCGGGCGTGGTGACCTCGACGGCCATCACCGGTTCCAGGATGACGGGCTGCGCTTGCGCGGCAGCCTTCTTCAGGGCCTGGGAGCCGGCGATCTTGAAGGCCATTTCCGACGAGTCGACGTCGTGGTAGGCGCCGTCGAGCAGGATGAGCTTCAAGTTCACCAGCGGGTAGCCGGCCAGCACGCCGTACTGCATGGCGTCCTGCGCACCGGCATCCACCGACGGGATGTACTCACGCGGGATACGGCCACCGGTGACCTTGTTCTCGAACTCGTAGGTCGCGCCGTCCTCGCCGACGAACGGCTCGATCGCGACGAGAACCTTCGCGAACTGGCCGGAGCCACCGGTCTGCTTCTTGTGCGTGAACTCGACCTTGTCCACAGCGCGCTTGATGGTCTCCTTGTAGGCCACCTGCGGCTTGCCGACGTTGGCCTCGACCTTGAACTCGCGCTTCATCCGGTCGACCAGGATGTCGAGGTGCAGCTCGCCCATACCACCGATGATGGTCTGGCCGGTCTCGTGGTCCTGGTTGACCTTGAACGTCGGGTCTTCCTCGGCCAGCTTCTGAATGGCCAGGGACAGCTTCTCCTGGTCACTCTTGGTCTTGGGCTCGATGGCGACCTGGATGACCGGGTCCGGGAAGGTCATCGACTCCAGCACGATCTGGTTGTTCGGATCACTCAGGGTGTCACCGGTGGTGGTGTCCTTGAGGCCGATGACCGCGTAGATGTGCCCGGCGGATGCCGTCTCGACCGGGTTCTCCTTGTTGGAGTGCATCTGGAACAGCTTGCCCAGACGCTCCTTCTTGCCCTTGGTCGAGTTGATGACCTGTGCGCCGGAGTCGACCTTGCCCGAGTACACCCGGACGTAGGTCAGCTTGCCGAAGAACGGGTGCGTGGCGACCTTGAACGCCAAACCGGAGAACGGCTCATCCGCCGACGGCTTGCGCGAGATGATCTCGTCTTCCTTGCCCGGAGCGTGGCCCTCGGCGGCCGCGACGTCCAGCGGCGTCGGCAGGTAGTCGATCACGGCGTCGAGCATGGGCTGCACGCCCTTGTTCTTGAACGCGCTGCCGCACAGCACGGGGTAGCCCGCGCTGGTCACGGTCAGCTTGCGCAGACCGCGCTTGATCTCCTCGACCGACAGCTCTTCGCCGCCCAGGTACTTCTCCATGAGTTCGTCGTCGGTCTCGGCGACCGCCTCGATCATGGCGGTGCGGTACTCCTCGGCCTTCGCCTGCAGGTCGGCCGGGATGTCGACGACGTCGTACTTCTCGCCGAGCTTGGTCTCGCCGCGCCAGACCTTGGCCTTCATCTCGACCAGGTCGACGACGCCCTCGAAGTCACCTTCGGAGCCGATCGGCAGCTGGATCGGGACGACGTTCGCGCCCAGGCGATCCTTCATGGTCTGCACCGAGAAGTAGAAGTCGGCGCCCAGCTTGTCCATCTTGTTGACGAAACAGATGCGGGGGACGTCGTACTTGTCGGCCTGCCGCCAGACCTGCTCGGACTGCGGCTCGACACCTTCCTTGCCGTCGAAGACGGCAACGGCACCGTCGAGCACGCGAAGCGAGCGCTCCACCTCGACGGTGAAGTCGACGTGGCCGGGAGTGTCGATGATGTTGATCTGGTTGTCGTTCCAGAAACAGGTGGTGGCAGCGGAGGTGATGGTGATACCCCGCTCCTGCTCCTGCTCCATCCAGTCCATCGTGGCGGCGCCGTCGTGCACCTCACCGATCTTGTACGAGATACCGGTGTAGAAGAGGATGCGCTCGGTCGTCGTCGTCTTGCCGGCGTCGATGTGCGCCATGATGCCGATATTGCGGACCTTCGTGAGGTCGGTGAGCACGTCCTGTGCCACGGCTAGATTCCCACTCTTTCGCTTGCTTGGATGCTATTGGTATTGACACCGGCGCCGACGCAGCTCTGCGAAGGCGTCGAGGTCACCAGCGGTAGTGCGCGAAGGCCCGGTTCGCTTCGGCCATCTTGTGAGTGTCCTCGCGTCGCTTGACGGCGGCACCCAAGCCATTGCTGGCATCCAGAATCTCGTTGGCGAGACGCTCGATCATGGTCTTCTCGCGGCGAGCCTTCGAGAAGCTCACCAGCCAGCGCAGGGCCAGCGTGGTGGACCGCTCGGCGCGCACCTCGACGGGCACCTGGTAGGTGGCGCCACCGACGCGGCGGCTGCGCACCTCGAGGGAGGGCTTCACGTTGTCCATGGCGCGCTTGAGCGTCACGACCGGATCGGTGCCGGTCTTGTCGCGAGCCTGCTCGAGGGCACCGTAGACGATGCGCTCGGCCAGCGACTTCTTACCGTCGAGCAGCACCTTGTTGACCAGCTGGGTGACCAGCTGCGACCCGTAGACGGGATCGTTGACCAACGGACGCTTCGGCGCGGGGCCCTTGCGTGGCATTAGCTCTTCTCCTTCTTGGCGCCGTAACGGCTGCGTGCCTGCTTGCGGTTCTTGACACCCTGGGTGTCCAGCGAGCCGCGGATGATCTTGTAACGCACACCGGGGAGGTCCTTCACACGACCACCGCGCACCAGCACCATCGAGTGCTCCTGCAGGTTGTGGCCTTCACCCGGGATGTACGCGGTGACCTCGACCGCGCTGGTCAGCTTCACGCGAGCGACCTTGCGAAGTGCCGAGTTCGGCTTCTTCGGAGTGGTGGTGTACACGCGAGTGCACACGCCACGGCGCTGCGGGCTGCCCTTGAGGGCCGCGGTCTTGACCTTCGCGACCTTGTCGCGGCGACCCTTGCGGACCAGCTGGTTGATGGTTGGCATGTACCGGCTTTCTGTGTTTCTTCTATCTCGTTAAGTCTCTGTACTGCAGTTTTCGCCCTACCGCTTACCCCGCGATCGGGTGTGTCGCACCCACCAGAAACGCATCCGATCGATAGCATTCCGATGTCTGCACACATACGAATCCGCCCGGCGCACAGGCACGCCACCCGATTTGCGGCAGCATGCGGCCCTGTCGACCAGGCACGGGGATCCACAATACCAGGGGTCCCCGTGCGCAACCAAACCCGTGCTCGACGGCCTTATCGCAGGTCAGACGCCACGTTCACGGAAGGCGCCGATCGGGGGCCTGCGCGGGCGCTAGCGCTTCTGCATCCCCGCTGCCAGCCGGAGCACCATATCGGTGAACACCGCGTCGGTGTCGACATCGTCCATGACCCCGGTCATCTCCAGGAGGACGAAGCCGTGCAGGGCCGACCAGAACTCCAGCGCCGCATAGAACGCGTTCTCACCGTCGAGTCCGTAGGACGCGAGAGCGGCCAGCACGGGCTCCGCCGCGGCCCTGGTGGCCGCCGTGTATTCGGGGTCGTCGCCGCCCAACGGCATCCGCGTGAACGCCGAGTACCGACCGGGATGATGGTGGGCGTAGCTGCGGTAGGCACTGGCCATGGTGACCACCGCGTCCTCCCGGGTGCGGCCCTGCCCGACGTTGTTGAGCATCCCGATGATGTCGTCGATCACCCGCATCCGTACCGTCCGGCGCAGGTCATCGAGGCTTTGCACGTGGTTGTACAGCGACGGGCCCTTGGTGCCGAGCTGGGTGGCCAGCGCGTTGATGGTCAGCGCGTCCCAGCCGTCACGGTCCAGGAACACCAGCGCAGAGTTCACGATGGCATCGCGACTGAGTTTGGTCGCCCGCGCTGCCATGTTCGCTCGATCCCTCGTCACGTCGTGCTGCTGAACTCCCCGGCCGTCGGGGTAACGAAGGACTCTAGTTCACGCGGTCCTGACTGAGCTGCGCAAGCCGCTCGGTGATGCTGCACAGATCGGGCAGCATCGCCGGATTCATCGTCTGGATCGACCAGGTGATGACGTCGTCGCCCTTGGCGACGTAGATGCTGCAGGCGTTGGCGTCGAAGGCCTTGAACCCCCGGTTGCCGTCCACCGACAGTTCGGTCAGGGTGCGTCCGGCGTTCTGCTCCAGAGCGCGCTCGGTGTCCATGTCGCTGCCCCGGTACCACCAGGTCGAGATGCCCATGCCCGCACCGATCGTGCCGATCAGCGTGTTCTCCTGCCAGAAGCAGCCGGCGTCGCTCACCACCGCCTCACCGAACATGGCCTTGCCCGCGGCCGCGCTGATGTCCGCCTCCGTGATGCCGTTGCAGTCGGTGCCGCGGAAACCGGGGTGCACGCCGGCCGGCGGGGCCTGTGGGGTCTGCGCCGCCTGCTCCCCCGCTGCGCCGCACCCGGCGAGCAGCGCCACCCCCGCGCACGCCGCCAGCAGTGCCGCCCGCACGTCAGAGGTCCGATTTCAGGGTCGCCGACAGCAGGCTCTCCGCGTCCGGGCACGGATCCCCGCTGGTCTGATGCCGGTACTGCACCCACCAGCTCAGCACCCCACCGCCGCCCGCCGCGATCGCCGAGCAGGCCACCCCGACGCCGTCGCGCCGGGCCAGGAAGGCGTCGTGCCGTTCCACCACGGTGTCGGTGATCTGGGCGCCGCGTTCGGCAGCGAGTGCGCGCTCCCGGTCGAGGCTGCCTGCGTCGAACCAGGCGAACACCACGTCGACCACCGCACTTTTCCGATCCAGGACGTATTGGCAGACCGCGCCGCTGTAGGGGCGCACCACGTCGTCGGCATCGAGCGTCTGGGCGACCGTGCTGTCCTGCAACAGACCGCACCGGTTGTCGGCGTAGCCATAGCTGCGGTCGTCGGCCGGGCCGCCGGGGGTGGCCGACTGCGGGGCGCCGTCGACCGTCTGGGTGCATCCGGCCAGGAGGAGGGCTGCGGCGACCGCCGTCGTCACCGCTCGTGCGCCTGGTCCTCCCATCGAGCTCACGCTACCGAGCGGCATCGCCCGCGGCGACCCGTCCGGCCGAAGCGGGCAACCGGCTCTGCCAGAGCTCCGGGCAACGTAGTCTGCTAATCCAACGGAAGGTGGCGAACGTGACCCTGCAGCGAAGCCGACGGACTGCCATGGCATGCGCCCTGGTGGTTCCCGCAGTTCTTGCCCTGTGCGCTCCGCCCGCCGAGGCCAAGAATGGCGACACCCACATCACCGGCCAGGGCGTCGTGCAGACCCTGGACTGCAACAACGCGACACTCATCGTCAACGGCACCGGAAACACCATCAACGCCAAGGGCGCCTGCTGGGCTGTGACGTTGCAGGGATCCTCGAACATCGTCATCGCCGACAACGTCATCAACGACATCACCGTGTACGGCTACGACCAGACGGTGATCTACCACGACGGCGCCCCGGCCGTCATCGACCGCGGCCGCGAGCTCGGGATGGCCAACCGCATCAACCGCGCCCCCGCCTGATCTTGTGCGGCGGCTGCTCGGTCTGCTCGCGGTCTGCTGCGCGGCGGCGTGCGCTCCAGCCCCGCTGGAGGTGAGGCCGGTGTCCACGACCGCCGCGGTACCCCCGGTGTCGGACGCGGCCCGGGCGGTGGGATTCATCGACGTCCGGACAGTGGTCCCCGATGCCGTGATCGACCTGCGCTACGCGGGAGCGGACAACTTCGTCGGGGTGCCGCTGTATCCGGCCGGCGCACGCTGCCTGGTACACCAGTCACTGGCCGACGGCCTGGCCACCGCCGCGGCCCAGCTGCGCGCCGACGGACTGGTGCTGGTGTTCTGGGACTGCTACCGGCCCCACGATGTGCAGGTCCGCATGTTCGACGTCGTGTCCAACCCGGCGTGGGTGGCCCAACCGGGCCCGTACTCGAAGAGTCACGAGTCCGGCCGGTCGGTGGATGTGACGACCGCGGGTGCGGCCGGATTGACCGATATGGGAACGGGTTTCGACGACTTCAACGCCGTCGCACACGCCTACGCCACCGACGGCGTCAGCGCGGCCGCCCAGCAGAACCGGGCCCAGTTGCGCGCGGCGATGGTGGCGGGCGGCTTCGCCCCCTACGCGGGGGAATGGTGGCATTTCGACGCTGCCGGCGCGGGCGAGCGACGACCCATCATCAACGTGCCCGTCACCTAGTCTTGGTGGACCACCGATGGATCGAGGAGTCATGCGTCTACACATCATCGCGCCGCTGGTCGCGGTGACCTTCGCCGTCGGCGCGGTCGGCTGCGGCGCCGAGGACGGCGGCGGCAAGGCGCCCACAGCGACGGCGGGCACCTCCGGCGCCCAGGTGCAGATCGGCAACACCATCAACTACGGGTCGTTCGGCACCACCGCCGAAATCGACTGTGCCGACGGCAAAGCCCTCAACATCGGGGGTTCCAACAACACGTTGACCGTGAAGGGCACCTGTTCCAGTGTGAATGTCGGTGGCGCGGACAACAAGCTGACCTTCGACCACGTCGACAAATCGATCAGCGTGGTCGGCCTGAACAACACCGTCGTCTACAAAGACGGCGACCCCAAGGTCGACGATCTCGGCTCCGGCAACAAGGTCAGCAAGAGCTAATCGGCGCGGGCGCCGTGGCGCCCGGCGCCGTCGGCGAAACGCTGCGCCCCGGCCACCGACTCGGCCGCCACCTTCTGCAGGCTGCCGAACTCGAAATTGATTGCGGCCTGCTCTGATTCACCCCATTGGTGCAATGCGGACAGCCGGTCCGCACGCAGGCACAGCTGCGGAAGCGCCGCGAGCTCGGCGGCCAGTTCCTCGGCCGCCCGGCGGGCATCGCCCACCGGCACCACCCGATTCGCCAGGCCGATCGCCAGCGCCTCGGTGGCGTCGACGGACCTGCCGGTGAGGATGAGGTCCATGGCACGGCTCTGCCCGATCAACCGGGGCAACCGCACCGTGCCACCGTCGATCAGCGGAACGCCCCAGCGCCGGCAGAACACCCCGAACACGGCGTCCTGTTCGACGACGCGGAGGTCGGCCCACAACGCCAGTTCCAGCCCACCGGCCACGGCGTACCCACTGATCGCCGCGATCACGGGTTTGGACAGCACCATGCGGGTCGGGCCCATCGGCCCCGGCCCGGTCCGGTGCGTCTGATTCATCTCGGGTGTGCCGAACGCCTTGAGATCTGCTCCGGCGCAGAAGGTTCCGTTGTCACCGCAGAGCACCGCGACGGACGCCGAGTCGTCGCGGTCGAATTCGTCGAACGCCGCGTACAACTGCGCGGCGGTCGGGCCGTCGACGGCATTGCGCGCCTGCGGCCGGTTCATGATGACCGTCGTGACCGGCCCGTTGCGCTCGACCCGTACGCCGTCCTGCGGATCGGTCATGTCGCCTCCACCCTTTCGCGCATCGCCGCCAATTCGGCAGCGAAATCCTGATATGCCCGGCGCAACGCGTCCCCCGGCCAGTCGGCGGGAACCAGTTCCGCGGGCAGCACCGGGTCGGTGACCAGGTGCCGGACGATCCCCGCCGCGACCACGAACCGGGCCGGCACGTCATCGGCCGCCGCCATCTCGGCGAGCAGTGCGCGCCCGGTCTGCGCCCACGCCGGGAGATCCCAGAGCAGCGCGGCCAGACCGGCGGGATCGTCGTCCCGCGAACGCAGCACCCGCACCCGTTGCGCGGCGGGCACCGGCTGGGCCAGATTGTCCGGCCGCAACCACAGACCTTCGCGCAGTTCACCGAACCTGCTCTGCATCAAGGTGTTCCGCAGTTCCGCCCGGCTTCGCGCGTCGGCACCCACGGCGGTGATGACGAGGGTGATCCACTGCCCTTTCCACTTCCGCGCCTGGGGGGCCAGCGCATCGTCCTGCCGTCGTTGCCGGGCCAGCAGCCGTTCCGAGAGCCGGTACCCGTCGTCGGAGCGGACCAGATCCCCCGCGCCGACCATCCTGGTCAGGGCGACCCGCAGGGTGGGCTCCCGGATGTCGAAATCCGAAGTCAGATGGATCAATTCGGCGGCCGAGGCCCACGCGGGATGCGCACCCAGCAGCACGCTGAGCACCACCGATCGCGCGGTCAGGCGCAGCACCTCAGACCCCGGACGTCCGGCGGCCGTAGTCCCCCAGGGGCTCATCACGGTGACGCACCGCCTCACGGAATCCGTGCGCGGTCGCGTCAGCGACGAACGCATGGCCCTCCGGGGTGTGGCGGGCGATCCCATCGAACACCGTGCTGACCATCTGGCTGGTGGCCACCCCCTGCTGCAGCAGGGCGGTGTTGCAGGCCAGCTTCGCCATGATGAGCTGGTTCACCGGCATCGCCGCGATGCGCGCCACCAGGCGCTCGGTCCGCTCGTCGAGGTCCTCGGGCGCCGGGGCCTCGACCGCCAGGCCCCACTCGGCGGCCTGCGCACCGGTGAGGCAATCCCCGGTGAACAGAAGCCTTTTCGCGCGCTGGTCACCGAGGCGGTGCGCCCACAGACCCGCGGCGGGCACGCCCCAGACACGCATCGGCGGATAGCCGATCTTGGCGTCGGAGGCGGCGATCACCTGGTCGGCGTGCAGCGCGATATCGGTGCCCCCGGCAACGCAGTATCCGTGAATCTTCACGACCGTCGGCTTGTCGGCCCGCATGAGGCTGGAGAACCCGCGGACGAATCGGCTCATCATCTGATAGTCGATCATCGGGTCCCACGGCCGGTCCGGCAGATGGTTGACGGCCTGGGTCCGGCCGTCCAGCGTCGTCCCGTCATAGCGACCGGAGCCGCCCGCCGAGGAGGTGCCGTCGGCGTAGGCGGACAGGTCGAACCCGGCGCAGAACCCTTCGCCCCGACCGGACACCAGGATGACGTGCACGGCCGGGTCGAGGTCGGCCTGTTCGACGCACGCCGCGAGCTCCAGCGGGGTGTCCGCGACGATCGAGTTGCCCTTGTCCGGGCGGTTGAAGGTGATTCGGGCGACCCGGCCGGTGACCTCGTAGGTCATCGTTTTCAAGGACGTGGTGTTCAGATTGGTCACCCCTTCACCAGGGCCCGCTCGATGATCGGCGCCAGATCGAGGCCCGCGGGCAGGGTGCCGAACGCGCCGCCCCACTGCCGTTCCAGCCGGGTGGCCAGGAACGCCTCCGCGACCGCCGGGTGACCGTGGCGGACCAGCAGCGCACCCTGCAGCGCCAGGCTGATGTCCTCGGCGATCTTGCGGGCCCGGTATTCGATGTTCTCGAAATCGCCGAGCTGCGCCTTGAGACGGGCTACATGCGCGTCCAGCCGTGGCTCGGAACTCGTGGCCAGTTCGTCGAACAGCACCTCGACGCACTCGGGCCGGGTGGCCATGGCGCGCAACGTGTCCAGCGCGCTCACATTGCCCGAGCCCTCCCAGATGCCCATCAGCGGCGCCTCGCGGTACAGCCGTGGCATGCCGGACTCCTCGGCGTAGCCGTTGCCGCCGAAGCACTCCATGGCCTCGGCGGCGTGCGGCGTCGCACGCTTGCACACCCAGTACTTGCCTGCGGCCAAACCGATACGACGCAGAAGCGCTTCGCGCTCGTCGCCGCGCACCGCTTTGTCGGTGGCACCGGCCATCCGCATCGCCAGCATGGTGGCGGCCTCCGCCTCCACCGCCAGGTCGGCGAGCACGTTGCGCATCAGTGGCTGGTCGAGCAGGTACGCGCCGAACGCCTTTCGGTGCTGGGCGTGGTGCACGGCACGGGTCAGTCCCACGCGCATGCTGGTGGCGCTGCCCAGCGTGCAGTCCAGTCGGGTGAGGTTGACCATCTCGATGATCGTCTTGACGCCGCGGCCTTCCTCGCCGACGAGCCAGGCGGTGGCGTCGTCGTACTCGATCTCGCTGGAGGCGTTGGCGTGATTGCCGAGCTTGTCCTTGAGCCGCTGGATGTGCATCCGATTGCGGGTGCCGTCAGGGAGCACCCGGGGCAGGAAGAAACAGCTGAGCCCTGTTGGAGCCTGTGCCAGCACCAGGAACACGTCGCCCATCGGGGCCGAAGTGAACCACTTGTGGCCACGCAATGTGTAGCTGCCGTCGGCGTTCGGCGTGGCCTGCGTGGTGCCGGCGCGCACGTCGGAACCGCCCTGCTTCTCGGTCATCGACATACCGGCGGTCAGGCCGGCCTTGGTGGCGGGCACGCTCAGCTCGGGGTCGTACACCCGGCTGGCGAGCAGCGGCTCGTAGACCGCGGCGAGTTCGGGGTTGAACCGCAGCGCGGGGACCACGGCATACGTCATCGAGATGGGGCAGACGTGGCCGGGCTCGGGCGTCCACACCGACATCTTGGCCGCGCGTACCACGTGTGCACCGGGCCGGTCGTCGGCCCACGGGGCGCCGTGCAGGCCGTGCGTCACGGCGGCATTCATCAGTTCGTGGTAGGCCGGGTCGTATTCGACCTCGTCGATGCGGTGGCCGTAGCGGTCGTGGGTGTGCAGGATCGGCACGTTGCGGTCGGCCAGGTCGCCCCAGCGCTGGGCCTGGTGGCTGCCTCCGAGCGCACCCACCTCGTGTACTTCGTCGAGGCCCCACTCGCCGCCCTCGCGGATCAGCGCCTCGGCCAGGGCGGGGAAGGTGGCGGCGTTGTAGTTCTCCAGCGGCGGAACCTGGTTGGTCACGACATGGGTATCTCGCATGTTTCCACTGTTACATTTTTCCGACAACCGCACAAGATATGTAATATGGCTTTCGTGCAGCCCAATACCGTCGTCCGCGCCGCCGAACTGGAACTCACGCTGGAACCGACCGACGGATCTGCGCGCGCCGGAACCCGCCCCCTGATGGAGTTCGGTGGGCTTGAGGTCGGCATCTGGGAGATGACGCCGGGAGAGATGACCGACGTCGAGGCCGATGAGGTGTTCGTGGTGCTATCCGGTGCTGCGACAGTCGAATTCGCCGACGGCGCGACACCCCTGACCCTCGGCCCCGGCGATGTCGTCCGGTTGGCGGCGGGCACCGAGACGGTGTGGACCGTCACCGAGACCCTGCGCAAGGTCTATCTGGCGGGTTAGACGTTCTCGCGCAGGAAGGCGATGTCGTCCTTGCGACCCTCTTCGGAGGTCTCGCAGATGACGGGGGCGCCGGCCGCCTTCACGACGGCGGCCAGCAGTTGCGGATCGATCTGTCCGAGTCCGAAATTCGCGTGCCGGTCGGCACCCGAACCGGCCGCGTCACGCGAGTCGTTGCAGTGCACCAGGTCGATCCGTCCGGTGATGGACTGGATGCGCTCCACGGCGTCGACCAGGGCCTCCCCTGCCGCCCACGCGTGACACGTATCCAGGCAGAAGCCGATTCCCTTGTCGCCGATGTGATCCCACAACCGGGCGATGGTGTCGAAGTGACGGGCCATGGCATGGTCGCCGCCCGCGGTGTTCTCCAGGTACACCGGCACGTCGGTCTTGAGCGCGTCCAGCGCCTTGACCCAGCGCTCGAACCCGGCCTCCATGTCGTTGTCGTCGGCGTGCCCGCCGTGCACGATGACGGCGGTGGCGCCGATGGCCGAGGCGGCATCGCAGGTGTCCTGCAGGATCTTGCGCGACGGGATGCGCACCTTGTTGTTCGCCGAGGCGACGTTGATCAGGTACGGCGCGTGCACGTAGAGCGGCACCGCGGAGGCGCGCAGCGTCTCGGCGTCCTCCCGCGGCGCGGGTTTCTTCCAGCTCTGCGGATTGCCGAGGAAGAACTGCACCACGTCGGCGCCGTCAGCGGTCGCGGCGGCCAGGGGATCAACATTGTCGACATGGGAACCGATCAGCACGCCCGCCAGTCTAGGTGCAGGATCTGACACCGCCGGGCCGTGGTGGTTCGCCGGGTGGGAATCTGACGACGTTCCTGCGTAAATTCCGTCGCCAGATTCACACTCGGACAACGAAAAAGGCCCCCGCGCTGAGCGCGGGGGCCTTCTCGTCACGAACTAGCGGTAATCCGAGTATCCGTAATCGTCCAGCGGCACGGCAGCGCCGGTCGCCTGGCCGAAGTCCGGGCTGTAGTACTGATCCTCGTAGGACGGGATCGTGTACGCAGCAGCGCGGGCTTCTTCGGTCGGCTGAACCTGGATGTCACGGTAACGGGCAATACCCGTACCGGCCGGGATCAACTTACCGATGATCACGTTCTCCTTCAGACCCTGCAGCTTGTCGCTGCGGCAGTTGATCGCCGCATCGGTCAGCACGCGAGTGGTCTCCTGGAACGACGCCGCCGACAGCCACGAATCGGTGGCCAGCGACGCCTTGGTGATACCCATCAGCACCGGACGTCCGGCCGCGGGCTCGTTGCCCTCGGCGACGACCCGACGGTTCTCGACCTCGAACTCGGCACGCTCGGTCAGCGAGCCGGGCAGGAACTCCGTCGCACCCGAATCGATGATCGTCACGCGACGCAGCATCTGCCGGACGATGACCTCGATGTGCTTGTCGTGGATCGACACGCCCTGGGCCCGGTAGACCTCCTGGACTTCCTTGACCAGGTGGATCTGCACCTCGCGCGGGCCCTGCACACGCAGCACCTCGTGCGGATCGGCAGCACCCTCCATGAGCTGCTGGCCCACGGTGACATGGTCACCGTCGGTGAGCAGACGCTCGGAGCCGTCCTCGTGCTTGAACACCTTCAGGCGCTGGCGGCGGGTGAGCTTGTCGTAGACAACCTCTTCGCTGCCATCGTCGGGAACGATGGTGATCTTGTAGAACTTGTCGGTCTCTTCGAGACGGATGCGTCCGGCCACGTCCGCGATCGGGGCCTTGTTCTTCGGCACGCGGGCCTCGAACAGTTCCTGAACACGGGGCAGACCACCGACGATGTCGGCGCCACCGGTAACACCACCCTGGTGGAAGGTACGCATGGTCAGCTGAGTACCGGGCTCACCGATGGACTGCGCGGCGACGATACCGACGGCCTCGCCGATGTCGACGAGCTTGCCGGTGGCCATCGAGCGGCCGTAGCACATGGCACACACGCCGGTACCGGTGGTGCAGGTCAGCACGGAGCGGACCTTCACATCGGTGATGCCGGCAGCCAGCAGGGCGTCGATCGCCGGATCACCGAGGTCATGACCGCGGGCGACGACGACGTTGCCGTCGGCATCCACCGCGTCCGTGGCCAGGGTGCGGGCGTACGCAGACGTCTCGATGTGCTGATCGCGCACCATCGAACCGTCGGCCTGCTTCTCGGCGAGAGTGACGTTGATACCGCGTTCGGTCTCACAGTCGGTCTCACGCACGATGACGTCCTGTGACACGTCCACCAGACGACGGGTCAGGTAACCCGAGTCGGCGGTACGCAGCGCGGTGTCGGCCAGACCCTTACGGGCACCGTGGGTGTTGATGAAGTACTCCAGCACGGTCAGGCCCTCGCGGAACGAGGACTTGATCGGACGCGGGATGTACTCACCCTTCGGGTTGGTCACCAGACCCTTCATGCCCGCGAGCGTGCGGGTCTGGGTCAGGTTGCCCGTGGCACCGGACTTCACGATCGTGATGATCGGGTTGTCCTCGGGGTAGTACGCCTCCAGCGCCTTACCCACCTCTTCGGTGGCCTGCTGCCAGATCTTCACCAGCTCGCCGTTGCGCTCGTCGTGGTTGAGCTTGCCGCGCTGGTACTGCTTCTCGATCGAGTCGGCCTCGCCCTCGTAGCGCTCCAGGATCTCCTGCTTCTGCGGCGGAACCAGAACGTCGGCCATCGAGACGGTGACGCCCGAGCGGGTCGCCCAGTGGAAACCGGCGTCCTTGAGCTTGTCCACGGTCTGTGCGACGACGATCATCGGGTACCGCTCGGCGAGATCGTTGATGATCGACGCCTGCGCCTTCTTGAACATCTGCGCGTTGACGAAGGGATAGCCCTTCGGCAGCAGCTCGTTGAACAGCACGCGGCCCAGCGTGGTCTCGGCGGTCCAGGCATCGCCCGGCTTCCAGCCGCCCTCGACGGAGCCGAAAAGTTCGGCCTCGACGGCGGCCGGCGGACGCTGCTGCGTCAGCCGGATCTTGACCTTGGCCCGCACCGACAGCGCACCGCGGTCCAGGGCCATGATGGCCTCGGCCGGCGAGCTGTACACACCGGACTCCGGCTGATCCTTGGCGGCAGCGACGTATTCGCCGGTGTCGCCCGGGATCTCGGTGGTCAGGAAGAACAGACCGGTCACCATGTCCAGACGCGGCATGGCCAGCGGGCGGCCCGACGCCGGCGACAGGATGTTGTTCGAGGACAGCATCAAGATGCGGGCCTCGGCCTGCGCCTCCGCGGACAGCGGAAGGTGCACGGCCATCTGGTCACCGTCGAAGTCGGCGTTGAACGCCTCACAGACCAGCGGGTGCAACTGGATGGCCTTGCCTTCGACCAGCTGCGGCTCGAAGGCCTGGATACCGAGGCGGTGCAGGGTGGGTGCACGGTTCAGCAGCACCGGGTGCTCGGCGATGACCTCTTCGAGGACATCCCACACCTGGGGACGCTGACGCTCGACCATGCGCTTGGCGCTCTTGATGTTCTGCGCGTGGTTCAGGTCGACCAGGCGCTTCATCACGAACGGCTTGAACAGTTCGAGTGCCATCAGCTTGGGCAGACCACACTGGTGCAGCTTGAGCTGCGGGCCGACGACGATGACCGAACGGCCCGAGTAGTCGACGCGCTTACCGAGCAGGTTCTGACGGAACCGGCCCTGCTTGCCCTTGAGCAGATCGGACAGCGACTTGAGCGGGCGGTTGCCCGGCCCGGTCACCGGACGTCCACGACGGCCGTTGTCGAACAGCGCGTCCACCGACTCCTGAAGCATGCGCTTCTCGTTGTTGACGATGATCTCGGGCGCACCGAGGTCGATCAGTCGCTTGAGCCGGTTGTTGCGGTTGATCACGCGGCGGTACAGGTCGTTGAGGTCGGAGGTCGCGAAGCGGCCACCGTCGAGCTGAACCATCGGGCGCAGCTCCGGCGGGATCACCGGAACGGCGTCGAGCACCATGCCCATGGGCGAGTTGCGGTTCATCTGGAACGCCGCGACGACCTTCAGACGCTTCAGGGCGCGAAGCTTCTTCTGGCCCTTGCCGTTCTTGATGGTGTCGCGCAGCGACTCCGCCTCGGCGTCGATGTCGAAGGTCTCGATGAGCTTCTTGATCGACTCGGCACCCATGGCGCCGTTGAAGTACTCGCCGTAGCGATCCTGCAGCTCGCGGTAGAGCACCTCGTCGACGATGAGCTGCTTGGGAGCCAGCTTGGTGAAGGTGGTCCAGATCTCGTCGAGCCGGTCCAGCTCACGCTGGGTCCGGTCGCGGAGCTGGCGCATCTCCCGCTCGCCACCGTCGCGCACCTTGCGGCGCACGTCGGACTTGGCACCCTCGGCCTCGAGCTCGGCCAGATCGGCTTCGAGCTTCTGGGCCCGGGCCTCCAGGTCGGCGTCGCGCTGATCCTCGACGGACTTCTTCTCGACGACCATCTCGGCTTCGAGCGTGGACAGCTCGTTGTGCCGCATCTCGGTGTCCACCGCGGTGATCACGTAGGCCGCGAAGTAGATGATCTTCTCGAGATCCTTCGGGGCCAGGTCGAGCAGGTAGCCCAACCGGCTGGGCACACCCTTGAAGTACCAGATGTGCGTGACGGGCGCGGCCAGCTCGATGTGGCCCATCCGCTCACGACGCACCTTGGCACGGGTCACCTCGACGCCGCAGCGCTCACAGATGATGCCCTTGAAGCGCACACGCTTGTACTTGCCGCAGTAGCACTCCCAGTCGCGAGTCGGTCCGAAGATCTTCTCGCAGAACAGGCCGTCCTTCTCGGGCTTGAGCGTGCGGTAGTTGATGGTCTCCGGCTTCTTGACCTCACCGAAGGACCAGTTGCGGATGTCGTCCGCGGTCGCGAGACCGATGCGGAGTTCATCGAAGAAGTTGACGTCTAGCACGTAACTCCCTTTCCCCTTTCGGGACTAGAAAAAATATCGATCACAAGGCGGAGGGTTTGACGCCCCGCGGCAGAGCCGCGTGTCAGGCCAAGTCCTCAACGGAAGCAGATTCGTTGCGGGACAGGTTGATTCCGAGGTTGGCAGCAGCGCGCTCCAGGTCCTCGTCATCGCCGTCGCGCATCTCGATCGCGGCACCGTCCGAAGACAGCACCTCGACGTTGAGGCACAGCGACTGCAGTTCCTTGAGAAGCACCTTGAACGACTCCGGGATACCGGGTTCGGGGATGTTCTCGCCCTTGACGATCGCCTCGTAGACCTTGACGCGACCCACCGTGTCATCGGACTTGATGGTGAGCAGCTCCTGCAGCGTGTACGCCGCACCGTAGGCCTGCATGGCCCAGCACTCCATCTCGCCGAACCGCTGACCACCGAACTGCGCCTTACCACCGAGCGGCTGCTGGGTGATCATCGAGTACGGACCGGTGGAGCGGGCGTGGATCTTGTCGTCCACCAAGTGGTGCAGCTTCAGGATGTACATGTAGCCGACCGTCACCGGGTACGGGAACGGCTCGCCGGAACGCCCGTCGAACAGACGCGCCTTGCCGTCGGCATTGACCATGACCTCGCCGTCGCGGTTGGGCAACGTCGAACCCAACAGGCCGGTGAGCTCGTTCTCGCGGGCACCGTCGAACACCGGGGTGGACACGATGCTGTCCGGCGGGACACTGAGCAGGTTCTCGGGCAGATTGCCCGCCCACTCAGGCAGTTCGTCGGTGCCGTCGACGGTCGAGATGTTCCAGCCGGCCTTGGCCACCCACCCGAGGTGCGTTTCCAAGATCTGGCCGATGTTCATACGACGCGGCACACCGTGGGTGTTCAGGATGATGTCCACCGGGGTGCCATCAGGCATGAACGGCATGTCCTCGACCGGCAGGATCTTGCCGATGACGCCCTTGTTGCCGTGGCGTCCGGCGAGCTTGTCGCCGTCGGAGATCTTGCGCTTCTGGGCCACGTAGACGCGGACCAGCTCGTTGACGCCGGCGGGCAGCTCGTCGTCGTCCTCGCGCGAGAACACGCGGATACCGATGACCTTGCCGGACTCACCGTGGGGCACCTTGAGCGACGTGTCGCGGACCTCGCGGGCCTTCTCGCCGAAGATGGCACGCAGCAGGCGCTCCTCCGGAGTCAGCTCGGTCTCGCCCTTCGGGGTGACCTTGCCGACCAGGATGTCGCCGTCGCGGACCTCGGCACCGATGCGGATGATGCCGCGCTCGTCGAGATCGGCCAGCACCTCATCGGAGACGTTCGGGATGTCCCGGGTGATCTCCTCGGCGCCCAGCTTGGTGTCGCGGGCATCGATCTCGTGCTCTTCGATGTGAATCGAGGTGAGCACGTCCTCTTCAACCAGACGGTTGGAGAGGATGATCGCGTCCTCGTAGTTGTGACCCTCCCACGGCATGATCGCCACGAGCAGGTTCTTGCCCAGGGCCATCTCACCGTTCTCGGTGCAGGGACCGTCGGCGAGCACCTGGCCCACCTCGACCCGCTGTCCGTGATCCACGATCGGGCGCTGGTTGGCGCACGTGCCGTGGTTGGAACGGTTGAACTTACGCAGCACGTAGCTCCGGCGGGTGCCGTCGTCGGCCATCACGGTGATGTAGTCGGCGGAGACCTCCTCGACCACACCTGCCTTCTCGGTGACGACGACGTCGCCGGCATCGATGGCCGCACGCAGCTCCATACCGGTACCGACCAACGGGGCCTCGCTGCGGACCAGCGGAACCGCCTGGCGCTGCATGTTGGCACCCATCAGGGCACGGTTGGCGTCGTCGTGCTCGAGGAACGGGATCATGGCCGTCGCGACCGACACCATCTGGCGCGGCGAGACGTCCATGTAGTCGACCTCGTTCGCCGAGATGACCTCGACCTCGCCGCCCTTACGACGGACGAGGATGCGCTCTTCGATGAAGCGGTTGTCGTCGTCGATCGGCGAGTTGGCCTGCGCCACGACGTGGCGGTCCTCCTCGTCGGCGGTGAGGTAGTCGATCTGATCGGTGACGACACCATCGGTGACCTTGCGGTACGGCGTCTCGATGAAACCGAACGGGTTGACCCGCGCGTACACCGACAGCGATCCGATCAGGCCGATGTTCGGGCCTTCCGGGGTCTCGATCGGGCACATCCGGCCGTAGTGGCTGGAGTGCACGTCGCGGACCTCAAGGCCGGCACGCTCACGGGACAGACCACCGGGGCCCAGCGCCGACAGGCGGCGCTTGTGGGTCAGACCCGACAGCGGGTTGTTCTGATCCATGAACTGCGACAGCTGGCTGGTGCCGAAGAACTCCTTGATGGCCGCCACGACGGGACGGATGTTGATCAGGGTCTGCGGCGTGATCGCCTCGACGTCCTGAGTCGTCATCCGCTCGCGGACCACGCGCTCCATGCGGGACAGGCCCACCCGGATCTGGTTCTGGATCAGCTCGCCGACGGTACGCAGGCGACGGTTGCCGAAGTGGTCGATGTCATCGACCTCGACCGGGACCTCGACACCATCGGGCGCGGTCATCGAGTTCTGGCCCTCGTGCAGACGCACCAGGTACTCGATGGTGGCGGCGATGTCCTCGGGGGTCAGCGTCGAATTGGTGATCGGCTGCCCGGCGTTGAGGCCGAGCTTCTTGTTGACCTTGTAGCGGCCGACGCGGGCCAGGTCGTAGCGCTTCTCCTTGAAGAACAGGTTCTCCAGCAGGGTCTGCGCGGACTCCTTGGTGGGCGGCTCGCCCGGGCGCAGCTTCCGGTAGATGTCCAGCAGCGCCTCATCGGTGCCGGCGGTGTTGTCCTTCTCCAGCGTGCCCATCATGATCTCGGAGAAGCCGAAGCGCTCCACGATCTGCTCGTTGGTCCACCCCAGCGCCTTGAGCAGCACGGTGACGGGCTGACGGCGCTTGCGGTCGATGCGCACACCGACGGTGTCGCGCTTGTCGACGTCGAACTCCAGCCACGCGCCACGGCCCGGGATGACCTTCACGCTGTGCAGGTCCTTCTCGGTGGCCTTGTCGATCGAGGAGTCGAAGTAGACGCCCGGCGAACGGACCAGCTGCGACACCACGACACGCTCGGTGCCGTTGATGATGAAGGTGCCCTTGTCGGTCATCATCGGGAAATCACCCATGAAGACCGTCTGGCTCTTGATCTCACCGGTGTTGTTGTTGATGAACTCGGCCGTGACGAACAGCGGGGCCGCGTACGTCATGTCCTTGTCTTTGCACTCGTCGACCGGCGCCTTGACTTCGTCGAAGCGCGGGTCGGAGAAGCTCAGCGACATGGAGCCGGAGAAATCTTCGATCGGTGAGAGCTCGGCGAGTACCTCTTCGAGGCCACCTACCGGGTTCGCAAGGTCACCGCGGGCGGTGGCCTTCGTGCGCCACTGCTCGGATCCGACCAACCATTCGAAAGAATCGATCTGAACGTCGAGCAGCCCCGGAACCTCGAGAGGTTCACGGAGCTTCGCGAATGAAATTCGGTTAGGCGCTCCCGGTACGGAGTTAGAAGAAATATCGGACTTGCTCTGGCGAGAGACTGCCAAGATGCACCCTTCCAGCACCTCATGCGACATTCGGTACCGGAAACCCGGACCGTGGCCGCTGTATTCTGCGTTCGGTTCGGCTGGCGTTCTCACAGTCCGAACCTCGGAACACACGGCACGCGTCTAGGTCACTGAGCAGGGCTCAGGCTAGAACGACGATGTCAGGTGCGGATGAGGGTGGGCAGGATGCAGCCAGCGCAACGTCCAACGATAGCGCACGTCCGCGTCATATTCAACGAGCATCCTTCAACCACCGCGTGTGATGTCGGCGAGGCGCTGGCTGGCGTCCTCGATCCGTGCACACATGCTGCCCAACAGAGTGGCCCGTCCGGGCCTTTCCGTCAAGACTTCACACGCGTTTTGCTGTGCACTTTTGGATAGTAGCGGGCCGCACCGACACCAGCGCGTCAGAGGGCACCGTGAGGAAGATCACATCCATGGAGAGTGTGCAGGGGTTGCGAAACAGCAGCGGCCGGCGGGACCGCTAGCAGTCCCGCCGGCCGATGTGTAAGGCCTACTGTTCGGTTGCCCGCGGAATCGAGGCCGTCGGGAACTCTTCGTCGTGGCTCCCGTGCCGGGGCTCGTCGGAGAACTCGTGCACCTTGTACTTGTGGGTGCCGTCGAGATCGTCCAGGATCGCGGCCTGGGCGGCCGGCGGCAGCGTGTGCAGGATCTCGCGCACCCGGGCCTGACGACGAGCCACACCCTGGCGCTCGGGCATACCCGGCGTCGCGATGAGCTGCGGCGGCACGCCCTCGATCTCCTCGACGCCACCGTCGCTCTGACCGGCATCCATCATGGCCTGCTCGGCCGCGGCGGTCGCCTCGTCCTTCTCCTCCGACATACCGATCGGACCGATACGACGTCCGTTGAGGAACTGCTTGACGACGGGCTCTTCACTGGTCAAGAGCACCTCGCGCGGGCCGAACATGACCAGCTTCTTGCGGAACAGCATGCCGATGTTGTCCGGCACCGTCCGGGCGATGTTGATGTTGTGCGTCACGATCAGCACGGTCGCATCGATCTGCGCGTTGATGTCGATGAGCAGCTGGGACAGGTACGCGGTACGGACCGGGTCCAGACCGGAGTCCGGCTCGTCGCACAGGATGATCTGCGGATCCAGCACCAACGCGCGGGCCAGGCCGGCGCGCTTGCGCATACCGCCGGAGATCTCACCGGGGAACTTGTGCCCGTCATTGGGCATACCCACCAGTTCGAGCTTCTCCATCACGATCTTGCGGATGTCGGACTCGGACTTCTTCGTGTGCTCACGCAACGGGAAGGCCGTGTTGTCGTAGATGTTCATCGAGCCGAACAGCGCGCCGTCCTGGAACAGCACACCGAACAGGGTGCGGATCTCGTAGAGCTCCTTGGCCGAGCACTCCAGGATGTTGGTGCCGTCGATGTAGATGGCACCCTTCTCCGGGCGCAGCAGGCCGATCAGAGACTTCAGGAACACCGATTTACCGGTACCGGAGGGGCCCAGCAACACGCTGACCTCGCCCTCGGGAACCGTCAGCGTGACGTCCTCCCAAATCTTCGACGAACCAAAAGACTTACTCAGTCCAGTTACGTCGATTGCGACGCCCATACGATTTCCTTCCGCCTACGGCCCACCGCGCCACCTGCGGTACCCCGCCTGTGGCTTGAGTCACTGTAGCGCACGCAGGATTTCAGCAACACAGAAGTCAACGGCAATCGAATCCGCTGCACGACAAAGGGCCGGGTCGTTTCCGACCCGGCCCTTCGAAGAGCTGAAACTACTTGACGGTGACCGATGCGCCGGCGGCCTCGAGCTTGGCCTTGGCGTCCTCGGCGGCGTCCTTGTTGACCTTCTCCAGCAGCGGCTTGGGCGCTGCGTCGACCAGGTCCTTGGCTTCCTTCAGACCCAGGCCGGAAACGATCTCGCGGACGACCTTGATGACGCCGATCTTCTTCTCGCCGGCACCCTCGAGGATGACGTCGAACTCGGTCTGCTCCTCGGCGGCCTCAGCGGCGGCCGGGGCTGCGCCGGCGGCGGCGACGGCAACCGGAGCGGCGGCGGTGACGTCGAAGGTCTCTTCGAACTGCTTCACGAACTCAGAGAGCTCGAGCAGGGTCAGTTCCTTGAACGCGTCGAGCAGTTCTTCGGTGGACAGCTTTGCCATGGTGATTCCTTATCTCTGTAACTATGTGGTGGTTTGTCTTAAGCAGCGGGTTCTGCTGAACCTTCTGCGGCCTTCTTCTCTTGCAGAGCTGCGGCCAGGCGCGCGACCTGGGACGCGGGCGCCACGAACAGCGCCGCGGCCTGGGACTGCTTCGCCTTCAGGGCGCCGGCGACGCGCGCCAGCAACACCTCGCGCGACTCCAGGTCGGCGATGCGCTCGACCTCGGACACGGACAGCGCGCGGCCGTCCATGTAGCCGCCCTTGATGACGAGCGCCTTGTTGTCCTTGGCGAACTTCTTGATCGCCTTCGCGGCGTCAACGGGCTCACCGTTGATGAACGCGATGGCGGTCGGGCCGGCGAACAGATCGTCGAGACCTTCGATGCCGGCCTCGGACGCCGCACGCTTCACCAAGGTGTTCTTGGCGACGGTGTAGGTCGTCGCTTTGCCCAGCGACCTGCGCAGCTCGGCAAGGTTGGTGACCGTCAGGCCGCGGTACTCGGTGACGACGGTGGCCGTCGCCTCCTTGAACTTCTCGGCGATGTCGGCGACCGCGGTGGCCTTGTCAGCGTTGGCCATGCTTGCCTCCTCGTGATGGTTGGGATGTCCACCAACCGACGGGCGCAAGGGCCGGAAATCACAAACGCCCCGACACAGACAGGTCGGGGCGCACAGAAATACTGCTACCTCGTCCTCCTGCGTGGGTCGCCGGGAAATCCCGGACCTTCAACCGATTTCTCGGTAACCGACGGTCTTCGGTGGAACCCGGCAAGAATAGCGGACTCCGGGCCCATCAGCCAAAACGGGCCACCACCACCAACACGAACGCGGCGAACAGCAGCCCGACCCGGACCCAGTGCACGCGGTCCCAGCGGGAGGCCAGTTCGCGGGAGACGTCGCCCTCGGTGGCCCACGCCCCCACCCGATTGTTGATGGGGACCAGCACCGCGAAGGTCAGGGCCATCAGCGCGACCATCATCACCAGAGCCGCCACCACCAGCGGATCGGTGGGCGTCACGACCAGCGCGGCCACCACCGCGAGCACCGCGGCTGCGTACCAGAACGGCATCACCCTGCCGAGCACTCTGCTGCTGTGGCTGCGGGTCTGGCGATAGCCGTCGCCGGACAGCCTGCCCAATAGCGGATGGGTGAAGGCGGTGACCCCGAATTCGACACCGACCAGTGGACCGAGGATCAGAATTGCCACCACGCCCGCGATGTCCGTCATACCATCGAGCCTGGTGGTTACGCGTACCAGAAACAAGGTACTGACAAATCTGTCAGTGCATGCCCATCGAGGAGGCGTGATGGCGGTATCGAAGAAGGGCATCAACGAATGCCCGATAGACACCGCGCTGACCGTCATCGACGGTCGCTGGAAGGGCACCATCATGTGGCGCCTGCAGGACGGGCCGATGCGTACCGCCGAACTGCGTCGCAGCATCCCCGACATCACCGAACGCATGCTGATCCGGCACCTGCGCGACATGGTCGACGCCGGCATCCTCGACCGGCACGACGCCCAGACCGTGCCGCCGTGCGTGCACTACTCCATCTCCGAGTACGGCAGGACCCTCGGCCCGGTGCTCCAATTGCTCTGCGATTGGGGGCGCACTCACATGGTGCGCGCCAGCGCCGCCGCACCCACCAGTCCCGCATCCCCACCGAGCGCGGCGGGCACCACCCGCAGGTCCCTGATGAAGGACAGCCCGGCATAGTCGCGCAGCGCGGCCCGGAGCGGGCCGAACAGCAGTGCCCCCGACTTCGCCACCCCGCCGCCGATCACGACGAGGTCCAGGTCGCAGGTCGCCGCCACGCCGGCGATCATCATCGCCACCGCGGCCGCACCGCGGCGAAAGGCCTTCAGTGCGACCTCGTCGCCCGCGGCGGCCGCCTCGGCCAGCTGCTTGGCATCGGCGTCGGGTGGTGCCGCCCAACCGTTTTCCCGCGCCCAGCGCACCAGATGCGGTCCCGCCGCCACGGTCTCGACGCAGCCCCGGCCGCCGCACGTACACGGCAGCCCGTCGGGCTCGACGATCACGTGACCGACATGCCCGGCATTGCCGGTGCGCCCGTCATAGGGCACACCATCGAGGACCAGTCCCCCGCCGATCCCCGTCGAGACCACCATTCCCAGCAGGAAGTCCGCACCCGCCCCGGCCCCGCGCCACTGCTCGCCGAGCGCCATGCACAGCCCGTCACCGCCCAGGCGCACCGGACCGCCGGTGAGCTGCCGGGCCCGCTCGACGATCGGAAAGTCGCGCCAGGTGGCGATATTGATGGGGCTGACAGTGCCGGCGCGCAGGTCGACCGGACCGGCCGAGCTGATACCCGTCCCGATCACGGGTCCGCCTGCGCGGTGCAATGCGTCGCGGATCAGGTCGGCGGCCACCGACCACACCGCGTCCGCGTCTCCGTGCGGTGTCGGCAGCTGGTCTCGGTGCGTCAGTGTGCCCTCGCCGTCGACGAGGCCGACGGCGATCTTGGTGCCGCCGACGTCGAGCGCGAGGGTGAGTTCCATCAGTGCCGGTGGGTGTTGTCGGGCTGGCGGGGGTCGCCAGGGTGTTCATAGCCGGGCGCCAGGCGCACCACGTCGGCGCAGCGGCTGTCCAGCCAGCGCCGGAAGGTCCGGCGGCGAGCAGCGGCGGTCAGGTGCGCGGTGATCGCGGGGCGTGCCTGGGTCAGCGAGATGGCCGTGCGTCGAGGACCGAACCGGGTCGGATTGCGCGCGTGGTAGGCCGCGACTTGGTCCTCGGTGCTGGTGACCGCGGCGGTGACGCGGGCGAACACCGCACGGGCATGGTCGGATTCGAGCACCGCGGCGGCGATGCTGCCGATCTCCAATCGGGCTGCGGCGTCGGGTAATACGTCGGTGAGCGGGGGTGGATCCGCATCGGCCGGTTCGCGCGCGACCACGCGTTCGGCGACGAGCAACTGGGTCAGCCAGCGGCGCAGCTGCCTGCCCTCACTGGTGTCCGGGCGCGGCAGCGCGGACGCCAGCGTGCCCGCCCGCACACGCCGTTCCCGTTCGTCGACCTCGGCCTCCGACACCGGCCGGCCGGCCACCCAGGCCACCGTCGCCGTCACGCTGTCACCTCCACCGCGACGGCGGGCGAATACACCAGCCGGCCCGCGCAGGCCACCCGGATCAGCGCCCACCACCGGCCCGGCTGCACCCACGGCGGTGGGGTCACGTCGAAACTCAGCTGCAGCGTCCCGCGGGCCGGTATCTCCGCGCCGGTGGCGGCGGGCCCCAGCCACTCCCAGGTTCCCCACGGACTGATCAGGTGGGCTTCGACGGCCAGGCCGGCCCCCGCGTCGGTGCCGACCGTGACCGTCAGCCGCGCGTTCTCGCCTGCCCGCACGCTCACGGGTTCCGGTCCGGAGATCAGCCGCAGCACGTCGGCGTCGGGCGGCGCGTCGACCGAGATCATGCACACGTCCTCGACGACCTGGTGCCACACAGCGGGCAACCCGCGGCCACCGGCCGCGAGCTCGGCGCGGACGGGGTACCGGCCGGGCACGATGTCCGGCGGCAGCGTCACCTCGACGTCGGCGTCCAGGTACTCCCCCGGCGGCAGGACGAAGGACAACTCGGCCGGATCGGCCGCCCAGGCCGGCGGCACGACCAGTCGGACCCGGCCGTGCAGCGCGCTGTCCGTGCAGTCGCTGGCCACGGTGAGACGAAGGCGCACAACAGACTTCGGCGTGGCCGCGAGTTGGCTGGGATGCAGGTGCGCCACCAGCGGCAGTCCACCCAACGGGGCGGGACCCCGGTTGTGCAGCCAGTACCGGGCGTACAGCGGTTGGGCGTCCTCGGAGTCCGGGGCCAGCCGCTGCTGGTCGGCGTTGGCTATCCGGATGCCGCCCAGCCTGCCACGCAGGGTGGCGATCTGATAGCCGTGCATGTCCGTGGTCGCCGGCCCGGCGGGACGCTCCAGCAGGTCCGCCTCGACCAGCGGGGAGATGCTGCACAGGCCCGATCGGACCACGAATTCCGCACTGCGGCCGTGTGTTTCGACCAACCTGAACGTGACCGAAGACGGGTCGACCGGCTCGGTCGACCCGGTCGCGAACGGGTTGCCTGCCGCCTTGAGCGCTCCGAGGGTGACCCGGCCACCCGTGGAGTCGACGTCGAGCAGGGCCCCGTGGGCGGGCAATCCCTCGGCACCGGCCCGCCGGTTGCGCACCGCGATCAGCGGATGGGAGAACTCCGCACTCCGGATCGGGATGTCGGCGTCGCGCCAGTCCCCCTCGCCGGCGATCAGCGCGTAGTCGAAGGTGTGGGACCAGTGCTGCAGTTGAAAGTTCGATCCGTCGGGGGCGGTACGCCGCGGCGGGTCGATCCATGTTCCCGACGGCCATCCGGTGCAGGACCGCATCAACGAGGTGTGCAGGGTGCCATCGGGTTCGACGGCGAAACCCGGTACGCCCCGGTTGCAGAGCGCGACGGTCACCGACTCGAAGGGTGTCAGTTCGGCCGGTGCATCCTGTGGTACGGAGATCTCCGCATCGGCGAGATCCTCGACCAGCGAGCCGATATCGCCGACGACGATCAGCACCGGCAGGCTACGCAGGCCACGCAGGTCGGCGCTGGGCACCCAGGAGTCGACAAGGGCCGAGCCGGCGGGCACCCACACCCGGGCGGTGCCGCCCGCACTCAATTGCCGATCGAGTTCCGTCCGGTGTTCGGGTGAGGTGGCCAGAACCGCGGCGGTGAAGGCGTTCTGGTCCGGGCCGCCAAGGGCGATCCGCGCGTCGGGCAGGTTCGAGTCCACGGACAGGTCGCCGTAGCGCGGTTTACCTGCCGCGCTGCAGGTGGCGGTGACGCCGGCCCGCACGAGGGCGACCATCAGCTCGCGGGTGTCGAATTGCGCGTCGGGCGTGACGACTTCGGCCACCGATACCGCCCGGACGCCGGCACCGACACGCACCCGCAGCATCGAGGACAGCCCGAACCAGCCGTACGCCGGGTTGTCCAACGTGGACGGGTGCTGCGCCGCATCCACCGCGTGGGTGGTGCCGTGGTGGTGCAGCAGGCCGAAGCCGCGACCGATGACGGCGTCGCCCACCTCGCTGGCCGGCATCGCACCGGGCACCGGGCACGGCCAGCGCAGCCGCAGCAGCTTGTCGGCGCCGGTGAATTCGTCGACGGTGGTGCGGCATTCGATGCGCGAGATCCCGTGCCACAGGGTGATCGTCTGGGTGTAGCTCAGGATGTCGCCGATGCGGCCGCGGATGATCAACCGTTCTCCGAGCGGGCTGCGCGACGCCTGGACGACGGCCGGATACGCCGAGGAGCACACCACCGGCCCGCTGGGCAGCAGATGCCACGGCCCTTCGCCGGCCTTCGGATGCGCCGGATGTTCGTCATAGACGGCGAGTTCGTTTCCCACCGCGCCGTCGGCGATCATCTCCCGCCCGCCGGCGAGCACCGAGCTCACCGCGCCACCGCGCTCCGGATCCGCCCTCACCCGATAGTGGTCATTGCCGATCTCCTTGCCCTCCAAGGGCTCCCAACTCGCCCCTGGGTTGGTGTCGTCCAGCCAGTACGCCTGCCAGCCCAGCGATCCGACGTCGTCGGCCAGCCAGCTGACGGTGTGCCCGTCGGATACCGACGGCACGGTGTCCCCGTGCTGGTCGCGCACCACACCGGCGAAGGGGCGGTCCAACTGAGCGGTGACCACGTCAGTCCGGTGGTGTGCCAACGGATTCCACACGACCACCGGGGCGTCCACCGCGCCGCTGAGCAGAGCCAGCGCGTTGTCGCGGGCCGCCCGGCCCAGCTCCCACGCATCGCGCCAGCCGGTCAGCAGATCGAGGTAGACCTGATCGGATTCCGAGCCGGTGATCGCGTCGTGGTGCGCACCGTAGGCCAGCTGAACCCACGCCTTCTCCAGCGCGGCCTGTGGATAGGTGGCCCCGCAGAGCAATCCGGCGAACACCGCGAAGCGTTCCGCCTCCAGCACCACGTTCTCGGCGGCACGGTTGGCCTGTTTGGTGTCGATGTAGGAGACGTCCTTGCCGGTGTAGATCGGGTTCATGTCCCGCGTCTGCACGGACGGTGCCCCACCTTGCTCGTCGAGTTCGGCACGCACGGCGGCGAAGAATTCCTTGGGCAGCGCGCACACGAATCGGGGCCAGGTGTAGCGCGCGTTCCAGTCCCGGTGGATCTCGGTGACCCACTTGTTCGGTGGCGTGTAATCGGTACCGACGGGCAACAGCACATTGCGGGTGAGCGCCACCTTCTTCAGGTTGGCGAACAACTCGAAGGTCTGCTGCTGCGCCTCGGCCAGCGTCGCCGACGAGTCCATCCACCAGCCCGCCGCGTAATGCGCAGGCATGTAGTGGGTCAGCAGCCCGCGTCCGGACGGTGCGGTCCACTCGAACTCGCTCGCGAACTGCATGCGTTCGGGATCACCGTCATCGGCCATCGGGCCCCACTGATGATGCGGTCCGCGGGCCCACGAACTCGACGTCAGCCCGGCATCGGCGGCCATCCCGGGGAACTGCGGATCGTGGCCGAACACGTCGAGCTGCCATGCCGTCGCCGGGTCGGCGCCCAGCACGTCGCGCTGAAAACCGATACCCGCCACGAAGTTCCGGATCGCCGTCTCCGGGCTGGTGAGGTTGGTGTTGGGTTCGTTATAGGTGCCGCCCATGATCTCGATACGGCCCTCGGCGATCAAACGACGTACATCGGCGCGTTCCTCGGGGTGGGTGTCCCAGAACGGCTTGAGATAGTCGACCTCGGCGAGCACGAACTTGTACTCCGGCTCGCGGCGGGCCATCTCCAGATGTGCCGTCACCAATTCGAATCCGTTGGTCTGCCGGCACGCGCCCGGCGGATCCTCGGTCCACACGCTGGTGTAGGCGGCCTGGGTGTTCCACCACACCGGGTCGTAGTGGAAGTGGCTGATCATGTGCATCGTCCAGCCGGGTTCGGCGACGACGAAGGTGAACGGCACCTCCCCGGCGTGTGCCGGTAGTTGCGCGCCAGGTACCGGATCGTCGACGTGCACCGGGATCTCGCAGATGCCGTCGATCGCAGGACCTTCACCGTGCAGGCCGTCTCCCGCGATGCGGATCACCTCGCCGGCCGCGTCCGCGCAGGTGACACGCACGATCTGCAGCGGCGCGTCCGCAGGCCCGGCGAACAGTTCGGTCGACTCCGGTGCGGTCAGACGCATGACCGCACCTTACGTTCGCGCGGCCGCCCGCTGCAGGCGTTCGGCTGCGGCGCGCACCGCGTCGGCCACCTCCGGTGGGTCCAGCACCTCGAACTCGCAACCGGGCATGGCCAGATACAGCGCCATCCGGTCGGGATCGTCGGCGCCGGTGGTGACGATGCACGCATCGGGACCGTCGGGTTCAATCTGTACCGAGGCCGCGGAAAAGGTCTGGGAGACAACGTCTTGGGTGGCGTGATAGCGCACCCGGGCGATGTACCGGTACGGCGAGGAGGTGATGGCACGTCGCACATAGGCGGCCGCATCGGGTGCCTGCCGCGGGATGAAGGTGCTCCCGGCCGCGCAGACGCCGGACATCCGGTCCAGGCGCAGGGTACGCCAGTCGGCGCGGTCGCGGTCATAGCCAAACAGGTACCAGCGCCGTCCGGTGGTCACCAGTTGGTAGGGCTCCAGGCGGCGCGTGGTGGCAGTGCCGCGGATGTCGACGTAGCCGCAGCCGATGTGTTCGTGGTCGCGGCTGGCCCGGGCCAGGGTCATCAGGATGTCCGGGTCGACCGGGTCCTCGGCGGCGGAGGTGAGGGTGACGGTGGCGTCGTGCACGGCGGCCACCTGGGAGCGCAGTCGAGACGGCATCACCTGATCGAGTTTGGACAGCGCGCGCAACGCAGATTCGCCGACGCCGGCCACACTGCCGCCGGCGGCCAGGCGCAGACAGACGGCCATGGCGACAGCCTCATCCGGATCGAGCAGCAGCGGCGGCAGAGCGGCGCCCGCGCCCAGTTGGTATCCGCCGCCGTGCCCCTTGCTCGCGTGCACCGGATAGCCGAGATCGCGCAGCCGCTCGACATCGCGACGCACGCTGCGGGTGGTGACCTCGAGACGGTCGGCCAGTTCCTCGGAGGTCCAGACCCGGCGTGATTGCAGCAGGCCGAGAAGCTGCAGAACCCTGGCGGTGCTCATGTTCACCATCTTGACGCATTTATAGGACCGATTCTGTCCTATATAGATGTCAAGGTGGGTTCATGTACACCGACCTCCTGGCCGACCAGCTGGACTTCCACTGGACCCACCAGCTGCGGCCACGCCTGTCCGGCCTCACCGATGACGAGTACTTCTGGGAGCCGGTACCGGGCTGCTGGACTCTGCATCGGGATGGCGCCATCGATTTCGCCTATCCCCCACCGCAACCCGAACCGTTCACCACCATCGCGTGGCGGCTGGCCCACGTCATCGTCGGCGTACTGGCCATGCGCAACCACTCCCATTTCGGCGGCCCGCCTGCCGACTACGAATCGTGGGCGTATGCCACCTCGGCGGGTACGGCGCTGCGTCAGCTCGATGAGGCGTACGCGCGCTGGATCACCGGCGTGCGGGCCCTCTCCGACGACGACCTGACCCAGCCCTGCGGTCCCGCCGAGGGCCCGTACGCGGACGAGTCCATGGCCGTGCTCGTTCTACACATCAACCGCGAGATGATCCACCACGGCGCCGAAATCGCCTGCATCCGTGACCTTTACATCCACTCGAAGGAGAACTGACATGCCCGGTATGCCCGCCCCCGCCACCGACGAGCGCCAGACCCTGATCAACTTCCTGGCCTTCCAACAGAACGCGTTCCTCGCCGTGGCCTACGGCCTCACCGACGAGCAGGCCCGCGCCACCCCGTCGGCCAGCGCGCTGTCCATCGGCGGCCTGATCAAACACGTGACCAACTGCCAGCACGGCTGGACCGAACGCGCCGCCCAGGCTCCGGCCATCCCCACGCCTGACGCCCGGCCGATGGAGGAACTGATGGCCGAGTATCAGGACCAGTACGTGATGCGCGACGACGAGACGCTGAGCGAGCTGCTGGCGGCACTGGAAGCGCAGAACGCCGCCACCCTGCGAGTGTTCGCCGAGGCGGACTTCGACACCCCGGTGCCGGTACCCCACGAAGTGCCGTGGTTCCCGCAGGACATCGACCACTGGTCGGTGCGGTGGGTGCTGCTGCACCTGGTCGAGGAGCTGTCCCGGCACGCCGGCCACGCCGACATCATCCGCGAAACCGTCGACGGCGCAACGATGTACGAACTCCTCGCCGCGGCCGAGGAATGGCCGGAGACCGACTGGATCAAGCGCTGGAAGGCCAACTAGGCCCGCACCGCGAGCCGGTTCAGCGACCGAGGACCAACACCAACGCCGTATCCACCACCACGTCCAGGTCCGAGCCCAGCCCGCCGGCGAGCCACTGCTGGGCCAGCTCGGCCATCGCGCCGGTGTACATCGCCGCCCCGACGCGCGCCGGGACCGGATCCGAGCCGACCTCGGCGAGTACGGCGGCCAACAGCAGATCCTGGGTGGCGGCCCGGCGCGCGGTCAGCACCGGGTTGGCGCGCGCGTCGGTGAACAGCACCCGGCCGCGGCGCGGGTCGGCCGAGGCGAAGCCCAGCACCGCGGCCATCCCGGCCCTGGTGCGCGCCCGCACCGAGTCCGGCGCGGCCGACATCGCCGCCTCCACCTCCTCCGCGAGCTCGGTGCCCACCTTGTCGTACACCGCGCCGAGCAGCTCGTCGGTGTCGGCGAAGCTCTCGTAGAAGTAGCGGGTGTTCAGCTCGCAGGCTCGGCACACCGACCGCACCGACAGCGCCGCCTCGCCATCGTCACCGAACAGCCCGTAGGCGGCGTCGATCAACAACCCGCGCCGCTCTGTGCGCCGGTCGGTCAGCGCGACACCCGCCCACCGAGTCATCGGTCCAGGTTAGATCTGGCTACGGATGTAACCAAACGCTATTCTGGTCACAATCGTGACCAGAAGGGATGTGGGGATGGCCCTGCCGCACCAGATCGTCGAGCAGAAGTTGCAGGATCACTTCGATCGCAACGTCCGCAAGCACTACTTCCGCGGGCTGGAATTCGCCGAACCCGCGGGTGACCCGGGCTGGTTCGGCCCGGGCAGCGCCGTCTGGCACGTGCATTCACACACCGAGGCGCTGATCTTCGGTCTGCAGTGCGCGGCCTACATCGAACGCCTCGACCCCTCCATCTACTGGATGGGCATGCACCACTCGCGTCTGGTCAAACGCGACGACGACGGCACCGCGATCCCGGTGGTGGACCCCAAGGGCGCCGCCGTCCGCCTCGGGCACTCGATCGCGTTCTTCATCGGCACCGCCTACGGCAACACCGAGTCCGCCGAACGGGTCGCCCGCACCGTGCGCGCCATGCACCACACCATCAAGGGCACCCGCCCCGACGGGGCCGTCTACGACGCCGACGACCCGGACTGGTTGCGCTGGAACTACGCGACCGTCGTCTGGGGTATCGCCTCCGCGCACGAGCTGTATCACCCGAACCCGTTGCGCGGGAAGAAGCTCGATCGCTACTACGGCGAGTTCATCCGGGTCGGGCACGCCCTGGGCGGTACCGACCTGCCCAGCACCAAGGCCGAGACGTTGGAGTGCCTGCACTCCTACCTGCCGCGGCTGGCGCTGACCCACGGCGCGGCGATGGCCACCGGCCCCAACCTGCCGATGCCGCAGAGCGCCATCGACTGGGCGATCCGCGACACCATGCCGAAATGGGCCAAGCAGCTGATCGGGCACACCGACCCCAACGCGATCGAGCGGGCCGGGCGGCGCGCCATCGTCTGGTGTGCCATCAACGGCCTGCACACCGCCGCCGGACCCACCCGGGAATTCCGCGAAGCCCAGGCGCGGGTCGAGGGCGGCACCGCTGTCCCCCACACCGTGCCGTCCTACGTCCTGGGCACCGATCCGGAGCGCACCCGCAGCGACGTCGAGCTCAACCTGGTGTGACACAGACCACCCGAGTTTTTGGCGTTACCGGCGGTTTTGAGACACTGCAAGGATGAGCACTCAGCCTTCGAAGCCCAAGCACCGTGAGGTAGCCAGGCTCGATCGGGTGCCGCTGCCGGTCGAGGCGGCCCGGATCGGGGCCACCGGATGGCAGGTCACCCGCGCCGGCGCCCGCGTCGTCGCGAACTTCCTGGGCAAAGGCAGCCTGCAGCAGAAGATCATGAAGCAGGTTCCGCAGGCCTTCGCCGACCTCGGTCCCACCTACGTCAAGTTCGGCCAGATCATCGCGTCCAGCCCGGGTGCGTTCGGCGAGCCGTTGTCGCGGGAGTTCCGTGGCCTGCTCGACCGCGTCCCGCCCGCCGACCAGAACGCCGTGCACAAGCTGCTCGCCGAAGAACTCGGCGGCGAACCGAAGGACCTGTTCAAGTCCTTCGACGAGGCGCCCTTCGCGTCCGCCTCGATCGCGCAGGTGCACTACGCGACGCTGCATTCCGGCGAAGAGGTCGTCGTGAAGATCCAGCGCCCCGGCATCCGCCGCCGGGTGGCCGCGGACCTGCAGATCCTCAAGCGCGGGGCCCAGGTCGTCGAACTCGCGAAGCTGGGCCGCCGGCTGTCCGCCCAGGACGTCGTCGCCGACTTCTCCGACAACCTCGCCGAGGAACTCGACTTCCGCTTGGAGGCGCAGTCCATGGACGCCTGGGTGGCGCACATGCACGCCTCCCCGCTGGGCGAGGACATCCGGGTGGCGCAGGTCTACTGGGATCTGACCAGCGAGCGCGTGCTCACCATGGAGCGCATCCAGGGCACCCGGATCGACGACGTCGCCGCGATCCGCAAGAAGGGCTTCGACGGCGAGGCCCTGGTGAAGGCGTTGTTGTTCAGCGTGTTCGAGGGCGGGCTGCGTCACGGCCTGTTCCACGGCGACCTGCACGCCGGCAATCTCTACGTCGACGACGACGGCAAGATCGTCTTCTTCGACTTCGGCATCATGGGCCGCATCGACCCGCGCACCCGGTGGCTGCTGCGCGAACTCGTCTACGCGCTGCTGGTGAAGAAGGACCACGCCGCGGCGGGCAAGATCGTCGTGCTGATGGGCGCCGTCGGCACCGTCAAGCCCGAGGCCCAGGCGGCCAAGGATCTGGAGAAGTTCACCGCGCCACTGACCATGTCCTCGCTCGGCGACATGAGTTACGCCGAGATCGGTAAACAACTTTCGACGCTGGCCGACGCCTATGACGTCAAGCTGCCGCGCGAGCTCGTGCTGATCGGCAAGCAGTTCCTCTACGTCGAGCGCTACATGAAGCTGCTGGCGCCGCGGTGGCAGATGATGAGCGACCCGCAGTTCACCGGGTACTTCGCGAACTTCATGGTGGAGATCAGCCGCGACCACAAGAACCAAGACGAAGGACAGCAATGATCGCCCGCACCGGAACCGCCACCCACGGCGATATCGAGATCGCCTACGAGGACATGGGCAATCCCGACGATCCCGCGGTCCTGCTCATCATGGGACTCGGCGCGCAACTCCTGCTGTGGCGCAAGGGTTTCTGCGAGAAGCTCGTCGATCAGGGCTTGCGGGTCATCCGGTACGACAACCGCGACATCGGGTTGTCCTCCAAGCTGCCCGGTGCCCGCAGCGGCGCGCCGCTACCCACCCGGATGGCGCGGTCCTTCCTGGGACTCAAGAGCCCGGCCGGCTACACGCTCGAAGACATGGCCGACGACGCCGGCGCCCTGCTGGATCACCTCGGGATCGACCGGGCGCATGTGGTCGGCGCGTCGATGGGCGGCATGATCGCCCAGGTCTTCGCCGCCCGGCACACCCACCGGACGCGCAGCCTCGGGGTGATCTTCTCCAGCAACAACCAGGCCATGTTGCCGCCGCCCGGCCCCAAACAGCTTCTGGCCCTGCTCACCAAGCCCAAGGACTCCTCGCGCGACGGCATCATCGACAACTCGGTGCGATTGCTGAGCATCATCGGCAGCCCGGGATACCCGACCCCCGAGGAGCAGTCCCGCGCCGACGCCGCCGAAGGTTATGACCGTTCGTACTATCCGGCCGGCGTCGGCAGGCAGTTCGCCGCCATCATGGGCAGCGGCAGCCTGCGGCATTACGACCGGCAGATCACCGTGCCGACCGTCGTCATCCACGGCAAGGCGGACAAGCTGATGCGGCCGTCCGGCGGGCGGGCGATCGCCCGCGCCATCCCCGGGGCGCGGCTGGTGTTGTTCGACGGGATGGCCCACGACCTGCCCGAAGCGTTGTGGGACGACATCGTCGGCGAATTGAAGTCGAACTTCGTGGGCTGAGTCTGTCGGATTGCGTCGTAGCCGTTCGTCGTACAGGTAGAGAGTGGGACGCTAGGGTCCCGCCCCTACCGGAGGATTCGCCATGTACTACTTCGCACTGCTGCTGAGCCCCGAACGCGAACTGACCCCCGCCGAGGGCGGCGCCGAGATGGCCGCCTATCAGGAATTCCATGCCAACGCCGGGGCCGCCATCCGCGCCGGGGACGCACTGGGCCCCGCCCGGGACGGCACACTGATCAGCGGCTGGCCGGGTCAGCCGGTGGTGACCGACGGCCCGTATACCGAGGGCGCCGAGGTCGCGGGCGGCTACTACGTGTTCGAGGCCGACAACCTCGACGATGCGCTGGGGATCGCGGGCCAGATCCCGGCGGCACAGTACGGCGCCGTCGAGGTGTGGCCGATGGTGCACTGGAATGCCCCCACGGAGCCCGTCGGATCGAATTGGCTTGCCCTGCTGCTGGAATCGCCGGATGAGGTCAACACACCCGGTTCACCCGAATTCGAGGCACGGGTCGCCGATCATGTCGAAGCCCACAAGACCATCGGCGACCACATCCTCGGCGGCGCACCGCTGCACCCGCCGGCCACCGCCACGACGGTTCGGGTGCGCGACGGCAAGACACTGCTGACCGACGGCCCCTACGCGGAGGGCGCCGAGGTGGCCAATGGGTTCTATCTGCTGCGCGCCGGCGACCGGGACGAGGCAGTCAAACTCGCGTCGATGATTCCCGCGGGATCGGTCGCGGTGCGCCAACTCGCCGGGATCTCCGGCCTGTAACAGTTTCGCCGATGACGAACCTGGACGGCGTCTTCCGCCGCGAATGGGGACCGACGGTGGCCGCACTGGCCCGCTGGTGCGGCGACCTCACCATCGCCGAGGACGCCGTCCAGGACGCGTTCACCGAAGCATTGCATGCCTGGGCCGACGGGCCCCCGGCCAACCCCGGCGGCTGGCTGATGACCGTCGCACGCAATCGTGCCCTGGACCGGTTCCGGCGCGAATCCGCCCGCCCCGGAAAGGAACTCGCCGGGATGCCCACACCGACCGACGCACCGGTGCACCCCGTCCGCGATGACGAACTGCGGATGATGTTCACCTGCGCACACCCCGCCCTGGACCCACCGTCGCAGCTGGCCCTGACCTTGCGGCTGATCTCCGGGCTGACGGTGCCCGAGATCGCCCGGGCGCTCATGCAGTCCGAAGCCGCTGTCGGACAACGGATCACCCGCGCCAAGAACAAGATCCGGCACGCCAACATCCCGTTGCGGGTGCCACCGGCTGAACTGCTCGGCGAACGGACACCGCACGTGCTGGCCTGCGTGTACTCGGTGTTCACCGAGGGGTACTGGTCCACCGGCGGACCGTCGGCCATCCGGGATGACCTGTGCGACGAGGGTGTGCGCCTGGCCGGCGAACTGTGCGCATTGATGCCGACGGCACGCGACGCACACGCCCTGGCCGCGCTGACCCTGCTGCACGACTCCCGGCGCGACACCAGGGTCGACGCCGACGCCGTCCTGACACCCCTGGAGGAACAGGACCGCAGCCGGTGGGACCGCACCCGGATCGCCCGCGGGCTGGACCGGCTGACCCTGGCGGCCGGCGCGCAAGGACCGTATCTGCCACAGGCGGTGATCGCGGCCGTCCACGCCACGGCCCCGCATTGGGCGGCCACGGATTGGTCGACCATCTGCTCGGCCTACGACCGGCTCGTCGCGCTCACCGATTCGCCGATGGCCCGCGCCAACCGGGCGCTGGCGCTGGGTTTCCGCGACGGCTTCGACGCCGGTCTCGCCGCGCTCGACGAGGTGGCCGATGATCCCCGCCTTGCGCGGTCCAGCGTGTACGCCTCGATCCGGGCCGACCTGCTGCGCCGGTCCGGCCGGCTGCCCGAGGCGGCGCATTGGTATCGAGTCGCCTTGGACCGCAACGCCTCCGACCCGGCCCGTCAATTTCTCCACCGGCGGCTGAGCGAGTGCGGGCACTGACAGGCATCCTCGGTCGGCACGAGCCGACCGGACCATCGTAAGATCGAGCCATCGACATGTCCGGCTGGGGCCGAGCTCTGACCCGCTCAGCCGGGCTGGCCGCCTTCATGATCGCCGCCGGCGCGTTGGCCGCACGCTTCTTTCCCATCGTCAACCACGTCGTACTGGGCCTTGCGGTGCTGGCCCCCTACCTGATGTGCGGCGCGTTGCTCGCCGCGGCGCTGGCGGTCTGGGCGCGTGCGTGGAAGCTGACGGCGGTCTCGCTGGTGCTGACCGTTGCCGTCATCGCCGTCCAGCTGCCGTGGTACCGAGCCGACCCGAGGCCCGAAGGGGTCACGGTGCGCATCGTCACGGCCAACGTGAAGTACAGCCACGTCCCGCCGTCCGACATGGTCCGGCTTGCCGAAGATCACGCCGATATCGTTATGGTGCAAGAACTTACACCGGGACTGGCAGAGGCGATGTCCGCCGGGCTGGCCCGCGATTTTCCGTATCGCGCCGTGCGGGCCAGGGAGGGCGCGGCCGGAGTCGGCCTGTGGAGCCGCTACCCGATCACCGGTTGGACGACCGACGAGGCCTTCACCCAGGGCTTCGTCGCCGCGCACGTGCAACTTCCGAGCGGTCGGCCGTTGGTCGCCGTCTCAGCCCACCTGTTGGCACCGTGGCCCGAACCCTCCTCGGATTGGCGCGGTGACATGGCCCGCCTGAACGAGGCGTTGCAACAGCTTCCTGCCGACAAGCCGGTGATTCTCGGCGGCGACCTCAACGCGACGCCCGATCTACGGGAATTCCGCGCATTGCTGCACAACGGGTTTCACGACGGGGCCGCCCAAGCCGGGGCCGGGATCACCCGCACGTATCCCGCCGACAGCACCGTCCCGCCGCTCATCGCCATCGATCACGTTCTCACCCGGGGTGCGACGGTGACGGCCATGACGACACTGAGCCTGCCCGGGTCCGACCATCGGGCCCTGGCCGCCACCGTCGTCCTGTCCTAGACGCCGGCCAGCAAATTTAGCAAACTTTCTCCTCCGTCACTCACACAGCGCGTCGAACCCACAGCTGTTACGGTGGCCACACTCAGATCTGCGTCTAATTCGCAGCTTGCAGGTTCACGGGGGTGGACATGGAGAGTGCACGATCGGGTGGCCACGTAGACGCGATTGGACCCGAACATGTTGCGTTAGGAAATTTTCCCCCTCCCGCCGGCGCGGCTCCGCCCCCCGTCGCCGAGCCGCGTAGAACCGCGTTTCGGCCCGACATCGAAGGCATGCGAGCCATCGCAGTGGGGCTGGTTCTGCTCTTCCACGCCTACGGTCATCCGTTCACCGGCGGATACATCGGAGTGGACGTCTTCTTCGTCATCTCCGGCTTTCTGATCACCGGACTGCTGCTCAACGAACAGACCCGAGACGGTCGCGTATCGATCGGCAAGTTCTATGCGCGACGCGTCCGGCGCATCCTGCCCGCGTCGACGCTGGTGGTRCTGGCGACCGTGTTCGCCACCTACCTGTGGCTCGGCTTCATCACCGGCAATGCGGCCGCCAACGACGCCAAATGGACGGCGGTATTCGCCGCCAACTTCCGGTTCGCGGTGCTCGGCACCGATTACCTCGGCTCCCAACTGCCGCCGTCACCTCTGCAGCACATGTGGTCACTGGGTGTCGAAGAGCAGTTCTACGTGGTGTGGCCGGGCCTGTTCCTGTTGCTGGCACTGATGTTTCGCGGATCGCGGCATCGCACGGCACTGGCCTGTGCACTGCTGGTGATCATCGCCGCGTCGTTCACCTGGTCCGTCGTGCAGACATCGGACAACCAGACCTGGGCCTATTTCTCACCGTTCACCCGGGCATGGGAGTTGGGCCTGGGCGCACTGCTGGCGGTGCTGACGCCGGCCATCGCCCGACTGCGCCCCGGCTGGCTGCCGCAGCTGGCCGCGCTCGCCGGGCTGGGCGGCATCGTTGCCAGCGCCCTGATCCTGACCACTGCGACACACTTCCCGGGTTGGGCCGTGGCGTTCCCCGTCCTGAGCACCGGTCTTCTCATCGCGGCGGGCTGCGCGACCCACCACACCCTGGTCGGTCGCATCCTGGCGGTTCGGCCGATGCAGTGGCTCGGCGCACGGTCCTATTCGCTGTACCTATGGCACTGGCCGCTGCTGGTCATTCCGGCGCAGTACGTCGCGCACGATCTGAGTGCGTGGGAGGCCACCGGCTGGTTGGCAATCGCGGTGGTGGCTTCGGCGCTGTCCTATCGGTTCGTCGAGAACCCCATTCGACGGTCGCGTTTCCTGGCGCCGAGAAACGGTCTCACCCTGCTGTTCGGCGCAGCCATGATCGTCACCACCATCGTGGTCGCCTGGTACCAGATCGGCACACACTACGGCTCATGGAACGTCCTGGAATTCGGGTCGTTTTGACAGTCCAGCAAACTCACGCACCGGACAGCGCCGAGACGACGCGGTCCGCGATGGCGCTGTGCCCGGCGTCGTTGACGTGCAACCCGTCGGCGTCGAACTCGTCGGGCCGCAACACGTACGTCGGCGAGATGAGCGAGACGTATTCGGCGCCGATTTCGTCGGCCGCGTCTCGGACCGCGCCATCGAGGGCAACCAGGTCCGGGGTGATCTGGTCGAGAAAAGTGGGCCCGACGGCGACGATCCGGGCCTGCGGCAGATCCTCGCGGAGCCGGCGGTAGGTCTGATGAACCGCGTCCACGACGGCTTCCCTGTCCGCGGCGATGTCGCGGCGATCGTTGACGCCCCCCGCTACCACGACGACATCGGGTGCGGCAGCGGTGATTTCATCGATCCGGTAGCGGTAGGCCTTCCCCTTGTCCGAATACGTGAAGTAACCCGTACCGCCCACCCCGAAATTCTTCTCCACCCAGCCCATCCGCTCCGCGACCTGCGTCGACCACCGTCGGCCGCGGTCTGGGATGCCCCATCCCCAGGTGTACGAGTCCCCGAGGAACGCCGCCACCGGCTGTCCCGCGTTCGCGGATCCAACCACCGGCGCGGGACCCGGCGCGGGCGCGCACGCGGCCGATACCACGACGGCCGCCAAGACCGCGAACACACGTCTCATGCCACCAGTGTGCTCGCTGAAGCCCGCACGGGCCAATCGAGCAAACACTCGATGTTTCGAAGCAACCGTTCCAGAATGCCTACCGAGGGGAGTTCGAGGTGAAGCGTCTCATTCCGATGTTCGTGATGGTCATGGTCGTCCTCACGTCGTGTGCGCTGCCGAACAGCAGCGCTCCGGAAACGACATCCGCTGATGCATCTGGTGCCGAGTCGGCGCCCCCGCCACCACCCGTCCCCCTGGACAAGGTGCTGGCCGCCGTCGACGCTGCCCAGTCGGCTACCCAGCTGCCGGCCAGTGTGACCCCGGCGGTGCTGAGCAAGGTACAGCGCTCCGACATCGGCCTGTGGGGAATGCCGGACTGCAACCCGGAATACGGGACGATATCCCTCGACGATCTCGAGCCCTGCACGGTCGGAGATGCCGAGGGCGCAAAGACTTTGGTGGTGATCGGCGATTCGCAGGCCCTGCAGTGGTCCGGGAGTCTGGACTGGGTGGGCAAGCGCAACGGCTGGAAGGTCGTCGTCCTCGGCAAGGACAACTGCGGGCCGGCGACGCTGACCTACTACCAGTACCAACTGAAGCGTGACTTCACCGAGTGTGACGAGTGGCAGAAATGGCGGATGGACCAGATCGGCGAACTCAAGCCGGCCGCCGTGCTGATGATCGGCTGGTACGGCGGCAACACCGGACCCGACCGCCCTTTCGGCCCGGATATCTGGCGTGATGCCCTGGTCGCCACTGTCAAGCAGCTGCCACCGGGCGTGAAAGCGGCGATGCTGACCAATCAGCCGCACATCACGCTGAATCCGGGTGACTGCCTGGCCCGGAACACCAAGGACATCCAGAAGTGCAACGAGCCTGCCGCGGCAGTCGTCGACGCGGAGGGCACCGGCGCGTTCCGGGCCGCCGCAGAGGCCACCCAAGCCACGCTGATCGACGTCACCCCGTGGTTCTGCGGTGCGCAATCATGTCCCGTGGTGGTCGATCCCAACGTCGTCTACTCGGGCAAGTACCACATCACCCACGACTACGGCCACTTCCTGTCCGGCGTCGTCAGCGATGCGCTGCAACCGGTGATGGGATAGCGACCCGCAGCCCGAAATGCCGAATGGCCGGCCATCTTTCGATGACCGGCCATTCGGAACAGCGTGTGGCGCAGGCTCAGACCTGCTCCTCCGTGAAGTTGCGGGTCACGGCCGGGTCCACGGGGATGCCGGGGCCGGTGGTGGTGGAGACGGTGATCTTCTTCAGGTAGCGGCCCTTGGAGGAGGACGGCTTGGCGCGAAGGATCTCGTCGAGCGCGGCCCCGTAGTTCTCGGCCAGCTTGGTGTCGTCGAAGGACGCCTTGCCGATGACGAAGTGCAGGTTGGCCTGCTTGTCGACGCGGAAGTTGATCTTGCCGCCCTTGATGTCGTTGACGGCCTTGGTGACGTCAGCGGTCACGGTGCCCGTCTTGGGGTTCGGCATCAGGCCACGCGGGCCCAGCACGCGGGCGATACGACCGACCTTGGCCATCTGGTCGGGCGTGGCGATCGCGGCGTCGAAGTCCAGGAACCCACCCTGGATCTTCTCGATCAGGTCGTCGCTACCAACCACGTCCGCTCCGGCGGCCAGGGCCTGCTCGGCCTTCTCACCCACGGCGAACACCGCGACACGGGCCGTCTTACCGGTGCCGTGCGGAAGGTTCACGGTGCCACGGACCATCTGGTCGGCCTTGCGGGGATCCACGCCCAGCCGGATGGCGACCTCGACGGTCGCATCCTGCTTCTTGGACGAGGTCTCCCGGGCCAGGCGTGCGGCCTGCAGCGGGGAGTAGAGGTTGTTGCGATCCACCTTCTCGGCGGCTTCGCGATATGCCTTGCTGTTCTTGCTCATTGTGATTCCAATCGTGTTACTGGACGGTGGTTGGCGAGCCGAGCCGGCTCTCCCACCCGTTCTGAATTATTCGACCGTTATACCCATGGAACGGGCAGTCCCGGCGATGATCTTCGCGGCTGCGTCGATGTCGTTGGCGTTGAGATCTTCCTTCTTGGTCTCGGCGATCTCACGCACCTGATCCCAGCTGACCTTGGCGACCTTGGTCTTGTGCGGCTCGCCGGAACCCTTCTGCACACCGGCAGCCTTGAGCAGCAGCCGTGCGGCGGGCGGGGTCTTCAGAGCGAAGGTGAAGCTGCGGTCCTCGTAGACGGTGATCTCCACGGGGATGACGTTGCCGCGCTGCGACTCGGTCGCGGCGTTGTACGCCTTGCAGAACTCCATGATGTTGACGCCGTGCTGACCGAGCGCCGGACCCACCGGCGGAGCAGGGTTGGCCTGCCCGGCCTGGATCTGAAGCTTGATGAGCCCGGTGACCTTTTTCTTCGGGGCCATGTTGTTCGGTGTTCCTTACTTTTCTTCCTGGAAGGGCGTGGGTTGCCCGTGTTGTTGAAAACTGAGTCGCTAGATCTTCGCGACCTGGGTGAAGGTCAATTCGACAGGCGTCTCGCGACCGAAGATCGACACCAGCACCTTGAGCTTCTGCTGCTCGGCGTTGACCTCGCTGATCGAGGCCGGCAGCGTGGCGAACGGCCCGTCCATGACGGTGACGGACTCGCCGACCTCGAAGTCGACGAGGATCTCGGGGCGTTCGAGGGTGGCCTCAGAAGACGCAGCGGACGCGGCCGACGCGGCCTTGCCTGCGGCGGCCTTTTTCGCGGCGCCCTGCGGCAGCAGGAACTTGACCACGTCGTCGAGCGACAGCGGCGACGGACGCGAGGTCGCGCCGACGAAACCCGTCACGCCGGGGGTGTTGCGCACCGCGCCCCACGACTCGTCGTTGAGTTCCATGCGCACCAGGATGTAACCCGGCAGCACCTTCCGGTTGACCTGCTTGCGCTGGCCGTTCTTGATCTCGGTGACCTCTTCGGTGGGCACCTCGACCTGGAAGATGTAGTCGCCGACGTCCAGGTTCTGCACGCGGGTCTCGAGGTTGGCCTTCACCTTGTTCTCGTAACCGGCGTAGCTGTGGATGACGTACCAGTCGCCCGGCTTGAGGCGCAGCTCCTTCTTGAGCGCGGTCGCCGGATCGACGTCCTCTTCCTCGGCGGCAGGAGCCTCGGCGGCTGGAGCCTCTGCGGCAGCCTCGACCTCGGTCTCAGCCGCGACGGGCTCGTCGACAGCGGGGGCGGCGGTGTCGTCCGCAGCCTCCAGCGTCTCGTCGAGCACGTCGACGGCCTCGCCCGAAGGCGTCTCGGCGTCGAGCTGGTCATCTGAACCAGATACGCCGTCGAAGCTAGTCACGGTTGTCAGTCCTCTCTCAGTACTTCTGGTCAGCCGAACACGAGCGACACGAGCTTGGCCAGCCCGAGGTCGACCCCGCCGATCAGCGCGACCATGAAGGCCAGGAACACCAGGACCACCGTGGTGTAGCTGACCATCTGCTTGCGGTTCGGCCAGATGACCTTGCGCAGCTCCGCGACGACCTGCTTCAGGTAGTTCCACACGAAGGTGAACGGGTTGACCCGCTTGGAGTCGGTCTTCTTCTTCGGTTTCGCGGCCTTGGTCTTCGTGCTCTTGGCAGCCGGTTCGGCATCCTGCGCGTCATCGACGGACTCGCTGTCCGCATCCGACGCCTCGTCGTCGACCGGGGCCGTCGCGGCACGCCGCGTCCGCTTGCCGGTCGGGCGCAGCGGGCGGGTCACGACAGCCGTATGGCCGGCCGCGTCCTCGATGCCCGTTGCTTCGGTGCCTTCGGAGCCAGCACTGTCGCGCTCGTCGCTCACCGCACGCCTTTCATCTGGTTCGGGTGGTCACCTACCAGTGTCCACACTCGTCGAGTATTCAGTTGAGCAGGGGCGACAGGACTTGAACCTGCAACCTGCGGTTTTGGAGACCGCTGCTCTGCCAGTTGAGCTACGCCCCTTTGGTCGCGGCCCTCACACAGTTCGCGCGCTCTCCGACCGGCCGATTTCCGAACCGACGGACAGCGCGCTGATGTGGGAAAACCCCGAGGACCGAGTGTACATCGGCCCAAGTCTTAGTTACTAATCCCCGACAGCCGCCGAACGTCGCACCTGACCGGTCTCCCGGTCGTACTGCATCGCCACCGAGTTGTCGCCTTCGTGGCCCATCAGCGTGGTGAACGCCTCCATGATGGTCACGCCGTCGTCGTCCGCGAGGATGTTGCGGGTTACGACGATGTCGGCACCGAACCGCTCGTCGATGGACTTGATTTCCAGGTGCGCGTGCAACCGGTCACCCACCCGGATCGGCCGGTGGTACACGAACCGCTGGTCCACCTGGATGATCTGCATGGTCTCGACGCCGACGTCGACATTGCGGAAGAAATCCTGCTGCACCAGCAGGGCGAGGATCGACGGGAACGTCGGGCCCGCCACCAGGGTGTCGTGACCGAGTTCCGCGGCGGCGGCTTCGCTCTGCGAGGCGGGATCATCGGACTTCACCGCGCGCGCGTACTGCTTGACCTGCTCACGGCCGACGACGAAGACCTCGGGGTACTTGTAGACCAGCCCCAGGATGTCAGGGTTGATGGCCATCGATCACGCCAGCTTTGCAATGGCGATGGCCCGGCCGAAGATCTTCTTGCCACCGGTGGTCGCGGAGAGGGCGATGGTCACCGACTTCGATTCCGGTTCGACGGACTTCACCCGGCCGTTGAAGACGATCTCGGCGCCCACACCGTCGTTGGGAACGGGGACGACGGCGGTGAAGCGGACGTTGTACTCGGTCACGGCGGCGGGATCGCCGACCCACGCGGTGACAAAGCCGCCACCCAGGCCCATGGTGAGCATGCCGTGCGCGATGGCGGTGTCGAGGCCGACCTGCTTGGCGATCTCGTCGTCCCAGTGGATGGGGTTGAGGTCACCGGACACGCCGGCGTAGTTGACCAGGTCCTGACGGGTCAGTGGAATGACGCGCTCGGGCAACACGTCGCCGACGGTGACCGAACTGAACTCACGCAGTGCCATCAGAAAAACCCTCTTCTCCGTCTCCCGCACGACCGGCGAGGGTCGTGTAGGCCTCCTGGACTACGTCACCATGCTCGTTGCTGATGACGTTCTTGGTGACGATGATGTCGGTGCCGTGGGCCTGTCGCACCGAGTCGACGTACACATCGCAGTAGAGCCGGTCGCCGGCTTTGATCGGCCTGACGAACTTCAGGGCCTGGTCCACCTGGACGATCTGGGCATCCTGAAGGCCGATGTTGGCATGGTCGAAGAACGCGACCTGCGCCACATACCCGAAGATGGAGATGAAGGTCAGCGGCGCCGGCAGTGAGTCATACCCGAGCTCGGCGGCGACGGCGTCATCGTGGAAGTACGCGTCGTCGTTCTTGACCGCGAGGGCGTGCTCGCGGATCTTCTCCCGGCCGACCTCGTACGCATCGGGATACCGATAGTGCATCCCGACGATGTTCGACGACAGAGCCACGACGAGAAGTTAGCGCGACTCTTTATGCGGCTGGTGGGTTCCGCAGTTGGGGCAGAACTTCTTGATCTCAAGACGGTCCGGGTCGTTGCGCCGGTTCTTCTTGGTGATGTAGTTGCGGTGCTTGCACACCTCGCAGGCCAAAGTGATCTTGGGCCGTACGTCGGTACTCGACGCCACGTTGTTGCCTCTCGTAGTTCCTTGTAGCGGTGGGGAGGCTCGATCTCCCGACCTCACGATTATGAGTCGTGCGCTCTAACCAGCTGAGCTACACCGCCCCGAATAGACGAAGGCGGCGATCCGCCTGGCGTCCACCGAGCCCCCTAACGGAATCGAACCGTTGACCTTTTCCTTACCATGGAAACGCTCTACCGACTGAGCTAAGGGGGCGTTGCACATCTTCGGCACTGCATCAGCCCTAGGGCCTTAAAGAGGGTACATTCCCGCGGATTGCGTTGCCAAAACGGCAGCGTAACCGGCTTCTCCGAGCTGGTCTGGAGCCCTCGCAGCGCCTCCGCGCCTAGGACAGCAGCCAGTCGTTAGGACTGAACAGCTCGCAGTGCACCCGCTGGACTCCCCGCGAGATCAGCTGATCGCGGACGGCCCGGACGAACCCGTCGGCACCGCACAGGTACACCTCGGCGCCGGCGGGCAGGTCGACCTCGTCGAGTCGCAGGAACCCGACATGCTCCCCTGCCGATCCCTGTGCGCCCTCCTCGTACCAGACGTCGAGGGTGGCGTCGGGCAGCGCGGCCACCAGTTCGCGCTGACGGTCCCGCAGCGGGTGCGTCTGCCCGCTGCGGTCGGCGTGCAGCACGACGACGCGGGTCGCCGGTTCCACCGCCTCCAGGATGCCGATCATGGGGGTGATGCCGACGCCCGCCGAGATGAGCACCAGCGGCGCCCCGGGCGTCGGGGTGGGCAGGTCGCCGAACGGCACGGTCACGTCGAGCAGATCACCGACCCGCAGGTTGTCCCGGATCCAGGTCGACACCTCGCCGGCCGGCTTGACCGCGAAGGTCAGTTCACCGCTACTGCTGCTGACGTTGATCAGGCTGTACTGGCGCAACTGGCGGGCCCCGTCCGGCAGGGTCACGCCGACGGATACGTACTGGCCCGGAGCGAACGACAAGGTGCCGGCGGCGAGCGGGGCCACGGTCACCTCGACGGCGCCGGACGGATCGTCCACCCGGGACAGCACCTGGGCCCGCCGGTAGACGTCACCGTCTCGGACGCCGGCACCGGCGTACAGCGCGCGCTCCAGATCGATCAGCGCCCCGGCCATGATCCAGAAGACCTGATCCCACGCGGCCGCCACCTCGGCCGTCACGGTGTCGGCGCCGAGCACCTCGACGATGGCCGCGAACAGGTTGTCGTGCACCACCGGGTACTGCTCGGCGACGATGCCCAGCGACGCGTGCTTGTGCCCGATCCGGGACAGCAGTTCCACCGGGTGGGGCAGCGCGGGGTCGACGAGGTGGGTGGCGAACGTCGCGATCGAGGCCGCCAGCGCGCGCTGCTGCGCGCCCTGGGCCTGATTACCGCGGTTGAACAGGTTGCGCAGCAGTTGCGGGTGATTCTCGAACAGCCGCCGGTAGAACGCCGTCGTGATGGCGTCGATGTTCGCGCCGATCAGCGGCAACGTCGCGGTGACGATCTCGGCGTTGGCCGGGTCCAGCTCCGCGGTCTCGGTGGTGGTGGTCATCGGGGATTCCTTTCCAGGGGAAGAGATATGACGGGCAGCAGGACGCTGCCCGACAGGTCGTCGATGGTGTAGCCGTCGAGTTGGCGGTAGAACGCGTCTTTGGCCTCGGCCAGGACGCGGCGCAGCCGGCAGGCGGGGATCAGCGGACAGGGATGCGCGCCGCCGGCGCAGTCGATGACTTCGGCGTCGCCCTCGAGGCGGCGCACCAGCCACCCCAGTGACGCGTGCCGGCCGTCGTCGGTGAGTTCGAGCCCCCCGACCCGGCCGCGCCGGGCATTGACCATCCCGAGTTCGACGAGCCGGGCGACGGCTTTGGCGATGTGGTTCTCCGACGCGTCGGCGCTCGTCGCGATGTTGCGGGTGGTGATCCGCCGGCCGTCCGTGTCGGCGGCGGCGAGCAGCATCATCGTCCGCAGTCCGAGATCGGTGAACCGGGTGAGGTGCATACCGCTGACGCTAGTAATTCCGCATCTGCGATGCAGCTTTTGTCGGTGTGCCGTTAAACACCTATTGACATGCGGTTTTTAGACCTGCGGTTATCTGCGTCACGCAGTCGCGCCCTAGTCTGTTCCCATGCCTGAAGACCGCCTGTACTTCCGTCAGCTGTTGTCCGGCCGCGACTTCGCCGCGGGCGACCCCATCGCCGAGCAGATGCGCAACTTCGCCTACCTCATCGGCGACCGCGAAACAGGTGACGCCGTCGTGGTCGACCCCGCGTACGCCGCCGGCGACCTGGTGGACGCGCTGGAGGCCGACGGCATGCACCTGTCGGGTGTGTTGGTGTCCCATCACCACCCCGACCACGTCGGCGGCTCGATGATGGGGTTCGAACTGAAGGGCCTGGCCGAACTGCTGGAGCGGGTGAGCGTGCCGGTTCACGTCAATGCCCATGAGGCGGACTGGGTTTCACGTATCACCGGCATCGCCCTGAGCGAACTGACCCAGCACCAGCACGGTGACAAGGTGGCCGTCGGCGATATCGAGATCGAGTTGCTGCACACCCCGGGCCATACGCCGGGCAGTCAGTGCTTCCTGCTCGACGGGCGGCTGGTGGCCGGCGACACCCTGTTCCTGGAGGGGTGCGGGCGCACCGATTTCCCGGGCGGCGACGTCGATGAGATGTTCCGCAGCCTGCAGGCGCTGGCCGCGCTGTCCGGCGATCCGACGGTGTTCCCCGGGCACTGGTATTCGGCCGACCCGAGCGCCCCCCTGTCGTCGGTCAAGAAGTCGAACTACGTCTACCGGGCGGGCAATCTCGACCAGTGGCGCATGCTCATGGGCGGCTGAGCACGGCCGACGCGGCCGGCCAAAGTCTCGCGGCGTTATCCGGGCTCGGCTATCGTGCGGGGTCACAGCGTCCCTGCGGCGCGTGACAGGGAGGAAGCCCTGCATGACGACACCGCCGACCCCGGCCGGCTGGTACCCCGACCCCGACGGAACGGGTGGTCAACGGTATTGGGATGGCGCGGGGTGGACCGAGCACCAAACCCCACCCGCCGCCCCACCCGCCGCTCCCGCGCCGGAGGAACCGCGCTCGTGGCCCTCTGAGCTGCCGCCGTGGCCGTCGGACATGGAGATGCCCTCCTGGGAGAAGGCCGCCAGCGAGCAGCCGACGTCCGTCGTCAGGATCTCGCAGCCCGAGTCCCAGGATCCGGAGCCGGAGACCGTCACTCCGCAACCGGTGGACGAGGTCGCGGAACCGGTGACCGAGACCCCGGAGCCGGATGAGCCGCCGGCGGCTCCAGAGCCCGAGACCACCGTCGTCAAGCCGCCCGAACCGCCCACCACCCCCTACCCCACCTACACCCCGCCACCCGGCTTCGGCGAACCGCAGGCGTCCCCGTATGCCGAGCCGGCGGCTTTCCAGCCCGCCGCCGCACCGGCAGGGAACGGGAACCTGGTCAAGGGTTACCTCGGCGGCGTCGGCGTCCTGCTCATCGCGCTGATCGCGACGCTGGTGTACGCCCTGGTCATCCACAAGCCCGACACCAACAACCTGAGCCTGCCGGGGATTTCGTCGAACGAGGACAGCTCGTCGTCGGCGGAGACGTCCGCGAAGAAGTCGAGTTCGCCGGAAACCGAGTCGCCGACCGAGACCGCCGCGCCGTCGGCAGGCGAGGCCGTCGACGGGGACGTCACGTTCACCCAGAACGGCATCGAGGTCGGGCCGACGATCACCGCGGCCGACAACGACCTGCTGTCCAAGACTGCGACCGGCGAGTTCGTCGTGGTGCACCTGACGCTGCTCAACAACGGTGAGTCGCCCGCCACCTTCATCGCCGAGCAGCAGATCCTCACCGCGGACGGCCAGACCTACACCCCGGATACCGAGGCGACGTTCTACCTCGGCGGTACGACCTCCGTGGTGTACCCCGGCGAGCCGGTCGAGGTCGCCATCGCGTACGACGTCCCACCCGGGAGCGTGCCCGAATCACTACAGGTGCACGGCGACATCTCCAGCGCCGGCGCCGTACTGAGCCTGAGTTAGCCGAACACCCCGCATCGCGTCAGCGGAGATTCGCCGCCAGCATTTCGGTGTCCGCCAAACGGTGGACAGACGACTGATTTCGTAGCGCGCTAGCTTTGATTTGGCCGAAATTCGTCGAGGCAGGCATGTTTTTCGGCTGATTCACGGACTGGCACCCGCCGGGCCGCGTAGGCAGAGTAATTCGCTGGTTTCGCTTGTGCTGCATCCGTCGGGGGTTGCTGTGACAAACATCGTGCTGTGCTTCGGCCAAGACGGACATTCCAATGCCGCCGAACTGTTCGACCTTCTCGACGACACCCAGCTCACCTGGTCCTACGCCGTTCCGCAGCGCCGCCGCGGCGCCGCGGACGAGGCGCGCGGTGCCATCACGGCGGGCTATCGCCATCTCATGACGCACTGGCGTCCGGGTGACGACATATTCGTCTTCGGCGCCGGTCGGGGCGGGTCGTGCGCGCAGGCCATCAGCCGACTTCTCGGCACCATCGGCGTACTCGACGGCGAACTCATCGACTACATGCTCGCCACCTACGCCGTGCCCCGGACACCGCGCTCCGGTCAGGACTGGCAGGACATCGGCGCGGTCGCCGCCGGCCTGACCGCGTATGCCGATGTCGCGATACCCGTACGGTTCCTGGGCTTGTGGGACGCCGCCAGGACGGCCGGTACCGCCGGATCCGTCGAGGTCCTGGCCGGCCGCCACGCAATGGCCATCGATGGCGGGCCGCGGTTCCAGCGGGTGGACGGCGTCGAGGAAGTCTGGTTCCGCGGCACGCATCGCAGCGTCATCAGCGACGCCCTCACGCTGGAATGGGTCCTCGACGGGGCCACCCGGGCCGGCTTGCGGGTCCGCACCGAACCGGCGGCGCCTTCGACGCTGCGCCGCGAACCTCTCGTCCGCGGTACGCGGCGGATACCGGACGCCGCGGCGGTACACGCCAGCGTCGAGATGCACGTGCGTGCTCACCCCCACTACTGGCGCAGATTGCCCGCCGAAGTGGTGTGGACCGACACCGACTGGCTGGCCCGCGCCGAACGGCTGGTGCAGGCCGAACCGCAGCGTCCGCTCGCGTCCCCGGCGCTGGCCACCGCCAGCTAGCAATGCCGAGTGTTGCGGTTTACGCAACACTTAGCGAAGCGCTACTGTCCAGAGCGCAATCGGACGAACGGGTGGGGGCGCTGTGCAGTGGATTCGTGAGCGATGGACCGATCTGGTGGGTCTCGGGTCGGGCGCCTGGCTCACCATCGCCGCGTGGGCGGGGCTGCTGCTCGCCGTCATCGCACTCATCTTCGTCGCGCGGGTGATCAAACGGAATCGCCAGCTCAAGCACGATGAGCTGAGGCCCCACGTGGTGATGTACATGGAGCCGAATGCCGGCGACTGGCACGTCATCGAGCTCGTGGTCCGCAATTTCGGCAAGTCGGCGGCGCACGATGTCGAGTTCCACTTCCCCGGTCAGCTGACCGTCGGCCGGTACGAGGACGCCTACGACGACGGGCCACCCGAGGTCGCCGTTCTGCCGCTCCCCAGCGAACTCAAGCAACTCGCACCCGGGCAGGAATGGCGAACTGTCTGGGACTCGGCCATCAGCCGCGAACAACTGGGCGGTGAGATCGCCTCCCGGTTCGACGGCACCCTGACCTACCGTGATCGGCCCAGCGGCGAGAAGGGCAAGCGCCGCGGATACGACGCCGAGGTGGTGCTCGACTGGGCAACCCTGCAGCCGGTTCAGCGACTCGACCTGATGCTCACCCACGATCTGGCCAAGCGGGAGAAACAGAAGTTGGAGTTGCTGCGCAGCATGCTCACCTACTTCCACTACGCATCCAAGGAAACCCGGCCCGACGTGTTCCGCGCCGAGATCGACCGGATGAACCGTGCGGTGCGCGAGACGCAGGACCGCTGGCGCACGCGCCAGGTCGATGAGACGACCGAGCTGGACTTCCCGTGGATCGAGGAGAAGCGGCCGGCGGGCAGGCATCATTCGAGCCCCGCCATAAAAATTCGTAACCACGCTCCGTAACATCCGCAGCTATGACGAGCCCGGTGAGCTACTCGGTGAACGAATCCGTCGCGACGATCACGCTCGACGACGGCAAGGTCAATGCCCTGTCCCCCGCCATGCTGGCGGACATCAACGGGGCACTGGACCAGGCGGACGCCGACATCACTGCCGGCACCGTGAAAGCCGTGGTGCTGGCGGGTAATTCGCGGGTGCTCAGCGGCGGGTTCGAACTGAGCGTGTTCAGCTCGGGCGACGCCGCAGCCGGTCTGGGCATGCTGACCGCCGGGTTCGAACTGTCGGTGCGCGTGTTGAGTTTCCCGGCGCCGGTCGTGATCGCGGCCACCGGTCATGCCATCGCGATGGGATCGTTCCTGCTCCTCAGCGGCGACCACCGGGTGGGTTCGGACAAGACTCGCTGCCAGGCCAACGAGGTCGCCATCGGGATGACCCTGCCGATCGCCGCTATCGAGATCATGCGGATGCGGCTGACCCGGGCGGCGTTTTCCCGGGCCGTCTCCGTGGCGGCGACGTTCACCGGCGAGGCCGCGATCACGGGCGGCTGGCTGGACGAGACCGTCGAACGCGACGACGTGCTGGCCCGCGCCCAGGCGGTGGCGGCCGAATACGCCGGGACCCTGCACCTGAAGGCGCACCTGGCCAGCAAGCTCAAGGCGCGCGCGTCGGCCATCGACGCCATCCGTGCCGGAATCGACGGCCTGGCCGAAGAGTTCGCCCTCACCACGACGTAGGTCCGCGCACCAGGTTCGCCCACTGGGTCTGGCCGCCGGCCAGGCATCGGGCACAGACCGAAGTGCCCACCTCCGAGCGACTTTTCAGCGACTCGGTGGGCGCGCCCTTGCCAACGCATCGGCGCGCGCCCGCAGATTCCGTACGCGCAGCTCTATTCGATACTCGGTGGCCCGCGGCATCTCCCCTGAGCTGTAGCGGCCGCGGCCCCGCGGCCACACCCTGCCGTGGCCGATCTCCCAACGCAGCGCGTCGGACACCGTCTTCGACGGCCTGCCTCCGACGTCGAACCCGCAGACCGTCAACCGGTCGATCAGTTCGGCCACCGTCGCAGGCCCCTCGTGGGCGAGCAGCCAGGTCAACAGGTATCGCAACTCCACACCTCGGACCCGTAAACGAGCGGACATGCCACCACGCTCACACAGGGGTCTGACAACCCCCTTCCTGTCGCTGAAAAGTCGCTCGGAGGCGGGCACTCGCATACCTGCTCCGGCCCGCGCCGACGAGTGGCTATGGTGACTTCGATGGCCCTGCACCTGCACCGCGCCGAGCGCACGGATCTGCTCGCCGATGGTCTGGGCGCGCTGCTGGCCGAACCGCTGCCCGACCCGTTCGCCCGGGAACTGGTGCTGGTCCCCGCCAAAGGCGTCGAACGCTGGCTCAGTCAGCGGCTTTCGGACCGGCTCGGCGTCTGCGCGGGGGTCGAATTCGCCAGTCCACGTTCCCTGATCGCCGAACTCACCGGCACCACCCGGGACGACCCCTGGTCACCCGACGCCCTGGTGTGGCCGCTGCTGGCCACCATCGACGAGAATCTCGACCAGCCCTGGTGCGCCACCCTGGCCGCCCACCTGGGCCACACCGAAACCGGAGACGAGCGGGAACTGCGGCAGGGCCGCCGTTACGCGGTGGCCCGCAGGCTGGCCGGGCTCTTCGCGTCCTACGCGCGCCAACGCCCCGAACTGCTCGTCGACTGGGCGGCCGTCGATGCGGACCTGGCGTGGCAACAACCGCTGTGGCAGGCCCTGGTCGCCAGGATGGACACCGATCCGCCACACGTCCGGCACGCGAAAACCCTTGCGCGTCTGCGGGATGCACCGTCGGCCGGACTACCGCAGCGGCTGTCGCTGTTCGGGCACACCCGGCTGCCGATCACCGAGATCGAACTGCTCGACGCCCTGTCCACCCACCATGATCTGCACCTGTGGCTCCCCCACCCCAGCGACCACATGTGGCACGCGCTCGCCGATCACCGGGAGCGGATCCCGCGCCGCGCCGACACCGGCCACCGCGCCGTCGGGCATCCCCTGCTGGCTACCCTGGGCCGGGATCTCCGTGAACTCCAGCGGGCGCTGCCCACCGGTGCGACCGATGAATACCTGCCCGCCGCAACATATCCGGACACCTTGCTGGGCTGGCTGCAATCCGACATCGCCGCCGACCGGCTCCGCCCGGCCGGCCGCCGACACCAGCTCACCGACCGCTCCGTGCAGATGCACGCGTGCCACGGCCCGGCCCGCCAGGTGGACGTGCTGCGTGAGGTCCTGCTGGGCCTGCTCGCCGACGACGCCACCCTGGAACCCCGCGACATCCTGGTGATGTGCCCCGACATCGAGACCTTCGCGCCGCTGATCTCGGCCGGCTTCGGGCTGGGCGAGGTGGTGCACGGTGCTCATCCGGCGCATCGGCTGCGCGTGCGGTTGGCCGACCGCGCTCTGGTGCAGACCAATCCGCTGCTGGCGGTGGTGGCACAACTGCTGGCCTTGGCCGGCGGACGCGCCACCGCGAGCGACGTACTGAACCTGGCCGCGTCCGCACCGGTACGCGCCCGGTTCTCCTTCACCGACGACGACCTCGACGCCGTGACCTCCTGGGTCAGGGAAGCCAACATCCGCTGGGGCTTCGACAAGCAGCATCGCGCCCCGTACGGAGTCGACTTCTTGCACAACACCTGGCGTTTCGGCGTGGACCGCGTACTGGCGGGCGTTGCGCTGTCCGACGATTCGCGCACCTGGCTGGACACCACGCTGCCGCTCGACGATGTGAGCAGCAACCGTGTCGAACTGGCAGGCCGGTTCGCGGAATTCGTCGATCAACTGCACCGGACCATCGTCGCCCTCGGCGGCACCCGCCCGCTGGGTGAATGGCTGCAGGCGTTGACCACCGGTCTCGATGCGCTGGCCCACGACGACGAGGATTGGCCGCGAGCCCAGGTGCAGCAGGAGTTCGCCGCCATCCTCGATGGTCCGGCCACGACGCCGATATTGTTGCGGCTCAGTGATATTCGTGCGTTACTGGATCGGCGACTGGCGGGCCGGCCCACCCGCGCCAACTTCCGTTCGGGCACGCTGACGGTGTGCACCATGGTTCCGATGCGGTCGGTGCCGCACCGGGTGGTGTGTCTGGTGGGCCTCGACGACGGGGTCTTCCCCCGTCTCAGCGCCGTCGACGGCGACGACATCCTGGCCCGCGACCCGATGACGGGTGAGCGCGATATCCGCTCCGAGGACCGCCAACTACTCCTGGACGCCATCGGCGCGGCCACCGAGACGCTCGTCATCACCTACACCGGCGCCAACGAGTACACCGGGCAGAGCCGCCCGCCCGCGGTGCCGATCGCCGAACTGCTCGACACCCTGCACCTCACCAGCGCAGGCCCGGTCTCGGTGGTGACCAGACATCCGTTGCAGCCCTTCGATATCCGCAATGTCGAGCCGGACCCGACCGGACGCCCGTTCACCTTCGACCCGACGGCACTGACGGCGGCCCGGGCCATCTCCGGTCACCGCGAACCGCGGCCGGTCTTCGTCTCGGGCCCGCTTCCCGCACCGGCGGTCACCGACGTCGAACTGGCCGAGTTGGTGCGGTTCTTCAACGATCCGGTGAAGGGCTACTTCCGCGCCCTGGACTTCACGCTGCCATGGGATGTCGACGGGGTCTCCGACGAGATGCCGGTGGACATCGATGCGCTGCAGGAGTGGACCGTCGGGGATCGGATGCTGGCCGACATCCTCGCCGGCCTGACACCGCAGGATGCCCAACAGGCCGAATGGCGCCGCGGCACGCTGCCCCCGGGCCGGCTGGGCTGGCGACGGGCCATCGAGATCCGGGACCAGGCCGCGCTCCTGGCGGCCGAGGCACTACGCCACCGCGACGTCGAGGGCGCGGCATTCGACGTGGACATCGAACTGGAGCCGGGCCGGCATCTGACGGGAACGGTGACGCCGGTGTTCGGGAACCGGCTCTCGGCGGTGACGTACTCGAAACTCGACGGCAAACACCTGCTCAAGGCGTGGATCCCCTTGCTGGCGTTGAGCGCTCATGACCCCACCCGGTCGTGGGCGGCGACGTGCATCGGACGGCCCCGGCGCGGTAGCACCCCCCGGGTGCAGACATTGGCGGCCCCGGCGTCGGCGCTGCCGGTACTGCGCGAACTCGCCTCGCTCTACGACGAAGGCCGCCGCGTCCCGTTGCCCCTTCCGGTGAAGACCTCCTATGCCTGGGCTGCAGCGCGCGAAGCCGGCGACGACCCCGAACAGGCGGCCAACTATCGCTGGCGCAACGAATCCGAGGACAAGGCCATCGAACGGGTGTGGGGCCGCGGAGCCCGGCTCAGCGACCTGGCCGGCATCGACGACTTCGCCCAACGGCTGTGGGTACCGCTGCTGCGGGCCGAAAGTGGCATGCAGTGAAGACATTCGACCTCCTCGGTCCGCTGCCCGCACCGCTGTCGACGACGGTGCTGGAGGCCAGTGCCGGCACCGGCAAGACGTTCGCGCTGGCCGGTCTGGTCACCCGGATGGTGGCCGAAGGCGTGGCCAAGCTCGACCAGATGTTGCTGATCACCTTCAGCCGGTCGGCCAGCCAGGAACTGCGCGAACGGGTGCGCGCCCAGATCGTCAGCGCGCTGGCCGCCATCGACGACCCGGCACGGGCGGCCAACGAACTGGAGCGGCACGTGTGTGCCACCGACACCCAGGCCCGCCGGCTGCGCCTGCACGACGCCCTGGCCGGATTCGATTCCGCGACCATCGCCACCACCCATCAGTTCTGTCACATCGTGCTCAAATCCCTTGGCGTTGCGGGTGACAGCGACAGCGGCGTGACGCTGGTAGAGAGCCTCGACGCGGTGGTGGGCGAGATCGTCGACGACCTGTACCTGGCCCATTTCGGGATGCAGCGCGACGACCCGATCCTCGGGTACCGCGCGGCCCTGAAACTGGCCCGCGAGGTGGTCAACCACCCGGCTACCGAGCTGCGCCCGGTCGACCCGGAGCCCGACTCCTACGCGGCGGTGTGCCTGGCGTTCGCCCGGGACGTGCTCGCCGAACTGGAAATTCGCAAACGGCGCAGCGGGATCCTGGGTTATGACGATCTGCTGACCCGGCTGGCGGCCGCGCTCGAGCATCCCGATTCCGCCGCGCGGATCCGGATGCCGCAACGCTGGCCGATCGTCATGGTCGACGAATTCCAGGACACCGACCCGGTGCAATGGCAGGTGATCGAGCGGGCGTTCACCGGCCGGTCGACGCTGGTGCTGATCGGTGATCCCAAGCAGGCGATCTACGCATTCCGTGGCGGCGACATCGACACGTACTTGCGCGCGGCCGACACCGCCGGGGACAAGCAGACGCTGGGCACCAATTGGCGCAGCGATGCCGCACTCGTCGACCGGCTGCAGGTGGTGCTGGGCGGCGCTCAACTCGGTGGTCCCGGCATCGTCGTGCACGAGGTGACGGCGCATCACCAGGGACACCGGTTGGCCGGTGCGCCCCACAATGATCCGTTCCGGCTGCGGGTCGTCACCCGCGGCAACTCCCACACACGCACCATGCAGATCGACCGCTTGCGCACCCACATCGGCAAGGACCTGGCGGCCGATATCGGCGCCCTGTTGGCCGGCGGCGCCACGTTCGACGGCGACCCCGTCGAGGCCCGGCACGTCGCGGTGATCGTCGAGACGCACAAGGACGCCAGGGCCTGCTTCGACGCCCTGTCCGATGCAGGGATCCCCGCGGTGTACACCGGGGACACCAACGTGCTGGGTTCGGAGGCCGCCGCGGACTGGCTGTGCCTGCTGGAGGCCTTCGACCAGCCGCACCGCCCCGGCCTGGTGCGGGCCGCGGCGGCCACCGCATTCTTCGGGGAGACGGCGGAAACCCTTGCCGCAGGCGCTGACCGGCTGACCGATCGGGTGGCCGAGACGCTGCGGACGTGGGCCGGGCATGCGCGCGAGCGCGGGGTGGCGGCGGTGTTCGAGGCGGCGCAGCTGGACGGGATGGGCCGGCGGGTGCTGTCCCGCCAGGGTGGCGAACGGTTGATGACCGACCTGTCGCACATGACCCAGCTGCTGCAGGACACCGCGCACAACGAGGGATTCGGGTTGCCCGCGCTGCGGGATTGGTTGCGCACGCAGAGTGCCGACGGCGGTGCGGCGGCCGAACGGAATCGGCGGCTCGACAGTGATGCCGCGGCAGTGCAGATCATGACGGTGTGGGTGTCCAAGGGTCTGCAATACCCCATCGTGTACCTGCCGTTCGCCTTCAATCGGTACACACCCGACCCCGACCCTGTGCTCTACCACGAGGATTCGGCCCGCTGTCTGTACGTCGGCGGAGCCGTGCCCGCGGTGCTGCGGGCGGGCAAGGCCGAGGCTGCAGCCAATGACAGCCGGCTGACCTACGTGGCGCTGACGCGGGCACAGTCGCAGGTGGTGGCGTGGTGGGCGCCGTCGTATTACGAGCCCAACGGTGGCCTCTCGCGGCTGTTACGCGGGCGGGCGCCGGGGACGGCCGAGGTACCGGAAGTCTGTGCGCCGGCGAAGATCTCCGACGCCGATGCGCTGGCCCGGCTGCGGGCGTGGGCGGATGCGGGCGGGCCGGTGCTGGAGGAATCGGTGATCGTGCCGTTCACCGCGGCCCGGGCGGCCGCGCCCACCGCCGATCTGTCGGTGCGCCGGTTCCAGCGGTCCATCGACACGGCGTGGCGGCGCACGTCGTATTCCGGGTTGTTGCGGGCCGCCGAGGAAGGCGAGACCGCAGGTGTGTCCAGCGAGCCCGAGGTGGCCGAGCTGGACGACGAGATCGCCGACATCGCACTGGTATCCCCCGCGTCGGGTGCCGACACACCGTCGCCGATGGCCGACCTTCCCACGGGAGCCGCCTTCGGCTCGCTGGTGCACGCGGTGCTGGAGACGGCGGACCCGTCGGCCGCAGACCTCGCAGCGGAGCTGCGGAACCAGGTGCAGGCGCACGCGGCCCGCTGGCCCGTCGAGGTGCCCGCGGCCGACCTGGCCGCCGCCCTGGTCCCGATGCACGACACCCCGTTGGGACCGCTGGCCCCCGGAATCACGCTGCGACAGATCGGACCGGCGGATCGACTGTGCGAGTTGGATTTCGAGTTCCCACTGGCCGGCGATGACCGGACCCTGGCCGGCCTCGGAGCCCTGGTGGGCCGCCATCTGCCTGCCGATGACCCACTGGCCTGCTACGCCGAACGGTTGTCGACGGGCGCCTTGGGCCGGCAGTCGTTGCGCGGCTATCTGTCCGGCTCGATCGACGTGGTGCTGCGGGTGCCGGACGGTTCGGTCGCCCGATACGTGGTGGTCGACTACAAGACCAACTGGCTGGGCACCTCGGATGCACCGCTGACCGCGGCCGACTACGGCCGGGACCGCATGGTCGAGGCGATGCTGCATTCCGACTACCCCTTGCAGGCACTGCTCTACAGCGTCGTCCTGCACCGGTATCTGACCTGGCGACTTCCCGGGTATGCGCCCGAGGCCCATCTGGGTGGGGTGATGTATCTGTTCGTACGCGGCATGTGCGGCCCCGAAACCCCTGTGGTGGATGGTCATCCGGCCGGCGTGTTCAGCTGGGCGCCGCCTGCGGCACTGGTGACGGAGCTGTCGGCGTTCCTGGAGGGTGCATGATCACCGATTTCGAGCCCGCCGATACCCATGTGGCACAACGGTTGACGGCGCTGACGGGTGAGACCGACGAGTCCGTGGTTCTGGCCGTCGCGCTGGCTGTGCGCGCGTTGCGCGGCGGATCCGTGTGCGTGGACCTGCGGGCCGCGGCCGCGGAGTTGGACCGGGACGCCGATGCGTGGCTGGCCGCGGTGCGGGCCAGCCCGTTGGCGGGCACTCCGCCGGTGCTGCATCTGCTCGGCGATCTGCTCTACCTGGACCGGTACTGGCGGGAGGAGCAGCAGGTGTGCGACGACGCGCTGGCACTGCTGGCGGCCGTCCCGCCCGGTCCGTCGCCGGATGTGGCTCGGCTGTTCCCCGACGGCTTCGGCGAGCAACGCGCCGCCGCCGAACTTGCTCTGTTCCAAGGACTTACCGTCTTGACCGGCGGCCCGGGAACCGGCAAGACCACCACCGTGGCGCGGCTGCTGGCGCTGCTCGTCGAGCAGTCGGCCCTGGCAGGCACACCGCCGCCGCGGATCGCGCTGGCCGCACCGACAGGCAAGGCGGCCGCGCGGCTACAGGAGGCGGTCGCCGCCGAGGCGGCCCGGCTCGACCCCGCCGACCGTGCCGGCCTGATGGGGTTGCCGGCCACCACGCTGCACCGCTTGCTCGGCCCGCGACCGGACACGTCGTCGAGGTTCCGGCACCATCGCGGCAACCGGCTGCCGCACGATGTCATCGTGGTCGACGAGGCCTCGATGGTGTCGCTGACGATGATGGCCCGACTGCTCGAAGCCGTCCGCCCACAGACCCGGCTGCTGCTGGTCGGCGATCCCGATCAGCTGGCGTCGGTGGAAGCCGGCGCGGTGCTGGCCGATCTGGTGGACGGACTGGGCGCAGATCGTGTTGCCGCGCTGCGTACCTCGCACCGATTCGGTGAGTCGATCGGTGCGCTGGCCACCTCGATCCGCGACGGTGACGCCGACGGCGCTCTGGAAATCCTCGCCGCCGGTGGACCTCACATCACTTGGATTCCCACCAGCGAATCCCTGCGCGACATCCTGCTGCCGCACGCGCTGCGGCTGCGGGCGGCCGCGCTGCTCGGCGACGTCGGCACCGCCACCGCCGCCCTGAGCGAGCACCGGTTGCTGTGCGCACACCGGCACGGTCCGTTCGGCGTGACGCACTGGAACCGCCAGGTGCAGCGGTGGCTCACCGAGGCGACCGGCGAACCGATGTGGTCCACCTGGTATCCGGGCAGGCCGGTGCTGGTGACCGCCAACGACTATGGCCTCAAGCTGTACAACGGGGACACCGGGATCACCGTGACGACGCCGGACGGGCTGCGGGTGGCGTTCGGTGCCGCGTCGTTGTCGACCAGCCGGCTCGCCGAGGTCGACACCATGCATGCGATGACGATCCACAAGTCACAGGGCAGCCAGGCCGATGAGGTCACCGTGTTGCTGCCGTCGGAGGATTCGAGACTGCTGACGCGGGAGTTGTTCTACACCGCGGTGACGCGCGCCAAGAAGGCGGTGCGCGTGGTGGGCTCCGCAGCCGAGGTTCGCGCCGCTATCGACCGTCAGGCCGTGCGCGCGACAGGACTCGGCCTGCGGCTGCGCCGATAGGTCAGACGGTCCGTGCGGCGAATGCTGCGCTGGAGATGATGCCGATCGCCAGTGCCAGCGTGCCGTAACCGAGCACGGCCGCCGCGACCACTGCGGCGATCGAGCCGAGGCCCAGAACCACCAGCAGACCTGCTAACAATGCTCCGGTCATGTCCACCCTTTCGTATGACTGCCGTCACAATGTAGCGCATGTGGTGGGCTGAATCACACCAATGCCGGGACACGATTCGGTGGCGAACTACTTACGCGCATTTGCCCAGGTCAACGGGCTAAATTTGCTTGCCTTTCGGCCTATTTTGCCTTGCCGATCGGCCGACTAAGTTACGTGGCGTGCAATAACGCAAGGAGCGGCCCGAGAGGGGCGGTGGCGAAGCCGATGGCACAGTCGCCGACGCCATAGGGGATCAGCAGGTTCTCGGCATGCACCATGGCGCCACACGAATACACCACGTTGGGCACGTACCCGTCCCGCTCGTCGCGGGTGGGGTACAGCAGCGGATCGGACAACCGGCCGATCATGCGGGTCGGGTCATCGAGGTCGAGCAGGATGGCCCCGATCGCGTAGGTACGCATGGGGCCTACTCCGTGGGTGAGCACGAGCCACCCGGCATCGGTTTCGATCGGCGCGCCGCAATTGCCCAACTGCAACACCTCCCACGGCAGGGCAGGACGCTGACAGGGAGTCGTTCCCGCCCACACCGATGGATGGTCGGTGAACGCGACGGTGTTCGATTCCCGGTCCGAGCGCGACATCGCGGCGTAGCGCCCGTGCACGCGGCGGGGAAACAGCGCCAGGCCTTTGTTCGCCGCCGCGCGGCCGACCATCGGGACCGAGGTGAAGTACCGAAAGTCGTTGGTGGTCAACAACTGCTGGCTGATCTGCGATCCGCTGTAAGCCGTGTAGGTGGCGTAGTAGGTCACGCTCCCGTCGTCCTCGACAAAGCGCACGAAGCGCGCGTCCTCGACCCCCGCCGCCTCGGCTTCGTTGGCAGGCCACAGAATTCGCTCGGAAAGCGCTGTTTCCCGGGGAAATTCGACGCCATGGCTCCGAGAGGCGATCGATGTGATCACGGCGATGGTCTCGGCAGCATGTACGCGGGTGCGCCGGTTCTGGCGCAACTGTTCCAGCCGCTCGTCGAGATCGACCCGGGTGAACCGGGCACCCAGGCTGTCGAGCACGTAGCCGGCGTCCTCCCCCGCCCGACCCAGCCGTGCCAACTCGCTGCGCAACACCGCGGCATCGAGCAACGTCGGCACCAGGGTCCCCACGGCCGCGAATGGCACTGCCGGGTCGATGTCGACACGGCCTCGGTCATCGACGATGCCCGTCCGGAAACCGATCGAAGACAGATGCCCTTCGCCGATACCGCGCACGCTCATGACAAAACGCAGGCTGCCCGCCGGTACACCGGACTGATCGGGGTGAGCGACCATACTCGGGTTGCACAACGCGGCGCCTTCGACCGCGTACTCACTGGTGAAAGTGGCGCCCAGCAACAGTGTTCGCGCGTCCGACAGTTCGACCCCCGGCTTCAGACGGTCGGCGAGTTCCCGCGCATGCCGCCGGAATACGCCGACGAGATCGCGATGACGATCGTCGAACCTGTCGACGACATCGCTCAACGCCACGCGGACGGCATCCTCGTCCAGTGCCAGGATGCGGTCCAGCACCGCTCCGGCGCGCGACTCCTGGGCTTCGAAACCTTCTTGGCCCGGCACGAACAACCGGGTGATGACGCGCGACCGGTCGGCCTCCAGCCGTACCGGGGCACGCTTGACCAACCCCTGCACCACCGATGTCACAACGAGGCACCGGTGAAACGACGGGCCTGCTGGATGGTCGACAACACGGCCAGCGTCGACTCCGCGCCCTGATTGAGGTTCACCGCGTCGGCGTGCAACCCGTCGTACCCGCCACCTGTTTCGGGATCCCACATCGGCAGATTCGCGTCGTTGTCACCCTCGAACCACGCCACCGCAGCCCGCACGGTGTCGGGCCAGAGGGGGCGCGCGTCCATCGTCGCGGCCCGGGCGCAAGCGTCGGCGAGCGCGGAGATCTCGATCGGCTGCTGGTCGAACGCCGGGCGGGGTTCGCCGGCCGACCAGCCCGTCGTGGGAGTCGGCGAAAGATGGTCCCCATTCGTCTCGCGCTCGATCAGCCAACCCAGCAGCTCGATCCCACGCTCACCCAGTTGCGGGTCGTCGGTGGCGACTGCCGCCGCGATCATCGCCTCGGCAATCACGGCATTGGCATAGGTGAGGCGCGGTTCCGGCCAAGGCCATCCGACGTCACCATGCGGCGCGCTCAGGCCTGCGACATAGTCGGCGACGAGCTTGCGAGCCGCCACATTTCCCGGCTCGACGCTGAGCAGTTCGGCCGCACCGACAGTGGCGAACGCCATGGCCCGCGGCCACCTGGAACGACCATGCGCGGCGCGCTCGAACTGGACCACCGCCAGCTTGCGGATCAATCCGATGTCGCTGTGGGCGGCCGCGGTCCCCAGCCCCCACAGACACCGGCCCCAGCAGTCTTCGAAGGTATAGCTGTCGGTCCACCGGCCGGTGTGGTCCATCCTGTTCCGGCACCCGCCGGAGTAGGCCTGCGCCTCGTTCAGGAACCGCACCGCGACCCGCGCCAATCCATGGACGGCGTCACTGGCGCCGGATTCTCTGCTGACGACAACCAGCACCCTGGCCATGTCGTCGGTGCAGTAGCCGTGCTCGCGCCGGGGGATGGTGCCACAGGCGTGCTCGAACGTGCCGTGATGGTCCGACAATGCCAACAGATGATCGAACCTCGGTGCTAGCTCAGCCATGTCCGCCTGGACCGTGTCGCCATGAGCCGTTGCGCCAGTGCCTGGTAGCGACTGGCGATGACCGGCCAGGCCATCGCGGGTGCGATCCGGCGCGCCTCTGCCGCCATCGCACCGGCCAGCCGGGGCTTGGTCAGGACCGAGTGGATCGCGGTGGTCATCGCCTCCTGGTCGTCATGTGGCACAACGATGCCGGCTCCGCCGGCCAGCAGTTCGACGGCGTGCGGGAAGGCGGTGGCGATCACCGGACGGCCGGCGGCTATCGCGTCGACCAAGACACCGGAGGTGACCTGCTCGGTGGAGTCGTAGGGCAACACCACGACGGAAGCAGATTGCACGAGGGATGACAGCGACTGCACATCCCGGTAGCCGGCGTCGAAGTGCACATGGGCGGCCACACCGGTGCGCCGCGCCTGCTCGATGCGAGCGTCACGGTAGGTTTCCCCCTCGGCCGCAAGCACTTTCGGATGCGTGCGTCCGGCAACCAGATAACGCGGATTGCCACTGAGAGTGTGCAGCGTCCCCATCGAATCGATGACCCGCTCGATGCCTTTACCCGGTCCGAGCAAGCCCCAGGTCAACAACGTGGGGCGCCCGCTGCGATTGGTGTGGGTAGCAGGGGACACCGTTGCGCCGTGCGGAATGGTGGTCACTTTTCGGCGTTCCACACCCAATCCGGCGCACAGGCGAGTTCCCGCCGACTCGGACATCACCACGACGTGATCGGCCAGCGCTGTCACGGCCAGCAATACCGAAAGCTGGTGCGGGGTAGGGTCCTTCGGCACGGTGTGGACCACGACGATCGAAGGTACCTCCAATGCGCCAAGGATATCCACCACCTCATCGCCGTCGGTTCCGCCGTAGATACCGAATTCGTGCTGGATGACGGCGACATCGCTCGCGCCCAGCAGGTCCGAGCAGGCGGCAACCGATGCCGGCGACCCATTGATCAACTCGCCGACGACACGGGCGCTGCGGGTGGGTGCACCGTCGGCGATTCGCACCACGTTGACCTCGGCGCCGAAGCTGGACAGTCCGTCCGCGAGCGCCGCACTGAAGTTCGCCAGACCACATGGCGTGGGCGGATAGGTACTGAGAATTCCGAAGGTGGGGTGATCCGCCCGGCGACGGTCCAGTAGGGGCGTGTGTGAGAACTGATACGTGGACGAGGAATTCAAGGTGATCCAGACAGCAGGACGACACCGATATGTCCGGCACGAGCGATCGCTCTGTGAAGTCAACGGCGGACAGCTGACCCATCCCGGACCGGCTGGGGTCCCAACTCCTCGAACTCTACACTGCTGGACCCATCTCGGCTGGTCAGCTCCCGCGAGTACGAGCCCGCCGCACTGCTTCGTCGACGATCTGCTCGGCCATCTCGGTCAGCTTGCGTTGCTCCGTCTGACTCATCACCCGCAATTGGGCAAAGGCCTCCCCGGCGCTGCGTCCGGTGCGCGACCGGATGATGCCGATCGCCTGATCGATCACGGGTCGAGTTTCGAGCGCCGCCTGCAATTGAGCCGTCAGGGTGAGCGCGTCGGCCAGGATGCGGGCATTGTGCACGGCGACGGCAGCCGGCGTGGCGAAGAGTTCGCCGAAGTCCGCCGCGTGGTCATCGAAGGCGTCCTTGCTGCTGGCGTACACGCTGATTGCGCCGACAACCTGGTCCGCGAGCAACAACGGCACCGCCAAGGCGCTGTGCACTCCCATTCGGCCCACCCGCGGCCCGAATCGGGGCCACAACTTGTTGCCGCCCAACGACCCGGAACGCACCGTGCGTCGCTGTGCGACCGCGGTGATGCCGGGTCCCTCTTGCAGGGTCGAGTACTGGATGGCGTCGATCTCGGCGACGAAGGGCGCGCTGGCTGCCAACGCCAGCACGAGGTCGCCGTCGAGCTCGGGCCGAAGCAGGGTGACGCCGGCACCGTCGGCCCCCGGAATGGCACGCACGGCCGACGCGGCCACCTCGGCAAGCACCTGCGACAAGTTCAGGCTGCCGGCCACCAGTCCCGCGAGACTGCTCAGCCCGGCCTGCAGGTCGGCCACCGCAGCGGTGCCGTCGTCGTCTACGAGAAACTCAGCCATCGCCGGACTCGGCTACACCGGCGCCCCGGACGACGGCGTCGACCGGTTCGCCCGCAGCTCGCGCCACGCCGCCGCCCATCCGCCGTCGGGCAGGGCCAGCCGGAAGTTGGATCGCAGGGTCTGCAGATACTGCCGAGGCAACGAGCCCGTGGTGTAGGCGATGTCGTATTTGGCGCACAGTTCACGGACGCGCACGCTGATCTCGGGGTACCGGTTGCTCGGAAGGTCGGGGAAAAGGTGGTGCTCGATCTGGTAGCAGAGATTGCCGCTCGAAAGCCCAAGCAGCCGACCGGATTTGAAGTTGGCCGCGCCCAGCATCTGGCGCAGGTACCACTCCGCCCTGGTCTCTTCCTCCAGGATCTCCGGGGTGAACTGCTGGACGCCGTCCGGGAAGTGGCCACAGAAGATCACCACGTAGGCCCAGTAGTTGCGCAGCAGATTGGCGGTGGCGTTCGCGCCGAGCGTACGGCGCCACTTCCGCATGCTCAGAGCGGGAACCAGGACGTAGTCCTTGGCCACCTGACGCCAGATCTTGGCCATCATCGCATCCGTGACTGCCTGCTTACCTTCCTCCGTGGTGGCCCGCTCCCGGCCGGAATGCAGGCCGTGCCGCGCGATCCCCCACTCGAAAATGGTAGCCAGCAACAAGTTTCGCAACGGCTGCAGCAGGTGCTCGGGACGCCAGGGCTGATCTTCGGTCACCCGGAGCACCCCGAAGCCGAGGTCGTCGTCCACGCCGAGCACATTGCTGAACACGTGGTGGCGGTAGTTGTGCGAGTAGTTCCACTGCGCCGACGGACCCACCATGTCCCATTCCCAGGTGGTCGAGTGGATCTCCGGATCATTCATCCAGTCCCACTGGCCATGGCAGACGTTGTGCGCGATCTCCATGTTCTCGACGGATTTCGCGTAGGCCAGCGACGCGGTACCGACCAGCCAGCCGGTCCTGCTGCGGCTTCCCGCGATCAGCAGCCGTGCCGCCAGATCCAGGGTGCGCTGGAACACGATCACCCGGCGGATGTACGCGGCGTCGCGCGCACCGCGCGACTCCTCGACGTCGCTGCGGATGAGATCCAGCTCCGCACCGAATGCCTCGACGTCGGCCTTGCTCAACTTCGCGTAGGCCGCGATGTCCGTAATTGCCACCTGTGTATCCGCCCGTCTGCGCGGCGGCGGGTAGCGGGCCGCTCAAATGCGTCACCCCAGCTTAGGCGCCGGAAGCGATCGGCGCCAAGGCGGGACATCGATGGGCCAGACTGGACCGATGACGGACACCGCAGCCACCCGCGTGGCGGTCTACCTCGACTTCGACAACATCGTCATCTCCCGATACGACCAGGTCAATGGGCGCAATTCGTTCCAGCGCGACAAAGCCAAGGGGTTGGAGGCCGACCACCTGGAGCGCGCCACCGTCGACGTCGGCGCCGTCCTGGACTTCGCCTCGTCGTTCGGCACGCTGGTACTCACCAGGGCTTACGCCGACTGGTCGGCCGACGTCAACGCGGGATACCGCCAGCAATTGGTGGGCCGGGCCGTCGACCTGGTGCAACTGTTTCCCGCGGCGGCCTACGGCAAGAACGGCGCCGACATCCGGCTCGCCGTCGATGCCGTCGAGGACATGTTCCGGCTGCCCGACCTGACCCATGTGGTGATCGTCGCCGGTGACTCCGACTACATCCCGCTGGCTCAACGCTGCAAACGGCTCGGCCGCTATGTGGTGGGCATCGGTGTGGCCGGCTCGTCCAGTCGCGCGCTGGCCGCGGCCTGTGATGAGTTCGTCGTCTACGACGCCTTGCCCGGCGTGCCGGTGTTCGAACCCGGGCCCGCGCCGGAGCCCACCAAACCGGCTCGGCGCACCAAGAAGGCAGCATCCGAGGACAAGGCCGAGCCCGAAGAACCTGCCGCGCCCGACCCGCAGGCAGCGGCCACCGCCCTGCTGACCCGGGCCCTGCAGATCGGCCTGGAGAAGGACGACGTCGACTGGTTGCACAACTCCGCGGTGAAGGCGCAGATGAAGCGGATGGACCCGTCGTTCAGCGAGAGATCTCTGGGATTCCGGTCCTTCAGCGACTTCCTGCGGTCGCGGTCGGACACCGTCGAGCTGGACGAGAGTTCGACCACGCGCCTGGTGCGGCTGCGCGACGCCGCGTAGCCCGCGCCCCGGCATATCAGCCGTCCGAGCGAAATTCACTGATTTTCAAGGAATTTCACACTACAGCCCGGGCCGCCGGGATCGGGACCACGTGTAGGGTCAGACGGCAGGGACCACTGCGGCCCCAGATCAAGGGGGCCGACATGGCCGACAAATCACCACGCCAGAGCATGACCAAGAAATCCGGCCAGTCGATCAAAGAGAAGCGCGCGGCCAAGCGGGCTGATGGGGATGGCTCCGCGCCCATCGAGGTTCCGCGCCCCAAGAAGCGGTAACGCCTAGCGGTTCTTCTGGTGGTGATGGTGCACCGCGGTGCCCGGCTGCGGCGCGTTGTCCTGATGTGCGAACGCGGTGTGGCTGACCTGCGGGCCGTTGTTCGCGAGCGTGGTGCTCGCATCGGCGTTGCCTGCGACACCGAGGGCGATCATGGTGGGGGCTGCGGCCAGGATGATTCCGGCGGCGATCCGTCGGGCGATGGTGGTCATATCATTCTCCTTGTGCGGCTTGGCTTTTCGTTATCCTCGTCCGGTGTGTTCCGGCGTTGATACAAGAATGCCGCGCCCGCGCCCCGCAGTATGTCGGGTGACCGGCCCATCCGCCGGGGGAATCCGGCCTCCCCCGATCGGGGGACAACACGCGTCCGCGAACGTTGGTTACCGCTCGAAAAATGTGTCAGCTTTGGCTCGGTAATTCACGTTCGCGGGAACTAGTGCGACGCCCCATTGAGGACAGGTTCGGGCACCATGCCCTTCTCCACACCCCACATGGTGGCGATGGTCTTGTACTCGCCGGTGGAGATCAGGTGCGTCAACGCCTGCATCAGTGACTGCGACAGGCCCGAACCCTTGGCCACCGGCCATCCGTAGGGCGCCGCGTCGAACACCTCGCCCGCGGGAATCAGCGACCCACCGCTGAGCTTGATGGCGAACCCGGTCACCGGCGAATCCGCGGATATGGCCGCGACGTCACCGGCGATGAGGGCCGCCGTCGCATCGTCCTGCCGGTTGTAGACGACCTTCTCGATGGGTGCCAGACCTGCCGCGAGGCACTCGTCGCTCTTGGCGGGAATCTCCACCGTCTCCTGCAGGACGCTGTCGGACACCCCCACCCTCAGGCCACACGCCGCGTCGGGACGGACCGTCTGCCCGGCGCGTTGCGCCCACAACGTGCCGGCCTCGAAGTAGGTGACGAAATCCACCGACTTCTCGCGTTCCAACGTGTCGGTGACCGAGGACATCCCGACGTTGTAGGTGCCGCTCTGCACCGACGGGATGATCTGGTCGAATTCGGTTTCCCGGTACTCCGGGGTCAGGCCCAGGGTGCGCGCGACGGCGTTCATCAGGTCGACGTCGAAGCCGACGATCTCGCCCGCGGAGTTCTTGAACTCGTTGGGCGCGTAGGGGACGTTCACCCCGATCACCAACCTTCCGGTGTCCCGGATGTCCGCCGGCACCGTGGCCGCGATCGCCGGGACAGACCCGGGCAAGCCGACGACGGCGGCCTCGTGCGGGTCCCACCATTTCCACGCCGCCACCGCACTGGCTCCGACCAGGACGAGCACCCCGGCCACGACCAGCGCCCGCTGCGGCATCCGCCGGGCCCCGCCGGTGGACGCGCGCCGCGCGGAGTGCCGCCCGGAACCTGCACCCGCACCGGCGGCCCGAACGGGCGTACTCACCGCCGCTCGGGCAGCCGCGGCCAACTCGGCGCCGGTCTGATAGCGCTTGCCCGGCTTCTTCGCCATCCCTCGGGCGATCACCTCGTCGAAGGGCGCCAACCGGGGGTTGAGTGCCGACGGTTTCGGTGGCGGGGTCACCATGTGCCCGGCGATCTGCTGTTCGAGGCTCTCGGCCGGGTACGGCCGCGTGCCGGTGAGACATTCGTAGAGCACGCACGTCAGGGCATAGATGTCGGCACGCGGATCGGCCTGGCCGCCGTCGAAGCGTTCGGGGGCCATGTAGGCCAGCGTGCCCAGCGTGCTGCCCGCCGTCGTCATCCCGACCTCGCCTGCCACCCGCGCCAGCCCGAAGTCGATCAGGTACGCAAAGTCCTGCTTGGTGATCAAGATGTTGGACGGTTTGACGTCGCGGTGAATGAGGTCCTGCCGGTGCGCGGCGTCCAGGGCGGAGGCCACCTGTTCGACGACCTTGACCGCGAACTCGGGCTCCAACGGCTTGTCGGCGTCGGCCAGGAGCGCGCCGAGGGTCTGCCCCTCGATCAGTCGCATGTCCAGGTAGAGCCGGCCGTCGATCTCGCCGAAGCCGTGGATCGGCACCACGTGCGGGTCGTTGACACCCGCCGCCGCCTGCGATTCCTGCCGGAAGCGGGCCTGGAACATGGCGTCCAGCGCGAGGTTGGGCGGCAACACCTTGAGGGCGACGACGCGCTTGGTCCGGGTGTCGTAGGCCTGGTAGACCTCGCCCATCCCACCCCGGCCGATCAGCTCCTGCAGCTGATAGTGCCCGAAAGGTGTCGCGTCCACCGTGTTCCCTCTCGGCGCCGGCCTCTGTATCGCGTGCGTCGCAGTGTCGATCGAAGCTACATCACGGTGACAAAATTGTCGTCACATGCGCAGACAGGCGCTAACGCGACGGCGGTAGCTGACGACGCCCCGGCAATTCGGGGAAACCGTCGGCGCCCGACAACTCCGGGCCCCGTTGCGCGTTGACGCGGCCGACCCGGGGCACGTCCATCCACTCCGGTTCGGCGGGCGCGGCAGGTTGGGCCGGTCCGTCGGTCTCGACCGTCACCTTATGCGTGCGCCGCAGCGTGAAGTGGATTTCCTCGGTCTCCTCGAACACCTGCCGTAGCGGCTTGGTGGCGTTGTCGATGGCACCGGCGACGATCGGCGGCACGAACGGCCTGATCCAGCGCACCGCGGCCTTGGTCACCTCGGGAATGACGGGGATGGACGGCAGCCCGCCGGAGCGCTGGGGCTCGGCGACGGCCGGCAGGTTCGCGGATGCCGGCTCGTCCACGGCGCGGATGCTCGCGGCTTCGGCCTCCGCGGCGATCGGCAGGTACAGGTCGGCCGGCGCCTCGATCTCGCGGTACACCGGCTCCGGGCGCACCACCCGCACCGGTTCCCGAGCCTGCAGCGCCTGCTCGACGCGGCGACGCTGCTGCTGACGATCGATCTCGTGCTGCGCGGCGATGGCCAGCCGGGCGCTCTCCACCTCCTGCTCGGCCCACAGTTCGTCGATCGTCGCCCGCACCTCGGCGCGCTTGACCGCGATCGCGGTGTCGGCGTCGAGCTCGGCGCGGTGCTGTTCTGCCACGGCTTCCTCTCCACGTTCGGTCGCGGTGGTGCCCCGCCACCGCCGCAGGATCAACGGCAACAGAGTCAACAGCACGAACAGCAGGTCCACCAGAATCCGCAGCACCAGTGGTCCCGGATGGGCCAATGTGTACGCGTTCATCGCCGCCCAGCGGGCACCGATACCGCTGACCTCGCCACCGCGGCGGGCGTCCTGCACCGCCTGTTCCCGGTTGGCGACGGCGGCGTCCAGGCCGGCCGCGCGCCCGGTCCGGTCGGCGACAGCCGCGTCGACCTGGCGTTGCGCGTCGGCGAGGAAGTCGTTCGCGGTCCGGGTCTCGGGTCCGGCACCGGGCACGCCCGTGATCCGGACCTGCGGGCACTGCGGGGACGGATTGAACTCGCAGCGGGCCACCACAAGGGCCTCGTCCCGACGTGTGTTGGCCGCGTCGACGGCGCCGTCGAGATCGGCGCGGGCCTGCCGGGCCTGGTCCAGCTCGGTCGAGGCGGCCAGGACCGCGGGCGCCGAATCGGCCTGCGCCGCGAGTGCCCGGTCGACCGGCCCGCCGAACACAACGACCGCGGCCAGTTCACCGACGAGGACGCCGAGGACCGCGGCGACCGCCACCCGGCCCGCCGTCGCCGAGCGTCCCCCGGCACACGCCCAACTCACCGCGCCGAACAGGACACCGAACACGGCGCCGGCGGCCACCGAGGCCACGATCGGCCACTGCGTCGCGCCCGTCAGTGCCAGTGTGGCCACCAGCGCCGCGAGCACGGTGACAGGCAACAGCACCGCCATCGACAGCGGTTCCGGTAGTCGCATCGCACGCATGAAGGCTCCAAACTCGATCGCCCGGGTATATGTGTGCCGAACGGAATCCCTCACGCCGGCCGCGAATACTCTGCATTCTCCCACAGCGCCGGTACCCGTGCTTCGCGCGACGAGCGGTTACGTTTGTCCCCGTGCGCGTCGACGGCCGGGACATCAGCGTCACCGGGAGCTTGCTGCAACCGTTGCCCCGCCGCACCAACGACATCCTGCGGGTGCTGCTCGCCGCGCTGTTGTTGGCCGCCGTCATCACCAGTTCCCTGATCACCCGCAACGACTGGGTGGCGCTGGAACGGTCCGTCTCGGAGATCATCGGGGTCCTCACCCCGACCCAGTCCAATCTGGTCTACCTCGCCTACGGCGTCGCGATCCTGGCGCTGCCCTTCGTCATCCTGGTCAGCCTGGTGCTCTCACGGCAGTGGAAACTGCTCGGCGCGTACGGCGCGGCCGGCATCCTGGCCGTACTTTCACTGTCCATCTCCGGCAACGGCATCGCCGCCCCGCAATGGCATTTCGACCTGTCCGACCGCCTCGACACCCAGCTGTCCCAGTTCCTCGACGACCCGCGCTGGATTGCGCTGCTGGCTGCGGTGCTGACGGTGTCGGGACCGTGGGTGTCCCGGCGGCTGCGGCGGTGGTGGTGGACCCTGCTGCTGGCGTTCGTCCCCATCCATCTGGTGGTCAGCGCGGTGGTACCGGCCCGCACCCTGCTCGGACTCGCGGTCGGCTGGTTCGTCGGCGCCCTGGTGGTCTGGGTGGTGGGCACCCCAGCCCTCGAAGTTCCGCTCGACGGCGCGATCCGGGCCCTGGACCGCCGCGGATTCGTCGCCACCACCTTGGCCGTCATCCGCCCACCCGGCCCCGGGCCGCTGGTGCTGGCGGCCACCAGCGCCGACGCCACCGCGGTGGTCGAACTGTACGGACCAAATCAGCGCAGCGGCGGCGCCATGCGTCAGCTGTGGGGCAAGTTCCGGCTGCGCGATGACGAGACCGGACCCCTGCAGACCTCGATGCGCCGGGCCGTCGAGCACCGGGCGCTGATGACCATCGCCATCGGCGACCTGGAACTGGCGAACACGTCTACGGTGGCCATGGCCGCGCTGGATCGTGGGTGGACGCTGTACGGGCGCAAACCGGCACGGGGCGTAGCGCTGACGGCCAACGTCGCGTCCGCCGGCGAGGTGTGGTCGGCGCTACGCGCACTGCATGAGCACGGCATCGCCCATGGCGATCTGCGCGCCAGAGAGATCACCGTCGATGACCACACCGTGCGGTTCGGCGGCTTCGCCTTTGCCGAGTACGGCGCCACCGAGCAGCAGCTGCAGGGCGATATCGCACAGCTGCTGGTGACCACCGCGTCGCTCTACGACGCACCGACGGCCGTCGCTGCGGCCATCGACGCCTTCGGCCGGGACACCGTGCTGACCGCATCCCGACGGCTCACCAAATCCGCGGTGCCGAAACGGATCCGGGAGAACATCCCGGAGGCCCCGGCCGTCATCAAGGCGGCGCGCGAAGAAGTCCAGACCCAGACCGGCGCCGGCCAGATCCGGACCGAGACCATCACCCGCTTCACCCGGGTCCAGGTGATCCAACTCGTGCTGCTGGTGGCCCTGGTCTACGTCGCGTACCCGTTCATCAGCACGGTGCCGACCTTCTTCTCCGAGCTGCGCTCGGCGAACTGGTGGTGGGCGCTGCTGGGACTCACGGTCTCCGCGTTGACCTATGTGGGCGCCGCGGCCGCCCTGTGGGCCTGCGCCGACGGACTGGTCAGCTTCCGCAATCTGTCGATCATGCAGGTGGCCAACACCTTTGCGGCCACCACCACCCCGGCCGGTGTCGGCGGCCTGGCACTGTCTGCACGCTTCCTGCAGAAGGCCGGCCTCGCCCCACTGCGGGCCACCGCCGCGGTCGCCCTGCAGCAGACCGTTCAGGTGATCGTGCACGTGCTGCTACTGATCATGTTCACCACCATCGCGGGCGCTTCGGCGAATCTGTCGCACTTCGTGCCGAGCGCGACGGTGCTCTATCTGGCCGCCGGTGTGGCGCTCGGACTGGTCGGGATCTTCTTGGCCGTGCCCAACTTGCGTCGCTGGCTGGCGTCGTCGCTGCGGCCGAAACTCAAAGAGGTCGCCGGAGATCTGGTCGAGCTGTCCCGGGAGCCCAAGCGTCTCGGGCTGATCGTGCTGGGCGCCGCGGGCACCACCCTGGGTGCCGCGCTGGCGCTGTGGGCCAGTGTCGAAGCGTTCGGCGGGGACACCTCGTTCATCACCGTCACGGTGGTGACAATGGTCGGCGGGACCCTCGCCTCGGCGGCGCCGACCCCCGGCGGCGTCGGTGCGGTCGAGGCGGCATTGATCGGTGGCCTGGCGGCCTTCGGTGTCCCGACGGCGATCGCGGTGCCGTCGGTGCTGCTGTATCGCGTCCTGACCTGTTGGCTGCCGGTGTTCATCGGCTGGCCGGTGATGCGATGGCTGACGCGCAGGGACATGATCTAGCGGTTCCGTATGTTGGTAAGTATGGCAATTCGCACCCTGCTCCCCGCCACCGCGGCAGTCGCGGTCACCGCCGTGGTCGGCGGCCTGGCCAGCCGCCCCGCCCAGTCGTCCTGGTACGAGAAACTGCGCAAGCCGCCGTATCAGCCTCCGCGCCAGGCCTTTCCGATTGTCTGGCCGGCGCTCTACGCGGATATCGCCGTCACGTCGGCAGCCACGCTGGACGAGTTGGAGGCCCGCGGCGAGACCGGGCAGCGCAACGCCTATGTGGCCGCGCTGGCGACCAACCTGACGCTCAACGCCGCCTGGTCGTGGATCTTCTTCAGCAGACGAAAGCTGGGCACGGCGGCCATTGCCGCCGCGGCACTGACGGTCAGTAGTGCGGACCTGACCCGCCGTTCAGTGCGGGTGAAGGGCGCCAAGGCGGCGCCCCTGGGCCTGTACCCGGCGTGGTGCGCCTTCGCGACGGCGTTGTCGACGCACATCTGGGCGCTGAACCGGCGCAACTAGCAGTCAGGCCCACTCCTGCGAGTGGGCCTGACCGTTTCTAGATGTCGCCGCGCGAGAAATCGGCGAGCAGCGTCGGCACCGTGGAATCGAACCCGGAGATGTCGAGCTGCTTCGGGTCGGCCGGATCCGCGATCGAGTTACGGGTCGCGGTCATCGCCACCACCACCAGACGGGCGTCGATCCCCATCCGCTGTCGGTACTGCTGCAGCGCCTGGTGCGGATGAACATCGCCGTACCACGTCTCGTTGTCGGTGTAGATGTGGAACGTATCCACCTTCACCCGATGCTTGCGGGCCCAGATCATCGGCAGCGCACAGTCCGTGCGACCCATCTCCAAGCGGGCGGTGTACCGGCACACATCGTCCAGACGACGACGCGGTCCGATGTCCAGACCCCGCACTGCGGTGTCCTCGAATCCGCCCCTGCCGGCGGTGAAGCCGACGATCCGGTGAGCCGGCTCCGTCGCCGCCGTCACCAACGCCAGCGCCACCGCCGCCTCCCGGCACGTCACCGGCAGACCGGACACCCGCGAGGCCATCGACCCCGAGATGTCCAGTGCCAGCAGCGTCCGCTTGCCCGACGGCCGCACCGCGCCGTACGCCGCGTAGAACGCGGCGTCCAGCGCATCGGCGATCCGGGGCACCGGCCGCCACTCACCTTGGCCGCGCACACCCTGCCCGGACGCGTAGGTGCGCTGTGCCACGAGGACATTGATCGGATGTACCCGCGCCTTGGCCAGCCGTGCCGCATCGGCGAGCTGTGCCGCGACCACCGCACCGGTGTCACCGGCGAGCAGCCCCAGCTGGGTCAGCCGCGGCAGCTGGCGCATCAACGCCGTCTGCGGCATCCCGCGGGCGATCAGCGCCTCCCACACCGCCGGCTGCGCCAGCGCCGCGTCGGGCAACATCTCCCATGACAGGCCATGGCCACGGCCGATGATCTGCACCCACTGGGCCGCGGTGGTCGCGGCCTGGGCGTCCTCGAAGTCGGCGATGACCGCCAGCTCGTCGGGCACCACCTGGACGCGCACCGCCGGCCGGGCCGCCGAGGAACGCTGCTCGGTATCACCCAGGCCCTTGCCCACCGCCCAGTTCAGGGCGATGCGCCGGACCGGGTCGACGACCCCGGACGGGCTGGCCAGCCGCAGCAGATCGCGGTGGCTCCAGCCACCTCGCTGCCGGTACTTCACCAGCTGGTAGGCCAGTCGGTCCACGGGCGGCTCGGTGTACCACTGCGCGACGGCGCGCTTCAGCGTCGGACCCCACCCGCGGAACTGCTCGACGTAGCCGGCGAACAGGAACAGCTGGGTTCCGGTGCGCGCCACCCGCGGCAGCGCCGCCATCGCCGCGCGGCGGCCGTCGACATCGTCGGCCGCGGCCGCAATGGCCAGCGCGAACAGCGCCGGGTTCGGCTTCGGTGCGCGACCGGCCTCCGACACCTCGACGATGCGGTGCACCAACCCGACCGCATCGACGGCAGCGAGGCGCAGCACCACCTCGGCGGTCTCCCGGGTCAGGGTGCTGTCGGTCGTGTAGAACGTGCCGCCGTCCGTCCCGAGTGTGAGGAATCGGTGCAGCCGCGCCCAGTCGTCAACCGCGTAGGTGTAACCACCTGCGGCATTGAGGATTTGGCGCGGCGTCGCGGCCTGGGCTTGCGGGGTCTTCCGCAAGCTGAAAGTGCTGAGAATGTCCATGGGGCTACTCCTCTCGGTTGTCGATATCGGTGGTGTGCGCGCTGCGGGCGTGTGGGTACCGACCGGAGTCAGGACTCGAACCTGTTTATGCCGAATAACCGATCGATGTCTGGCTCGCAGCAATGCACTTGCGCGCCAAGCGATGTGAGCGTGTGAGGTATCGACCGGGTCAGCGCTCTTCCACTGAGCTACAGTCGGCGCGCCGACAGGCGGGAGTCGAACCCGCGACCTCTCCATCCTGATTGGTAACCGATCGATGTCCGGCTCACATCACCGGGCCCGCAGAACGATACGGGCACCTCAGCGGCCCGCGCCATCGAATTATTGCAGCGTCGACGGCCTGCGCTGGATCCGCAGCGCCTGCGTCGGTGTATCCAGCACTGCCGTCGGCGGCGCTTCCAGCACCGTCGTCGGATCCTCCCGGCGCCGAACGATTCTGGGCACCGTCGCCTGCTGTTCGCGCCGAATGACGGTCGCAGGCGCGGGATCCGGTGCCACCACCGGCGCAGGGGTGCGCCGAACCAGGTAACCCGCCAGCGGTCCGGTGAACATCATGACCGCCAGGACGACCAGGCTCAGCACGCTGATGGTGACGTCGAACGTGCTGGTGATCTGCTGGGCCAGATTGTTGCCGTAGATCGCGTCGGGCGCGGCCGTGGCGTAGCGCGGCGCGAGCGCCACCCCGATCGCCACATCCGCGACGGCGAAGACGAACAGCACCCCACTGAACGCGGCGGCGATCACCCCGTTGGCCAGGTTGCGGTGCAGCCACAGCGCGATGACGGCGGTGACGAGGCTGAAGGCTGTCATCGCGACGCTGTCGTAGAGCGCGCGCGGCAGGTCCAGCGACAGCGCCACCGCGAAGTCGACGACCCGCAACGCGGCCGACGCGAACGCCCAGAAAGCGATGAGCGTCAGGCATTTCTGCGCGGCGCCCCGGTAGGCGCCGATCGTCGGCGGCTTGATCTGCAAGACGGCGTACAGCGTCGTCGGCGCGACGATTGCCGCCACTGCCGCCCACGCCAGATACCCCTCGTAGCCGATCGCGGCGGTCGAGGTGTTCTGCGCGATGCCGTGGAACGCGTCGATATCGCGCCCGACGCCGAAGACCCAGACGAACGTGGCGGCCACCGCACCCGCGCCGCCGATGGCCGTCGTGGCCAACCGCGCGGCCGCGGATTTCTCCGTCAACCATCGCGAAGCCAGGATCAGTGCGATCAAGGCCTCGGCGCCGTAGAGCAAGGTGGTGACCACGACACCCACGTCTTGGCCACCGAACGCGCCCTCGGTGACGAACAGGTACCGCAGTCGCCAGTACAGGTTGAACGCCACCGACAGCGTCGCCAGGGCGATCGACAGAAATCCGATGACGGGCGCCACCGCATACCAGCGCCGAAAACCGTTGTCCTCGATGGTCACCGAGGTGATCGGGGGCTGCGCGGCCAGCAGTGCACCGGCCACGCCGAGCAGCATTCCGGGCCCGACACCCGGCGCCACGGCGCCGGTGCCGCCGTGCTGGACCGTCTGCACCAGGTGGTAGCCGACGAACGCGATGACGATGAGTAAGTAGCCGCTGGAGAGCACGAGCCGGATCCGCGCGGCACGCCGGATGTCGGTGAGTCCGCGGACATGCGGGAGGGTGGCAGCGCCGACCGCCAGCAGGGTCGCCGCGGTCAGTACCGCGAATACCCACCCGTCGCTGCCCGGGACGCCGAGCCCGAAGCGCAGGTTCCACGGGAGCAGCAGGGCGAGGATCAGCAGCACCACTGCGAGTCCGTCGCGCACCCGGTTGGCGCGGATGGGGACGTAGCCGACGCGGTCGCTCACAGGTCCGATCCTTGCATGGGTGTGACGCCCACGGTATCGACTTCTGCTCCGTGTCCCGGGCTGTGCGGTAGCTTGGAACGGTCGAAGCGTCGGGGGTGACAAAGTACGCGAGGCAAGGAGTGGATCCGTGGACGTAGTCCTCGGGGTGGCGGTCACCGGTCGAGTGGCGCGGCTGGCGATGATCGATTCGCCGGGCACCCAGGTTTTCGACCAGTATGCGTTCGACCTGCCTGATGACGCCCTGACCGAACTCGCCGAGACCATCATCGGCACCTACCGCGAGGTCACCGACTCGGGTAACCGGCTTGCCGCGACCCGGCTGTGCCTGCCCGACGCCGCCGAGGCCGAGACCCTGCGCCAGACCGTGCAGAGGGCTGGCGTACTCAACGTCGAGGTGGTGACCGAGGCAGAGGCCGCCGCCGCGCTGGCCCGCAGCCAGGGCGCCGACGCATCGCTTCTGTTGGCCGACGACGACACGGTGTCGCTGACGGTGGTCGGCGAGAATCCGTCGCTGGCCTCGACGCTGGCAGCGGTCCCCATCGGCGCCGCGGGGGCGGCCGTCGCATGCGCCGCAGTCTTGCAGCAGGCGCCGGCTCAGGTCCGGGTGATGTTGACCGGGCAGCGCCTCGACCTGGATTCCATTGCCGCAGAGCTCCGTTCGACGACACCCGTCGAGGTGCCCGCCGATGCCGGCTACGCGATCGCCCGCGGCGCCGCGCAAACCGCGGACCCGTCCGGTGCCGTACCCGCAGGCGCTGCAACACAACTCGCACCCGCGGTGGATCCCACCCAGGCGGCACCGGTCGTGGACGCCACCCAGGCCGCGCCGGTCGTTGATGCGACCCGCGCGGCACCCGTCAACTCGGCGAACACCGAAATGGCGCCGCAGTTGGCGTATTCGCAGGCGTCAGACGAAACCTGGCCGGAGTATGACGAGATACCGGAGGAAGCGCTCGCCGAGTTCGTGCCCGAGCAGGAGGACGAAGCGGAGTACACGGAAGCCATCCCGGCACCGCCCCCGCGGCTGATCCTGATGGGTAGCGCGGTGGGTTTTCTGGTGGTCAGCCTCGCCACGCTGGCCGTCACGGTCGCGGTGAACATCCGGCCGGCGGCCGTCGTGAGCGCGCAGCCGCCACCGGCGCAGTCCGACACCGTGCCGGGGCGCTACCTCCCGCCGGTGCCCCACGAGCCGGATCCGGTCGCGTTGCCGGTCGCGGTCCTCACTCCCCCGCCGGCAGCACCCGCCGCCCCGATGCGATCCCGGAGTGTCAGCCCGCCCGCCCAGGCCCCGGTCCAGCCGGCCCCTGCGCCCATCGCCGTGCCGCCTGCGCCGCCGGTCGGTGTGCCGGCCGTCCCGATCCCCATTCCTCCGATCGTCGTGTTCCCGCCGTTCAACCCGTGGAATCCGCCGACGGTCACCACGACCGTCACCACCACGCCCACCACGACACCCACCACGACGACGACACCTACGACGACGTCGACGACACCCACCACTACGTCGACAACGACCTCGACGACGGCAACCACCTCGACACCCACGACGACGTCCAGCGCCGCGCCGCCGACGTCATCCGAAACGCCGATCGAGCCGGTGACACCGGTTCAGCCCGTCACGCCGGTCCAACCCGTCACCCCGGTGCAGCCCGTCACACCCGTGCAACCGGTGACGCCCGTCGCGCCGGCCGAGCCCGCCTACACGGCACCCGCCCAGGCCCCCGAACCCGCGCCGGCACCCGTCACGACCGTTGAGGCGCCACCCGTCACCAAAGCGCCGTCCGGCGGCGGCGAGTCCTCGAGTGGCTCTGAAAGGTCCAGCGGTTCCAGCGGAAGGTCCAGTGGCAGCGGGCATTCCGGGCAGGCGCCGGTCACCACGGTGTCCGAGAGCCCGTAGCGGGCCGCAGCAAACGCTTGCCGGGCCGCTTACCATCCCGGCGGCCGACCTTTTCGCGGGTGAGATAGATCACTTGACATCGGCGGAATCGCAGCTCAGGGGTCTCGACTTATACCAGGCAGTTGCCACCTCTACACAGAAGCGATGGCAAAGAAGATCTGGAACGGGGACCACCATGACCACTTCTCTGCCGGCCCGCATAGCGAAATCGACGTTGTTCACCGTCCTGGCTTCTGCCGCGATCACGGTGGGCCTGTTCGCCGGTCCCGCCGCGACCGCCAGCGCCGCCGACGACTCCTGCGCGGCCGTCGAGGTGGTGTTCGCCCGCGGCACCTTCGAGGGAGCCGGCGTCGGCGCCACCGGGCAGGCGTTCGTCGATGCCCTGAACGCTCGACTGCCCGGAAAGACGGTCGACGTGTACGGCGTCAACTACCCGGCCTCGCTGGACTTCGGACAGGCGATCGACGGAGTGGCCGACGCCGCCAATCGGATTCAGGCCATCGCCAACCAGTGCCCGTCGACCAAGATCGTGCTGGGCGGATACTCCCAGGGCGCCGCGGTGGCCGGCTACACCACCAGCGCCACGGTGCCTGCCGGGGTCGCCCTGCCCGCCGGCCTGAACGGTCCCCTGCCCGCCTCGGTCGCGTCGCACGTCGCCGCCGTCGCATTGTTCGGCACCCCGGACAACTGGTTCCTCAGCCTGGCCGACCGCAGCGCGCCCCCGATCGTCATCGGCGACCAGTACGCAGGCAAGACCGTGCAGCTGTGCGCCACGGGTGACCCGATCTGCTTCCCCGGCGGCCTGGACCGCTCGGCCCACAGCTCGTACAAGTCCAACGGGATGGCCGACCAGGCAGCCGATTTCGTGGTGGGCCGGCTGGGGATCCCCGCCCTGGCCGCCACCGTGGTGCAGGCCGCGGCTGAGGTGCAGCCCGGCAACTGATCACCACCGCCGACAATCGGGTCCCCTGATGAGGGGGCCCGATTGTCGTTTCCGGCGACCTCGGTGGTTCTGACTTAGAATTCGGCTCTGCTGTCCGCATGCGGAACCCTAGGGCTCCGCGGGAGGGGTCGTTGCGCATGAGCAGTCGAGTCATCGTCGCCGGGGGCGGCATCATCGGGCTGTCGACGGCATATGAACTGGCCCGCCGCGGGCGTGACGTCGTGGTGCTGGAAAAGGAATCGGGCGTCGCGAATCACCAGACCGGCAACAACTCCGGAGTCATCCATTCGGGCCTCTACTACGCGCCCGGCAGCCTCAAGGCACAGCTCGGCACCGCCGGGGCCAAGTCGATGAAGGAATTCGCCGAGGCCCACGGCATCACCGTGGACATCTGCGGCAAATTGGTGGTCGCCACCACCGATGCCCAGCTGCCCGCCCTGCACGAGTTGCACCGCCGCGGTCAACTCAACGGGGTGCCGTGCCGATTGGTCTCACCGGCCGAGGCGCGCGAATACGAGCCGCACGTCACTGCGGTCGGGGCACTGCGGGTGGAGTCGACGGGCATCGTCGACTATCGCGGGGTTTGCTCGACTCTGCTGCGCCTCATCGAACAGGCCGGCGGACAGGTGCTGCTCGGCCAGGAAGTCGTCGGCATCCGCGACCAGGGCGCCAAGGTGCAGGTGACCACCGGCACCTCGGAGTTCACCGGCGACCTGTTCGCCAACTGCGCCGGCCTGCAGAGCGACCGCATCGCCAAGCTGGCCGGACTGGACCCGCAGGTGCGGATCATCCCCTTCCGTGGCGAGTACTACCAATTGACTTCTGCCGCTGATCATTTGGTCCGTGGCTTGATCTATCCGGTTCCCGACCCGACGCTGCCGTTCCTCGGGGTGCATTTCACCCGGATGTACGACGGGACCGTTCATGCCGGCCCCAACGCGGTGCTCGCACTGGCTCGCGAGGGGTATACGTGGGGGCAGGTGAACGGACGCGACGTCCGGGATTCGGTCACCTGGCCCGGGCTCTGGAGGCTCGGAAGACGGTTCTGGCGCACCGGAATAGACGAGGTGCTCCGGTCGGTGTCCAGCCGGCGATTTTTGGCCAGCCTCAACGAGCTGATCCCCGACCTCACCTCCGACGACATCACCCCTACCCACGCGGGAGTCCGGGCCCAGGCCATGCGTCGCGACGGCACCCTGGTCGAAGACTTCTATTTCGAACGCGCGGCCCGACAGGTCCACGTGCTCAACGCTCCGTCGCCCGCGGCCACCGCGGCGCTGGAGATCGGCAAGCGCATCGCCGATGAGTTGGTTGAGATTCCCGTGTGACGACAAGGCTGCGATCCACCGCATGAGATCGCGCCGACTTCGACTGCCCTGCAATACATTTGAATGTCGTCGGCCAGACTGAAGCCGGCTACGGGCGTTCCTCCGAGTCGCCGATTCCGCACCGGGCCGTGACAACATGCTGAAAGTTGGCCGCACTCTTACGTACAGAAGGCGTGTCGGCTGACCACCTGCGTTCACAGATGAACAGCAGGACACATGTTGCTATTGCTACCGTTGCGAGTAGTCTTTGACTATCAGCGATACTTCGCACACATAGCTTTTCAGCCCTTGTGTCATCGCAGATCTGGAATTATCTGGCTTATTCCGAGCCAACGACAGGAGCGTCCTCGTGACGCAGCAGGATGTCCTTCTCGACGTGCGCACGTCGCCGACGGCAGGCCCATCACGGCTCCAACTCAAGCCGAAGTCTCCTACATCTGGTTACGTCGGCGGTGCTTGGTGGCCGCGCGGCACCGACCTGGCGGCCGAACTGCCAGATTTGTTGACGGAGCTTGCAATTCAGTTGGGTCCCGTCAACCGAGTCCTCTACCGTCTCGGTGAATGGACGGTCGACGACAGGAAAGTGGTGATCAACGATCACGTCGTCCGTCTCGACGGATACCGATTGCAGCCGCCGGCAACGATCGAAGTGCAAGGGGCCGACCTCGGACGGATCGTCCTTCTGGTCATCCCGCCCTCGACGGACCCCGACGATGCACACCGCATCATGGAGACCGCCTCCACTCCGGGAAACAGCGACACCGTTTCCCCGCGCCTCCTGACAACCGGCGTCCAATCCCGATTGGCGTGCACGAGCATGGGCAGCGTCCTGCGCTATACCCGGGCGGCGGGGACGGAGTGGCCCGCACACAGCCGGTACCCCGAGGTACGGTCCATTCGCGCCGTGCGCCCCTCGTCCCCTCAGGTGCGAGAACTCGCATGCGTATGAGCCACAGCCCCTTGTTCTCCCATCCGATCTCGCCGGTTTCGCCGTGTCAGACCGATTGCTATGACGTGGCGCCGATCGTGTTCTCGGACAGATCCGGGGCTGCTGTCGACGGTCGCGGGGCGAGTTCTCGATGAACCGGATCTTGCACCGATCCGCGCGGTCGGCGCGGGTGTCGCTGGCGACCGAACTCGGAACCGGAGTCGACGGGGCGTGGTGGCCATGCGGTGCTTCCGTAGCTGCCGAACTGCCGGAGCTGGTCGCTGCCCTGCAGCCGCAATTGGGCGTCATCGATGACATCTGCGTCAACTGGTCGGTCGCGGAAGGCCCGTCAGAGCTTCGGGTGACCGCTGTGCCGGTAACCGCGGTCACGGATGCGGGCCGCCCTCCGATGATGCGCATCTGCGGAAAACGCGCCAGCGCCATGCTGCTGGTGGTGCCGAGCACAACGTCTCTGGGTCTGGCCACTCTCGTGCTCAGGCGCGCCGCCGGGCTCGACACCCGCAGTTTTGAATCACTCACAGAATTGGGGCAGTGCGCTCACCGGGCCATCTCGGCAGCCCACGAGGAGAGTTATCAGTGGGCGCCACCACGGCGCCGACAGCGCCAGGCTGTATGACCGCCGGCCTACCCATCGCAACTCCGACAGCTCGATTTCAACCAAAGGAAAACGCATGACTTCACCCACCGCATTTCGCTCGCCCTACGAGAAGCGTGTCGACCTCGTCAAACAAACGCTGATGTCGGCGTCCTCGCTTGACGACGATCTCGCCGCCAAGCTCGCAGTACGAGTGCTGCACACACTCGATTCCATGCCGGAGAAGAGTCGGTAAGACGCGTCCGCCGGCACAGCTCGATCTCGCCGTTGTGTGGCGTTACTCCCCCCGTGTGTCGATCACGCGCTGCGCAACGTCGATGAGCTTGGTATTGGTGTCCTGCGACAGTCGGCGAAGCATCGCGAACGCGCGGACATCGTCGATCTTGAAGCGCTCCATGATGACGCCCTTGGCCTGGCCGATGCGGTCGCGCGTCGACAGCGCAGACTGCAGCTGATCGCCTTCGCGGCTCGCCAAGATCGCTGCCGCAGCATGCGCAGCAAGGACGCTGCCCACCGTTTCTGCTTCGCTGTCCCACAGGTTGGGCTCGCGACCGAACAAGTTGAGCGCCCCCGCAGTACGGTCGGCGGTGTAGAGCTTGAAAGACAACGCACTGAGCAGCCCCAATTCGGCGACCTGTGGCGCGTACCGCGGGAAGCGCGGCTCATCGCGGAAATCGTCTGTGCGAACGATGATTTCGTCGAGTGCGGCATGCAGGCAAGGCCCTTCCCCGGTGGCCAGTTGCAGATCGTCGAGTTTGAACATGAGGTCCGAGGTGGGTGCAAGAGTTTTGTGACTTCCGCCCGGGCCGATGAGCAGCACGCCGGCGATGTCGACACCGGGAATCAGTTCCTTCGCGGCGGCGGTGACATCGACGAGTACATCATCGACCGAGCGCAGCGTTATGTTCCTCGCCAACTCCGCCATGCGAAGGGCGAGTTCGTGGTTCTGCGACGTCATCAGGCTCATCATGCCCCAGCCACAGGCGGCACCCATCGACATCACCACACCAATCGCGCGGAGTTCGGCGCCTTGGCGACAATCCGGGGCAGTTCGGCCCCACAAATGCCTCAGGCCCCCTCCGAAGAGGGGGCCTTTCCAGCGTGGCAGGTACAGGATTCGAACCTGTGTAGGCGTTAGCCGACGGATTTACAGTCCGCTCCCATTGGCCGCTCGGGCAACCTGCCGGGTGTCGCACCGCCGGAGTCCGGTTTGGTGCGAGGAGAAGACTACAACGAGGATGTACCTAAGACGAAAACGGCCTATCCGGAGAGGGAGGATCCAATGGCGGATTCCAGCTTTGACATCGTGAGCAAGTTCGATCGCCAAGAGGTGGACAACGCGCTCAACCAGGCAGCCAAGGAACTGGCGACCCGTTTCGACTTCCGGGGCACCGACACCACCATCGAGTGGAAAGGTGACGAAGCCATCGAGATCGTCAGCTCCACCGAGGACCGAGTCAAGGCCGCCATCGACGTGTTCATCGAGAAGCTCGTTCGCCGTGACATCTCGATGAAGGCGTTCGAGGCAGGCGAGCCGCAGGCCTCCGGCAAGACCTACAAGGTGACCGGCACGCTCAAACAGGGCATCGACAGCGAGCAGGCCAAGAAGATCACCAAGCTCATCCGCGACGAGGGCCCCAAGGGCGTCAAGGCGCAGATTCAGGGCGAAGAGGTCCGGGTCAGCTCCAAGAAGCGCGACGACCTCCAGGCCGTCATCTCGCTGCTCAAGGGCGCCGATCTGGACGTGGCGCTGCAGTTCGTCAACTACCGCTGAGTTCCACATACGCAAAGAGCCCGGAGACCATGGTCTCCGGGCTCTTTCCGTTGGTATGAAAGCCAATCAGTCGTTGGGGTTCGGGTCCGTCCCACCGTGCGTGATGGCGTCGGCGAACTGCTTGGGCGCGCGCAGCAGACCGCCGGCGAGCTCGGCGGGAGCCTGGCCGAGGCGGACTGCGGTGACGACCGGTGCGGTAGCGATTACCTGCGCGCCAGTCATCGCCTGACTCGGTAGTGCGGGAATGCCACACGGATCGGTCTGGTTGCCGTCACCATCCGGCGGGCAACCCACGTTGGCCAGGTTCGCGATGGACGGGAGGCCACAAGTGCTGTTGTATTGCTTGCCGCCGACCGGCTTCGGCTGCGCGCATCCCACTCCGGCGAGATTGCCCGGGGCCACCGCAAGGCCGCCTGCTATGTCCTGCGGTGCTTGCACCACCTGTTCGGCAATGGTGCATGGGATCGAGGTGAATCCCGGAGCACAGCTCGCCTGCGCGGGTGCTGCGGCCGTCAAGCCACCAAGGCCGGCGATACCGACGGCGCCGAGTACGGCGGCGACGAAGATGAGAATTCTCTTCACTGCTACTCCTATGTGAGGAAAGACACGCGCAAACGAATTGCGATCAGATTAGCTCAAGATTGCCCGTTTGGCTCCGCCATTGGGGTCGCTGCAGCAACGTCTCACACGGCGCCAGAAATGCGCTGAACAGTCGTTATGCCGCTGATCTGACGTAACTGCAAGTTTGCGCAGCCAGTGGCCTCAAAGAATTTTCGTTATCAAATAAATGATCTTGAAATTGATTGAAAATGCAATCAAATGCGATCGCAAGCATTTGCGAAATCAAATAAAACGGGCCGACCCGCGAACGCACCGGCAACGCAAAGTGCCCGGAGGCACCACCGCCTCCGGGCTCCTTACGGTCAGGTACTACTCCGACTCGGGGTCCGTACCGCCGTGGGTGATGGCGCGGACGAACTGGCCGGGCGCGGCCGCGAGGCCACCGGCCAGCTGACCCGGCGCGGACGCAAGGCCGCCCGCGATCTGACCCGGCGCGTTCGCAAAGGCGTTGGCCACGGTCTGCGGCCCGTTGACGATCGTTTGGGCGCCGGCCGCGGCCTGCGCCGGCAGGGTCACCACGCCATAGGCGAGCTGGAGGGGCGCCGCGGCGAGACCACCCGCGAGTTGCCCGGGCGCCTCGGCCACGTTGGTCACGATCGTGCAGGGGATCGACGTGAACGACGGGGCGCAGGCGGCCTGCGCGGGCGCCGCGGAGGCGAAGGCAAAACCGCCGAGGCTGGCAGCGCCGATCATGCCGGCGACGATGAGGGTGCTCTTCACTGACTTCTCCCAGGGAATCGAAATATAGTTGCAGACGCAAAATTTGACTAGGCACAGAGTAACGCGCCCGGAAGGAATTTGTCGGTCAGTCAATTGACAGAGGTTGTACGCCGTTCGACTGACAGTGAGGGGACGCCGAAACCGCGCCGGCCGCCGGCCGCACGCGTGGTTCAGATCAGTCCCGGGTCAGTTGTCTTTCAGCAGGTCTTCGGTGATGGGGTGGCCGATCGTCGCCCCGTCGTTCCGATGATCGGTGGCATCCCGGCATTCGCCGAACACGGTGTAGGAGATCCGGCCGTCCACATGAGCCCGCCCCATCACCACCATCACGCCGTCCTTGTTGATGACGGTTCCGTAGGGCTTCTTGCCCGGCGGCGGCCCGTCGGTCCACCCCGCGGCCACCATCGCCGCCGCAACCTGGCGCGCGTAGACGTCCGCCACCACGCCCGCGGGCAGCACCGAGCTCATCTCCACCTTGCCGCGATACGGCGGCTCCCCCTGGTCATTGCACGACTCGAACGAGAAGCCACCCGAAACACCTTGCAGGCCAGCCACTTTGCGCAGTTGCCTGCCCACGTCGACAACCTGCTCGGTCGCCTGGCCTGCAGTCAGCGGGTTGGCCGGCTGATCGGGATCGAGGTGTCCGGAATTCATCCCACACCCTCCTAACGTCAACATGGCAGCGACGGTCGCCGCGACCCTATTTGTATTCATGGTCTGTCGTCACCGAACTTCCTGACCGGTCTGCTTCGGGGTCGATGAACGCCGGTGAGCCGGGGATGTCGGAATCGATGTGCGGCAACGGCACGTCGATCCCGAACGGCAGATCGACGTGGTCGGGGGTGGTGATGTGCGGCTGGCGCCGCCCCTCGGCCAGCAGGCCGTCCCCCTCCAGTCGGTCTGCGTTCCCGCTGGCGATATCGGTCATCGCGCGCAACGATTCACTCCCCATGTCGTAGTAATGCGAATGGTCGTGGGTGCTCACGCCACCATGCCCCGCCACCTCCGCGTCGAACCGCACCGAGCCGAATGCATCCCCGGCCGGGTCCGTCCCCAGACCGGCCTGCAGCCCCGCCGGGTACCCCACCTGCTGATTGAGCACGTTGGCCGGTATCGCGCCGGGGGTGCCGACCCAGCTGACCGGGTCGGTGGACGCCGAACCGACGTAGACCTGCCCCCCGTCCAGGTGGAAGTCCGCCGCGCTCTTGGCCAGATCGGTTCCGGGACAACCGATCAGCACGGCATCGTTGGCCCGCATGCCGCTGCCCGCGAAGGCGTCGGCCACTGTGGTGGAGCCGTACGAGTGACCGATCACCGTCACACGAGAGGACCCGTCGTGGGTGGCCGACAGACCGTTGACGTCGGCAGCCAGCAGGCTCCCGCCTTGGCGCGCGAGATCTGGGTTGGCGATCCGGAGGTCGCTGAAGCCGTCCGGCGCGTCGTAGCCCATCCACATGATGACCGCGGTCGGGTCATCGGGATCGGCGAGCGCGGACTGGTCGTAGAGGTTGATGGCGTCGTTGTGGCCGTCGGCCAGCCACCCGTCACGCACGCTGCTGCCGGTGCCGGGCACGATGACGGCGGTGTTGCGGGCCTTGTCAGGGTTTCCGATCGCGATGGCGGCGCGGCCCTGCCCGCCGTCGGCGAGTGGCTGGTAGCCCCACAGCATCACCGGCCGCGGGTTCGCGGGGTCCGAACCGCGCTGGTGCGCCAGCCCTTCGCTGGTGCGGCGGGCGTTGTAGAAGCGGGTGGCGTCATCCTGCGTCAGCCCGAATTTGGCCGGGTCCTTGATGACCTCGTCCTCGGACACGCCGTGCTGGCCGGCCACCTCCCGCACCCGGTTCAGGTCGCCGTTCATCACGGCATGATTCACCTTGTCGCGAATCTCGGCGGGGATGCCGTTGAGGTTGCCCAGCTCCGCGGGATGCTCGGCGACGTAGCGGTCCCGTTGTTCCTGCGGCAGCGCATCCCACCACTTCTTGACGTCTTCCGGCGTGGAGCCGGCCGCCGGAATCTGCGGCAGCGCCGGCGCACCGGGCGGCGGCTGCGGGGACGCCGGCCCGGTAACAGCGGCGCGGACGGCCTGCGCGGTGTCGCGGTCGATCTCGTCGTAGAGCGCCAGCAGTTTCTTGATGATCGCGCTCCACGCCAGCGCCAGCCCGGTGAACACCGGCGGCAGGAACGGCGGCGCCGTGCACGTTCCGTCGTCGGCGACCTGCCACCCCAGCGCACGCAGTCCCGCCACGAGCGACAACAGACCGGTGCGCGTCGCTGATAGTTGGGCGCCACCGCGCTGCATGGCCGCCTGGCAGGCGAGCAACCCCCCGCGCAGGCGTTGCATCTTCGCGATGTGGGATTCGGCCCGGGCGATGGCGGCGTCCGCGGCCGTACCCGACCACGACCCGCGCAGTGCGGCGATGACCTGCCGCTCGCCGGCGATGGCGGAATCGAGTTGGGCGATCTTGGCGCCGAGCTGGGAAGCGGCGGCCAACAAGGTCTCCGGATGCGACGCCGCAACCTGCGAGATCGAAGCCAATGAAACCCCACCCCCAACCGACCCCTTCGATCGTCGCACAGCGCGGGAGGGTTTCCGCGCAACAAACGAATCGGCCACGAACGCGGGGACGGCAAAACTAATCTGGCCGAATGGCAGCTGCGCAACGCGAACCGAACGTCGTCGTCCTGGGTGGTGGATCGTGGGGCACCACCGTGGCGTCGATCTGCGCCCGGCGCGGACCGACCCTGCAGTGGGTGCGATCCGAGGAGACCGCCAAGGACATCAACGAGAATCACCGCAACTCCCGGTATCTCGGCGACGAGGTGGCGCTGCCCGACGGACTGCGGGCCACCACCGACTTCTCCGAGGCCGCCAACTGCGCCGACGTGATCGTCATGGGCGTGCCCTCGCACGGCTTCCGCGGCGTGCTGCAGGAGCTGGCGAAGGAGCTGCGCCCGTGGGTCCCCGTCGTGTCGTTGGTGAAGGGCCTGGAACAGGGCACCAACATGCGGATGAGCCAGATCGTCGACGAGGTGCTGCCCGGGCACCCGGCCGGCATCTTGGCCGGACCCAACATCGCACGCGAGGTCGCCGAAGGCTATGCCGCCGCAGCCGTCCTGGCGATGCCGGACCAGCACCTCGCCGCTAACCTGGGACAGTTGTTCCGCACCAGGCGATTTCGTACATACACCACCGATGACGTGGTGGGTGTCGAGATGGCCGGCGCGCTGAAGAACGTCTACGCGATCGCGGTGGGCATGGGCTATTCACTGGGCATCGGTGAGAACACCCGGGCCATGGTGATGGCTCGTGCGGTGGCCGAGATGTCCAAGCTGGGCGTGGCCATGGGCGGTCATCGTGACACCTTCGCCGGCTTGGCCGGAATGGGCGACCTGATCGTCACGTGTACCTCGCAGCGCAGCCGCAACCGGCACGTCGGCGAACAGCTCGGGCAGGGCAAGACGGTCGAGGAGATCATCGCCTCGATGAACCAGGTGGCCGAAGGCGTGAAGGCCGCCTCGGTGATCATGGAATTCGCCAAGGAGTGCGGGATCACCATGCCGATCGCGCGGGAGGTCGACGGGGTGATCAACCACGGCGCCACGGTCAAGGACGCCTACAACGGATTGATGGTCGAGAAGCCCGGCCACGAGGTGCACGGCTCCGGCTTCTGAAATGCATTGACTCCCTCCCCCTTTCGGGGAGGGAGTCGCGCAATGCAGGTCTAGCGGCCTTCGAGGGCGGCGATGCGGGCCGGGCCGTGGTGGCCGTGCCAGCCGGGCTGGGCGGACGGCGCCGGGTGCGCCTTGACCTCGGGGCTGTAGGAGTAGCCCGGGCCGACGGGGGTCTGAGTGGCCGCGGCGGCGGTGCCGGCCAGGCCGAGTGCTCCGGCGCCGATGATGCCGGCGGTGCAGATTCCGAGTGCGAGGTTCTTCATCATTTCTGGTAATCCTTTGTGTGAGTGGCTTTCTCCGTTGAGATAAGAATGCCCGGATTCACGCGGGCGATCTGTCGGGTGACCGGTGGATGCACCGGGTGAAGTCGTTGTCCCCTGATCAGGGGAAGCGGAGGAAGCCGCGCGAGTGTGCACGCAGAGTGCGATGGGGCGCGAAACGACGATCTGAGAGCACGCTCGGCGCCCCGACTCGTTGACTTGTCGGCTATGGCGCAGAAGTGCGGGTAACTACCGCCCTGACGGACGAGTCAACGCGCGAGCGCGCAAGGGGCGATCAGTTGAAGAACGGGTTCCGATCGGAGCCCTCGGGCCGGTCCACCAGAGGGTTCGTCTGGTTCAGGATGAAGCTGCCCGTCGGGCTGAGCACGAACCCGGACTGGTCGAACGAGTTCTGGCAGGTGGTCATCACGCCGTCGGTGCCGCAGGTGATGTTCTTGTAGCTGATCTTCTGATTCGGCAGCAGCGGGTTGATGCGCCCGACGAGCGACGCGTAGATCGGCGCGCCGCTCTGCGCAAACGCGGGCGGTCCGACCTGTCCGCCGGTGACGACGTTCGCAGCTTGCGGCGGGGCCGGGATCTGACCACCGCAGCCGTAGTCACCGGTGGTGCGCATCATGATGCAGCTGAGTCCGCCCGGGACGACGAAGGCGTACGCCGAGCCGTCCATCACCGTGAACTCCGAGGGCTTCGCCATCGCGAAGCCACCGATGTTGGGTGGTGGAGGCGGCGCGGGGGCGGGCGCCGGGTCGGCTGTGGCCATGCCGGGCAGCCCGAACGCCGCGGCGCTCGCGGCGCTCACCACTGCGATCAGCATCTTGCTCAACATGGCCACACCCTAACCTGGTCACCTCGCGCAGGCCAGATCGACGTAAACAGTCGTGTACCGCACGACCTCCTGCGTATTGCCGCGCGGGAACGCCTTCAGTTCGGTGATATCCCGGCCGGGACGCACCCCGCTGACGCTGCACTGATCGAGCGTGCCGGCCCCCACCTTGGTGGTGATGACCTTGTAGCCCTCGGACTCCAACTGGTTGATGGTCTGCTGCGCGGTCGACGGGCCGGTCGGCGCGGCGCCGGCCGGAGCGGCCAGGGCCAGTCCGGCGGCGGCCAGTCCGACGGGGATGAGTGCGAGCGATCTGAACATGCGATTCACCTTTCGGGTATTTCTGAATACCCTTCCAGGATATTGGCTTTCGGCGCGAAAACCACCAATGCATATCAAATGCAAACAATGGCAATTCAGGGCAAATTCATACCAATTGCGCAGCGTGCACCAGCGGCAAGACGACCGTGAAAGTCGTTCTTTCAGAAGAGGACTGGACGGTCACCGAGCCCTTGTGCGCCTCGACGATGGACGCAACAATGGCCAGCCCCAAACCGGTGCTGCCCAAATCCCGAGACCGGGACTTGTCGGCCCGGACAAATCTCCCGAACAGGTTCGGCACCAATTCCGCATCAATTCCCGGACCGTCGTCGGTGACCGTCAGGAGAGCCTTATCACCGTCGGTGTCCAGCCCGATCGCCACGGTCACGCCGGGCGGCGTGTGCATCCGGGCGTTCGTCAGCAGATTGCCGAGCACCTGGTGCAGCCGCGCGCGGTCGCCGCGCACCCAGACCTGTTCCTCGGGCAGCCGCGACACCCAGTGATGTTCGGGTGCCGACACCGCGATGTCATTGACCGCGTCGACCACCAGATCGGCCAGATCGACGTCGTCGGTTTCCAGGTCCTGGCCTTCGCCGAGCCGGGTCAGCAGCAGCAGATCGCCCACCAGCCCGGTCATCCGCCGGGCCTCGGCCTCGATGCGGGCCAGGGCGTACTCCGTGGTCGGCGGCAGGTCGGCGCTGTCCTGGCGGGTCAGCTCCGCATATCCCTGAATCGCGGCCAGCGGCGTGCGCAGCTCATGGCTGGCGTCCATCAGGAACTGCCGGGTCCGCCGATCGGAAGCGGCCAGTTCGGCCAGCGCGCTGTCCACGTTCGCCAGCAGCTGGTTCAGCGCCTCCCCCACCACACCGACCTCGCTGTCCGGGTCGGTGTAGCGCTCCTGCACGCGGGCGTGGATGCGCGGATCGTCGGCATCCAGGCGCAGGGTGGCCACCTTGGCCGCAGTGGACGCGACCCGGCGCAGCGGCCGCAGCGCATACCGCACCACGATGACCGTGCCCAGCGCCGTCACCACCAATGCGACGACGATGATCGCGGCGAGGGTCATCGTCTTGCGGGCGATCACGTGGTTCGCGCTGTCCAGCGACACCCCGCACAGCAAAACGTCACCGTCCGTGGACATTTCGCTGGCCAAGCGATACGCCCCCAGCTCCGGCAGCTTCACCGTCCGGGGGCCGGCCGCCGACCAGTCCAGCCCGTCGAGCGCGTCCACGACGGCACGCGGCGCCGCGCGTGGTTCCCCGTCGGAGAACACCGCCGACTGCACCACCTCCCCGTCGTGCAGTACCGCAATGAGGTTGCCGGGGGCCTGTCCCACGAACGCCGACAGCTCGTCGCCGTCGATCACATGCTCGGCGTCATCCTGCTTGAGCTGGAATTTGTGGAAGGAATGGCTGAACGCCGCCAACGACCGGGACAGTTCGGTGTCGCCCATGGTGCCGACGTAGGTGCGCAGGCTGTACACCGACAGCACGCCGACCGCGAGCAGCACGACGGTCACGATCGCTGTCACGCCGAGCACCAACTGCCGGCGCAGCGACCGCGGCCACCAGATCACGCCGGCTCGTTGGACGGTCGCAGCATGTAGCCCACGCCGCGCACGGTCTGGATCATCGGCGCCTGGTCGGCATCGACCTTCTTGCGCAGATACGAGATGTACAGATCAACGATGCTGGATTTGCCGCCGAACCCGTAGTTCCACACCCGGTCCAGGATCTCGGCCCGGCTGATCGCCCGGCCCGGATTGCGCATCAGGTACCGCAGCAGTTCGAACTCCGTGCCGGTCAGCGCGAGCGGCGCGCCCGCCCGGGTGACGTCGCGGCTGGCGCCGTCGAGGGTGAGATCGCCGACGGTCAGCACCTCGTCGGCGGGCGGCGTGGTGTGGCTGGACCGGCGCAGCAGCCCGCGCAGGCGGGCCACCAGCTCCTCGAGGCTGAACGGCTTGGTCATGTAGTCATCGGCACCGGCGGTCAGCCCGGACACCCGGTCCAGCACGGAGTCCCTGGCGGTGAGGAACAGGGTCGGGGTGTACCCCTGCGCTTCCCGGACCCGCGCCAGTATCTGCATGCCGTCGATGTCGGGCAGCATGATGTCGAGCACCACCACGTCGGGCTCGGTCTCGTCGAATTTGGCGACGCCGTCGTGACCGCTGTGGGCGACGTCGACCACCCAGCCCTCGTAGTGCAAAGCCATCTTGACCAGGTTGGTCAGGGCAGGCTCGTCGTCCACCAGCAACACCCGGATGGGCGATCCGTCGGCGCGGTGGATCTTGGGCAGTTGACCGAGAATCGCCTGGCGAGGTTGGTGGGTCCGAGGAGGTAGCGACATCGTGGCCATACAACCATTCTGCGGATTTCGCAGCGTACTGTCACGAAGTTCATAGCGAGTTCTTAGACGGTACAACGATATGACCCAGGTCACCTTTCCTGTTGTCAAGTGACGCGTAACGAAACAATCTGCGGTACATCACTTTTCACAGCACAATGAAAGACAGCACACAGCAGAACATTTGGGTTCGGTATGCAAGACCGGATCTTCCTTGACCGTCCGTCGAACCGATAAATACGCTGGCTCATAGCAATTGCCCCGCAGAATCTCGTAACTGCCTGCACTGCACAGTATTTCGATTCCAACGACGACAATGACGTCGTTTGCACCCTCAATCCCGTGATGGGAGTTTTCACATGCGGCAAACAATTCTGCGGTACGACTTACCGGCTTCGCTGGTGGTGTTCCTGGTCGCGCTGCCCCTGTCCCTCGGCATCGCCGTCGCCTCCGGGGCACCCGTGCTGGCCGGCCTCATCGCGGCCGCCGTCGGCGGCATCATCGCCGGCGCGATCGGCGGCTCACCGCTGCAGGTGAGCGGACCGGCCGCCGGCCTGACCGTCATCGTGGCAGGCCTGGTGGCCGAGTTCGGCTGGAAGGTCACCTGCGCCATCACCGTGTGCGCCGGCATCCTGCAGGTGCTGTTCGGGCTCAGCCGGATCGCCAGGGCTGCCCTGGCCATCTCACCGGTGGTTGTGCACGCGATGCTCGCCGGCATCGGCATCACCATCGCCCTGCAGCAGGTGCACGTCCTGCTCGGCGGCAGCTCGCACAGCTCGGCGTGGGCCAACGTCACCGAACTGCCCGGCCAGCTGGTCGCCGCGCACGGGCCCGGCCTGTTCCTCGGCGCACTGGTCATCGCCATCTTGGTGGGTTGGCGCTGGGTGCCGGCCCGGCTGCGCAAGGTGCCAGGACCGCTGGTCGCCATCGTCGGCGTCACCGCGTTGAGCGTCGTGGCGGCCTTCGACGTGCCCCGCGTCCAGCTCGACGGCTCACTGCTGGATGCGTTCGCCCTGCCGGGCCTGCCCGAGGGCAACTGGGGAGCCTTCGCCACCGGCGTGCTCACCGTCGCCCTGATCGCCAGCGTGGAGAGCCTGCTGTCGGCGGTGTCGGTGGACCGGATGCACACCGGGCCGCGCACCGACTTCGACCGCGAGCTGATCGGGCAGGGCGCTGCGAACATCGCCTCCGGCGCCGTCGGCGGCCTCCCGGTCACGGGCGTCATCGTGCGCAGCTCCACCAACGTCACCGCGGGCGCGAAGACCAGGGCCTYGGCCATCCTGCACGGCGTCTGGATCCTCGTGTTCGCGGTGCCGTTCGCCGGGCTGGCCCAGCTGATCCCGTCGGCGGCGCTGGCCGGTCTGCTCATCGTCATCGGTATTCAGCTGGTCAAGGTCGCGCACATCCAAACCGCGCGTCTCACCGGCGATCTCGCGGTCTACGTCGTCACGGTCCTGTGCGTCGTGTTCCTCAACCTGCTGGAGGGTGTGCTCATCGGACTCGCCCTGGCCGTCGCGCTGACGGTGTGGCGCGTGGTGCGCGTCAAGATTCAGGCCGAGGAGGTCGCGGAGAACCAGTGGCGGGTCGACATCGAGGGGTCCTGCACCTTCCTCTCACTCCCGCGGCTCACCAGCGCGCTGGCCACGGTGCCGGCCGGCGCCGACGTGACGGTCGAGTTGTCGGTCGACTTCCTGGACCACGCCGCACATGAGGCCATCGAGGAATGGCGCCGCCAGCACGAGACGACCGGCGGAACGGTGCATCTGCACGACCTCGGCGCCGTCGAGATGGGCAGCGCCGTGGACGGTCCGCCCGAGCGTGGGTTCACCCCGTTCGACAAGCGGTCCGGCGTGGCGCCGTGGAGTTCGTGGCAGCAGAAGCACGTGCCGTCCATGCTGCACGGCCTGGCGAACTACCACCGCAGGACCGCGCCGGCACTGCGCCCGCACCTCAAGGAGCTGGCGGACGTGCAGCAGCCCGAGACGCTGTTCCTCACCTGCGCCGACTCCCGGGTGGTGCCCAACGTGATCACCAGCAGCGGCCCCGGCGATCTGTTCACCGTCCGCAATGTCGGAAACATGATCCCCGCCGGCCAGCAGGACGCCTCGGTCGAAGCGGCCATCGCCTTCGCGGTGGATCAGCTGGGCGTGTCCTCGATCGTGGTGTGCGGGCACTCCAGCTGCGGCGCGATGAAGGCGCTGCTGCACGGAGCTCCGGACGACAAGCACCTGAAATCATGGCTGGCGCACGGCAACCCGACGTTGGAGGCGTTCCGGCGCGGAAACCACCCGGTGGCACGGTCTGCGGCGGCGGCCGGGTTCGGGGAAGCGGATCAGCTGTCGATGGTGAACATCGCCGTGCAGGTGCAGACCCTGGCCCAGCATCCGTTGCTCACGGCGCATCCGGAGATCGAGGTGATCGGGTTGTTCTACGACATCGCCAGCGCCGACGTCCTGCGGGTCACCCCGACCATCGTCGAGACCCTCGTCGACGCGGCCTGACCCCACTGTGATTTGTGCACGTTTCGTAACGCCTGGCGTTACGAAACGTGCACAAGTCGCTCAGAGGCGGCGGCCGGCCATGTCCTCGAGGCGACGGATGCGATCCTCCATCGGCGGATGGGTGGAGAACAGCTTGCCGATCTTCTCCCCCGCCCGGAACGGGTTGGCGATCATCAGATGCGCCTGGTCGGCCAGCTGCGGCTCGGGCGGCAGCGGCGCGGCCTGCACACCGTAGGAGATCTTGCGCAACGCGCTCGCCAGGCCCAGCGGGTCACCGGTCAATTCGGCGCCGGACTGGTCGGCCTGGTACTCACGGGACCGGGACACGGCCATCTTCACCACCGTCGCGGCGATCGGACCCAGCAGCGAAACCAACAGCATCGCAAAGGGATTGGTGCCGCCCTCGCGGTTCCCGCCGAACATGCCCGCGAACATCGCGATGTTGGCAAGTGCGGTGATCACCGAGGCCAGCGCACCCGCGACGCACGAGATCAGGATGTCGCGGTTGTACACATGCGACAGCTCGTGGCCCAGCACGGCGCGCAGTTCGCGCTCGTCGAGGATGCGCAGGATGCCGGTGGTGCAACAGACCGCGGCGTTGCGCGGATTGCGGCCGGTGGCGAACGCATTGGGTGCGTCGGTGTCACTGATGTAGAGCCGGGGCATGGGCTGGCGCGCAGTGGTCGCGAGTTCGCGGACGATGCGGTACATCGCCGGCGCCTGCATCTCGGTGACCGGCTGCGCGTGCATGGCCCGCAGCGCCATCTTGTCGCTGTTGAAGTAGACATAGGCGTTCATGCCCACCGCGAACAGCACCGACAGCCACAGAATGGACGGGTTGCGGAACAGCGCTCCGATGAACACGATCAGCGCGGACATGCCGACCAACAGCATGAACGTCTTCAACCGATTGGCATGTGGATGCCAGGTCATCTGCTTCCCTTCCTACGAAAGTCCCCGCTCATGTAACGCCGAGCCACCCCCGCAGGTTCCTGCACCTAGCCGTGCCGGTTGGCGGTGTAGTCCGCCAGCGTTGCCAGTGCGGCCCGCCCGGGGCAGTCGGGCAACAGATCCAACTCGGCACGGGCCTGGCGGGCGTAATCGGCCACCGCCTCCTTGGCCCGTGTCATACCCGGGGACCGGCGCAACAAATCCAGCGCCTCCGCGACCTTGTCGTCGTCCTCGACCGGACCGGCCAACAGCTCCCGAAGCCGGTCGGCGTCGGCACCCTGTTCACGCAGGGCGTACAGCACCGGCAGGGTGTGCACCCCCTCGCGCAGGTCGGTGCCCGGCAGCTTGCCCGACTCGTCGGGGTCGCTGTCGATGTCGATGATGTCGTCGGAGATCTGGAAGGCGGTGCCGACGATGCCGCCCAGCCGGGCCAGCCGCTCGATCTGCTCCTCGTCGGCGCCGGAGAACGTGGCACCGAACCGGCCGGACGCCACGATCAGGCAGGCCGTCTTCTCGTAGACCACCTTCAGGTAGTGCTCCACCTCGTCGGCACCGGTCACCGCGCCGCGGGTCTCGCGCATCTGCCCGGTGACCAGTTGGGCGAAGGTGTCGGCGATCACCCGCACCGCCTCCGGGCCCAGCCGGGACACCAACCGCGAAGCGGTCGCGAACAAGTAGTCACCGGCCAGGATGGCGATGTTGTTGCCCCAGCGGGCGTTGGCGCTGTCGGCCCCGCGGCGCACCTGGGCCTCGTCCATGACGTCGTCGTGATACAGCGTCGCCAGGTGCACCAGCTCGATCACCGCGCCGGCGATGGCGACGTCGGGGTGATCGGGCTGCGGCCCCAGCGACGCCGCCAGCACGGTGAACAGCGGCCGGAAGCGCTTGCCACCGGCCTGGAACAGGTGCTGCACGGCCTCGGCCATCAGCTCATCGGCTTTGCCCAGCTCGGTGGACATCAGATCTTCGACGCGCGCGACCCCCTCGCGCACCCGTGCGGCAAACTCCGGGTCCCCGAAGTCCACCCCCGCCACCACACTCGCCGGTGTCCTCATTCGTCCAACATACTGTGAGGCGTTATGAGGCGAGCAGATGTGGTTGTCGTCGGGGCCGGACCCGCCGGTTCGTCGGCTGCTGCGTGGGCGGCTCGCGCCGGGCGTGACGTGCTGGTGATCGACTCGGCGCAGTTCCCCCGCGACAAGGCGTGCGGTGACGGGCTGACCCCGCGCGCGGTCGCCGAGCTGGAACGCCTCGGTCTGGGAACGTGGTTGGACGGGCGGATCCGGCACCACGGTCTGCGGATGTCCGGGTTCGGCGCAGACGTCGAGATCCGCTGGCCGGGGCCGTCGTTCCCGTCGACCAGCAGCGCCGTGCCGCGCACCGAACTCGACGACCGGATCCGGATGGTCGCCGCCGACGACGGCGCGAAGATGCTCCTCGGGGCCAAAGCGGTGGGTGTGAAACATGATGCGCGAGGCGCGGTGTCGACGCTGACCCTCGACGATGGCACCGAGATCGGCGTGGGCACACTGATCGTCGCCGACGGTGCCCGCTCGACGCTGGGCCGGGCCCTGGGCCGCACCTGGCATCAGGAGACCGTGTACGCGGTGGCGATCCGGGGGTACATCGCCAGCCCGCGCGCCGCCGAACCGTGGCTGACCTCACACCTCGAATTACGTTCCCCCGAAGGCGAAATCTTGCCCGGCTACGGCTGGATCTTCCCGCTCGGCAACGGGGAGGTGAACATCGGGGTGGGCGCGCTGGCCACCGCGAAGCGGCCCGCCGACGTCCGGCTGCCGCGGCTGATGTCCTACTACGCCGGGCTGCGCCGCGAGGAATGGGATTTCACCGGCGAACCCCGGGCCGGCCTGTCGGCTCTGCTCCCGATGGGCGGCGCGGTCAGCGGGGTGGCCGGGCCGAACTGGATGTTGATCGGCGACGCGGCGGCCTGCGTCAACCCACTCAACGGGGAGGGCATCGACTACGGGTTGGAGACCGGGCGGCTGGCCGTCGAACTCCTGGACTCCGGCGATCTCACCGAAGCGTGGCCCGCGGTGCTGACCGAGCATTACGCCCGCGGATTCTCGGCAGCCCGCCGGCTGGCGCTGCTGCTCACCTACCCGCGGTTCCTGCCGACGACGGGGCCGGTGGCGATGCGGTCGGACTTCCTGATGAAGGTCGCGGTGCGGATGATGGGCAATCTGGTCACCGACGAGGACGAAGACCTGGTCGCCCGGGTGTGGCGGACGGCAGGCCGGGCATCACGCCGCCTCGACCAGCGCAAGCCGTTTCGCTGAGCGTCAGCGGTACTCGCACAGGTAGGCCGTCTCGACCTCGGTACGCACCCCGAATTTGCTGTCCGCGGGCACGGTGAACTGCGTTCCGACAGTAAAGGTTTCCCAGTCGTCACGGCCGGGCAGCTTGACCGTCAGCGCCCCCGAGACGACGTGCATGATCTCCAGCGTCGAGGTCCCGAACTCGTATTCGCCAACAGCCATGACGCCGACGGTCGCGGGTCCCGCCGACGTCGCGAACGCGATCGAGGCGACATCACCGTCGAAATACTCATTGACCTTGAACAACACTGCTCCTCGAACTCGGGTGAGCGGTCAGCATACCTAGACCACGTACTTGAGCACTCCGAGGATGGCCGCCTCATCCGCGGGCTCGGTGGTGCAATCCTGCAGCGCCGCGTGCAGGGCGGCGGTGTCCACGTCGGTGCCGATGAACACCAACTCGGTGCCGGCGCGCCGCTGCTTCTCGAACCGCACCGAGCCGCCCACCAGTTGCAGCAGATAACGGTGTTTCGGCCCGAAGTCCACGAAACCCTTTGCCCGGTAAAGGCCTTGGGGCCGGTCACGCAGCAGGGCCATGAACGGGCGCGGGTTCAGGGGCGTGTCGGCGCGGAACTCGATGCTCTGGTACGTCGGGTGGGCGTGGTGGTGATCGTCGTGCGCCAGCTCGTCGAACGACATCTGCGCGCGTAGCGGGCGCGGCGCCGGGTCGATGAGCAGCTGCGGATCGACCCGGGCGAATTCGGTGGGCACCAAAGGCACTCCTGGGTTCAGCGCGCGCACGGCGTCGCAGATCGCATCGAGATCTGTTGCCGCAGAAGCCTTGTTCAGCACCACCAGATCGGCCACCCGCACTCCGTGGCCCAGTTCGGCCGGTGCCGTGGCGTCGACCACCAGGACCAGGCCGGCGTAGTGAAAGCGCTTGTCGTCCACCGCCATGATGGTGCGCGCCAACGCGGGTGGCTCCGCGACGCCGCTGGCCTCCACCACGATGAGGTCCAGCCGCGGCTTGACGGCGGCCAGCTTGCCGAGCATCTCGGCGACCTCACCGTCCTCGGTGACGCAGCAGATGCAGCCGTTGGACAGCGCTGCCATCGCGTCGACCTGACCGGCGACCAGCATCGCATCGATGTTGACTGCCCCGAAATCGTTGACCAGCGCGCCTATTCGGGTGCCGGAGCTGTTGCGCAGCAGGTGGTTGAGCAGCGTGGTCTTACCGGCGCCGAGGTGCCCGGCGACCGCCAGAACGGGAACACTCAAGGCTTGACTGCGGCATGCAGCGCCACGATGCCACCCGTGAGGTTGCGCCAGCGCACCGAACCCCAGCCCGCGTCGGCGATCCGGGCGGCCAGCTCGGCCTGGTCCGGCCACGCGCGGATCGACTCCGCAAGGTAGACATAGGCATCCGGATTGCTGGACACGGCCGACGCCATGGCCGGCAACGCCTTCATCAGGTATTCCTTGTACACGGTCGCGAACGGCCCGTTGGTCGGTGTGGAGAACTCACACACCACCAGCCGCCCGCCCGGACGGGTCACCCGGGCCATCTCGCGCAGGCCTTCGGCGTGGTCGACCACGTTGCGGAGCCCGAAGCTAATGGTCACCGCGTCGAACACCCCGTCGGCGAACGGCAGCTTGGTCGCATCCGCTCCCACCTTGGGCACCGCCCGCGTCGCGCCGGCACGCAGCATGCCCACCGAGAAGTCGGCCGCCACACACCAGGCTCCGGAGGCCGAGAGTTCGACCGTCGAGACCGCCGTCCCGGCCGCCAGATCGAGCACCTTGTCCCCTGGGCCGATCTGCAGCGCGGCGCGCGTCTGACGGCGCCAGAACCGGTCCTGGCCCAGCGACATCACCGTATTGGTGATGTCGTAGCGCCGGGCCACGGCGTCGAACATCGACGCCACCTCATGGGGGTCTTTCTCCAACGTCGCGCGGCTCACCGGACTAAAACTACCTGTGAGTCTCGTACTTCCGGGAATGACCAGGGCGTGGTGCTGTTGCTACCGCACAGGTGCCGACAGGAAAGAGGCAGGACATGGCGGAGAAGGTGTGGTTCATCACGGGGGCATCGCGGGGCTTCGGCCGGGAATGGGCCATCGCGGCGCTGGAGCGTGGCGACAAGGTGGCCGCCACGGCACGCGACACCACCACACTGGACGACCTGGCGCAGAAGTATGGCGACGCGCTGCTGCCGCTGCGCCTGGACGTCAACGATCGCGACGCCGACTTCGCGGCCGTCGCACGGGCCCATGACCATTTCGGCCGGCTCGACATCGTCGTGAACAACGCCGGCTACGGCCAGTTCGGGTTCATCGAGGAGCTCTCCGAAGCCGAGGCCCGGGATCAGATCGAGACGAACGTGTTCGGCGCACTGTGGGTCACCCAGGCCGCGCTGCCGTATCTGCGCGCGCAGCGCAGCGGACACTTCCTGCAGGTGTCCTCGATCGGTGGCATCACCGCGTTCCAGAACGTCGGTATCTACCACGCGTCCAAGTGGGCGCTCGAGGGCTTCTCGCAGTCCCTGGCCCAGGAGGTCGCGTCGTTCGGCATCCACGTCACGCTGATCGAGCCGGGCGGGTTCTCCACCGACTGGGCCGGCTCGTCTGCCAAGCGTGCGACGCCGCTGCCCGACTACGCCGACGCGCACGCCGAGGCCGACCGGGCCCGCAGCCAACGGACCGCCAAGTCCGGCGACCCGCAGGCATCAGCCGCGGCGGTGCTCAAGATCGTCGACGCCGAGCAGCCTCCGCTGCGGGTGTTCTTCGGCGAGCTGCCGCTGCAGCTGGCCAAAGCCGACTACGAGAGCCGGCTGGCCACATGGGAAGCGTGGCAACCGGTTTCGGTCGAAGCGCAGGGCTGACCAACCGATCCGCGTACGGTTGTCCCATGCCCACCATCACCACCGCCGACGGCGTCGAGATCTTCTACAAGGACTGGGGGTCGGGGCAGCCCATCGTGTTCAGTCATGGCTGGCCACTGTCCGCGGACGACTGGGATACCCAGATGCTGTTCTTCCTGCAGCACGGCTACCGCGTCATCGCCCATGACCGGCGCGGGCACGGCCGCTCGGCGCAGGTGGGCGACGGCCACGACATGGACCACTACGCCGACGACCTGGCCGCGGTGGTCAACCATCTGGACCTGCGTGACGCCGTGCACGTCGGTCATTCCACCGGCGGTGGCGAGGTGGCGCGCTACCTGGCCCGGCACGGTCAGGACCGGGCCGCCAAGGCCGTGCTGATCAGTTCGGTGCCGCCGCTGATGGTGCAGACCGAAGCCAATCCGGGCGGGCTGCCCAAGGCGGTGTTCGACGACCTGCAGGCGCAGTTGGCCGCGAACCGCTCCGAGTTCTACCGGGCGCTGCCGTCGGGCCCGTTCTACGGCTTCAACCGCGACGGTGTCGAGCCGTCGGAAGCTGTCATCGAAAACTGGTGGCGCCAGGGCATGATGGGCGGCGCCAAAGCACATTACGACGGCATCGTGGCGTTCTCGCAGACCGATTTCACCGAGGACCTCAAGAAGATCACCTTGCCGGCCTTGGTGATGCACGGCGACGACGACCAGATCGTGCCCTACGAGGACGCCGGTGTGCTGTCGGCCAAGCTGCTGCCCAACGCCACCTTGAAGATCTATCCGGGCTTCCCGCACGGGATGCCGACCACACAGGCCGCCGTGATCAACGCGGACCTGCTGGAGTTCATCCGGTCCTGAGGTCAGGCGGCCTTACGGCGGTGCAGGCCGATGACGGCCTCGTAGTGGCCCAGCAGTTCGTCGCAGACGGCGGGCCAGGTGCGGGCCAGCACGCTACGCCGGGCCGCCGCCGAGTAGCGGGCCCGCTCGGAGATCAGGTGGTCGACGGCGCCGGGCAGCCGGTCCTCGAATTCATCGACGCCGAGCAGCAGACCGGTGTGCATCGGGGCGACCAGATCGCGAGGGCCGCCGGCGTTGGGCGCGACCACCGGCAGGCCGGAGGCCATCGCCTCTTGCACGGCCTGACAGAAGGTTTCGTGTTCACCGGGGTGCACGAACACGTCCATGCTCGCGTAGGCGGCGGCCAGTTCGGCGCCGTAGAGCGCACCGGTGAACACCGCATTCGGCATGAGCGTCTTCAGCTTCGGCTGGTCCACTCCGTCACCGACGACGACCAACTGCAGATCGTCGCGCCCTGCCAGCACGGCCAGGCGCTCCACGTGCTTCTCCGGGGCCAGCCGGCCGACGAACCCGACGATCGGCTTGCCCGCGGGCGAGAGCCTTCGGCGCAGCGCCTCGTCGCGCGCCGACGGCACGAAACCGGTGATGTCGACGCCGCGGCCCCATTTCTGCACCCGCGGAATGCGATGTGCCTCAAGGTCTTCCATGGCAGCGGTGGACGGCGCCAGGGTGCGGTCGGCCTTGCTGTGCAGCCGGCGCGTCCACGCCCACGACACCCGGGACAGCATGCCCATCCCGTAGCTCTCGGCGAACCCGGCGACGTCGGTCTGGAACACGGCCACGGTCGGCACGCCGAGGTGGCGGGCGGCGTGCACGCCACCCCACCCGAGCAGCGCGGGCGAGGCCAGGTGCACCACGTCGGGGTTGAAACCACGCAGCACGTTCACCATTCGCGGCCGCGGCACGCCCAGCGGCAGCGAGGTGACCTTGGGGAACATCTTGGACGGCACCCGGTGAACGCGGACACCGTCGTGCACCCGGTCCGCGGGCGGCTGGCCGCGCGGGGTGTCGGGGGCGATGACGATGACCTCGTGACCGGTGCGTCGGAGATGCTCGATCACCCGAAGCACCGAGTTGGTGACGCCGTTGACGTTCGGGAGGAACGATTCGGCAACGATTGCAACGCGCACGCCCTCACTGTCGCAGCGGTTGTTGACAACGCGGTTGCGTGAGGGCATATGGCGTGCGAACACCACGACAGCGGTACGGTTGCCCCTGTGCGTCGATGGTTGGTGGTGCTGGCCGCGTTAACGCTGCTGAGCGGGGTCGGGTGCGCTCGCCAGGTTACCGGCAACGCTCAGCCCGATCCGGTGAAACCGATGACCGAGGTGAGCAAGGACGGTTTCGGCATCGTGGCGGGATTCCCCGACGCACCCGCCCGCATCGAGATCTACACCGAACCGCAGTGCACCCACTGCGCGGATCTGCAGCATGATTTCGGCGATGCCATCCGCTACTACATCGGGATCGGCGCCCTGCAGGTCACCTACCGGCCGATGACCTTCCTCGACGAGGGCGGCAATCATCATTCCGAGCGCGTCGCCAACGCGTTGTTCGTCTCGGCCCAGGCCAAGCAGACCCCGGCAACCGCCTTCCAGTCCTTCGTCGAGGAACTGTGGGCCAACCAGGATCCCGGCGGTAAGGGACCCACCGACGACGAAATGGCCGACATGGCCCGCACTTCCGGAGTGCCCGACGCGCAGGCGCAACTCATCGCCGACGGCGAGTCGTCCGTGGACGTCGCGGGCATGGAGGACATGAACTTCGGGTTCCTCTACGACATCGACCCAACCGTGACCGGCACGCCGACCATCTACGACCTGAACAAGGACCGCAAGGTCGACATCTACGACAACGACTGGCTCAAGAAACTGGTCGAGACGGCGTGAGACGCCGTTCCACCATTTCCACCACCACCAGCGCCGCGCCCGCGATCAGCCAGCCGAGCACCGCGATGGAGCCCGCCGGCACGATCGACAGCGAGGCGTTGCGGTGCTGCACGCGCACCAGATCCGGATTGGACTTGTCGTACTCGACATAGATGCGCATCCCGGCCTCGAGCTCGGACGGGTAGAGCACCCCGAGCTCGGGGCGGTAGGTGACGCGGTCGGGGGTCACGAACTCGATGGTGGAGCGGCGCGGGCCCGCGTCGAGCACCTCGGCTGCCGCCACCCCCATGTCGCGTTCGATCTGGCCGTCGTTCACCCATGCGCCGACGACCAGCAGCACGGACTGGAACGTCACCAGGCAGGCGGCGACCACGATGCCGACCCGGACCCGGCGCGCGATCCGCTGCGACCGGGTCTGCGGCCCGTCACCGAACACGTGCGGAATCACCCTGCGCCAGAACGCTTTCAGGCGTTCGACGACAGCAACCACTAGAGCGCCGCCCTGATCGACGCGTGCAGCGCACGCAACGACGACCGGTCGGCCTTCACCTCCAGCACCCGCATCCCGTCATACGGCACGTCGAGGACGCCCGCCAGATCCGACACATCGACCTGCGCGTTGTCCACGTGGTAGGCGCGGCACAGCGCGCCCACGTCGACATCGTGCGGTGTGCCGAAGATCCGCGAGGACACATCGGAGAAGCGTGGGTCGCCCTGCTCCAGCAGTTCGAAGATGCCGCCGCCGTTGTCGTTGGACACCACGATGGTCAGGTTCTTCGGGGTGGGCTCGGTGGGCCCGATCAGCAGACCCGAGCTGTCGTGCACGAAGGTCAGGTCGCCGATCAACGCCACCGTCTGCCCTCCCGCACGGTCATGCGCGAGTGCCGCACCGATGGCCGTGGACACCGTGCCGTCGATGCCCGCGACCCCACGATTGGAGCGCACCGACACCCCGGGCGCGGCCAGGCCGACCAGGGCTACGTCGCGCACCGGGTTGGACGCGCCGAGCACCAGCTGGTCGCCGTCGCGCAGCGCTGCGGCCACCGCCGCGGCGACGTGCAGGCCGGTTGTCAGCGGGTGCTGCGCCAGTTGGCTGTGCACCGCCGCGAGGGTGCGGCGGTGAAGATCGGCGCAGCGGTCGAGCCAGCCCTGGTCGGGTGTCCCGTGGGTGACCGCGCGGGTGCCGGTGGCCTGCGAGTTGCCGGACACGTCGGGCCAGCGCGGGCCGGTGGTCAGCGCGAAGACCGGCACCGCGGGGTCGGCCAGCAGCGCCGAGACGGGGCGGTGCAGGGTGGGCCGGCCCAACATGATGACCTGCTTCGGGCGCAGCAGCGGGAGTGCCAGCGGATGCAACGGATTGACCGGCGCCGGGGCGGTCGGCTCGGCGACGGTCGGCAGCGCGGCCAACGTGGGGTGGTGGCCCGCGCCGTGTCCGGCGATGACGACGGTGTCCGGGGTCAGATCGATGTCCAGCGGCTGGTCGAACGTGACCGGCGGGGTGTGCGTCCACGGCTTGCCGTCGGGGCGGCCCGCCGGGGTCTCGTCGTGGTCGTCACGGTCGGGGACCAGCGGCTCGCGCAGCGGGATGTCGAACTGCACCGGTCCGGCGTTGGCGCTGCGTGACCCGGTGGCGGCGACCAGCACCCGGCAGGTGGCCGACCGCCATTGGGCGTTCAGCGCCGCCAGATCGTCGTGTTCGGCCAGCCCGAGGCTGATGTTCTCGCGCACCTGGGTGCCGAAGTAGCCCAGCTGCTCCATCGTCTGGTTGGCGCCGGTGCCCAGCAGTTCATAGGGCCGGTTGGCGCTCAGCACGATCAGCGGCACCCGGGCGTAGTTGGCCTCGACCACCGCGGGCCCGAGGTTGGCCACCGCGGTACCCGAGGTCATCGCGATGCACACCGGAGCCTGGCCGCCGAGCGCCAGCCCGATCGCCAGGTAGCCGGCGGTGCGTTCGTCGATGCGCACGTGCAGGCGGATCCGACCCGACTTGTCCGCGTCATGCAGGGCGAAGGCCAGAGGCGCGTTGCGTGAACCGGGGCACAGCACCACGTCGCGGACGCCGCCGCGAACGAGTTCGTCGACGACGACACGTGCCTGGGTCGTCGAGGGGTTCACCACGTCAGCCTATGCCGGGCCGAACCGGGGCGGCCTCGATGGGCAATGAGGTGCGCTGCTCGCCGAAGAACTGCAGGATGGCGTCGTTGACGGTGTCGGGCTGCTCGATGAAGCCCAGATGCCCGGCGTCGCCGATCTCCAGGAACCGGCCGCGCGGGATGGCGTCGGCCACCTCGCGGCTGAGGTGCGGGGGCATCACGATGTCGTCAGTGAACCCGATGACCAGCACCGACGCGCTGATGCTCTGATACGCGGGCAGCCGGTTGCTCTGCGGTGACACGTCCAGTTGGGTGCGCAGCCCCGGGGTGTATTTGGTGGGCCACATGGAGAACATCTCCGCCCAGTCCATCACTGCGCGATCGTCGTTCAGGGTCTTGGGCGAGAAGCTCTCCAGCAACCGGACCTTCGCGTCGTAGGCCGGCGGCAGGACGATGCCCGCGGCGGCGAGCTCGCGTTCGGCCTTGCTGAAGAAGTCGCGGGCCTTGTCGTGCCTGCCGCGGGTGGCCATCAGGACGGCCTGGGTGACCAGGTCCGGCCGGGCCAGCATCAGTTCCTGCGCAATGAACGAGCCCATCGACACGCCCACGACCCGCACCGGGCCGCCGACCAGTTCGTCGATCAGCGCGGCGGTGTCGGCGACCACCTGTTCGGTGGTGAAGCCGCTGGCGTTCTCGGTGGCGCCGATACCGCGGTTGTCGAACGTGATGACGCGGTAGCCCGCGCGCCGGAAGGCCGGGGTCTGATGCAGGTGCCAGGTACGACCGGCACCGCCGCGGCCGGCGATGAAGAGGACAGGATCACCGGTACCGCGGTCGTCGAAAGCCAGGTTCACCCGGCCGACCCTACTTGCGGTTGCGGACCTTCTTGATCGCCTGGTCCCACAGCAGCAGTGTGCTGGCCTTGAGCGCGGCGGGTTTCAACAGCTCGCGGGACATCAGCGCGGTGGCCGACGCCTTGGTCGCCGTGGACGCCTTCGAGAAGTGCCCCGAGTCGAACGGGGGCTGCGGGTCGTACTCCATGGACAGCTGGATGGCCTTGGCGCGGTCCTCCCCCGCGATCTGCGCGGCCAGCCACAGTCCGAGGTCGATACCGGCGGAGACGCCCGCGGCCGTCACCACGTCACCTTGGTGCACCACGCGCTCGTCACCGACGGGCGTCACCCCGAACGTCTTGAGGATGGGCAGCGCCGCCCAGTGCGAGGTGGCCCGCTTCCCGTCCAGGACGCCGGCGGCCGCCAGGATGAGCGAGCCCGAGCACACCGACGTCGTCCACGTCGCGGTCCGGTGGGCACGGCGCACCCAGTCGAGCAGCCGCTCGTCGCGGGCGTGCTCCACGGTGCTGAAGCCACCGGGGATCAGGATCACGTCGGGCGAGGGCGTCTCGTCGAAGGAGTGGGTGGCGCCGACGACGAGCACCCCGGAGTCCGCGGCGATTGGTCCGGGTTCGTGCCAGAGGAAGCGCACCTCGGTGTCGGGCAGCCAACGCAGCGATTCGTACGGCCCGATGAAGTCCAGCGCGGTGAAGCCGGGATACAACACGATGGCGGTCTGCATGATTTCTCCTTTATGCGAACGATTTTCGGTATTGATCCGGCGAGATACCCACGCGCCGAACGAAGTTGCGGCGCATGGTTTCCGCGCTGCCGAATCCGCAGCGGGTGGCGATGACGGTGACGGTGTCGTCGGTCTCCTCCAGCTGACGACGGGCGGCGTCGGTGCGGATGCGTTCGACGTAGGCGCCGGGCGCCTCGCCGACCTCCTCGGTGAACAGCCTGGTGAAGTGGCGCGGACTCATGGCGGCCCGTTCGGCCAGGGCCGAAATGCTGTGTGTACCGCCGGGTTCCGAGTCGATGGCCTCCTGCACATCGCGGATGGGCGCGCGTTTGGCGCGCGGCATCCACACCGGGGCCGCGAACTGGGTCTGCCCGCCCGGGCGGCGCAGGTAGAGCACCAGCCAGCGCGCCACGGTCTGCGCGATCTCGGTGCCGTGGTCCTCCTCGACCAGGTGCAGCGCCAGGTCGATCCCGGCGGTGACACCGGCCGCGGTCCACACCTGATCGGAACTGCGCACGAAGATCGGTTCCGGGTCGACGGTGATGTCGGGGAACTCGCAGGCGAGGTGGCCGGCGGCCGCCCAGTGCGTGGTGGCGGTGCAGCCGTCGAGCAGCCCGGCTTCGGCAGCCAGGAATGCGCCCGAGCAGACGGTCACGATGCGGCGGGCACCCGTGGCGGCCGTGCGGATCCAGTCGACGATCGCGGGATTGCGCCGCGCTTCTTCGACGCCGAAGCCGCCGGGGATGACGATGGTGTCGATGGGCTCGTGCGGATCGGGCGGGGCGGCGGCGACGAACTCCAGTCCGGTCATCGTCGTGACCGGTCGACCGTCCATCGAGACCAGTTGCACGGCGTAGCCGCCCGGACTGTGTTGGGCGGCCAGGTGCATGGTGGCGCCGGTGAACACGTCGAAGGGGCCGGCGACGTCGAGTGATTGCACGCCGCCGTAACCGAGGATCACCACCGATCGCGTCACGATCTCATCGTGACGCTCACCGGCCATGGCGTCCAGGACACGGTCCCCACAGATCAGGACAGGCCGCTTCGTGTCGGACCCGGGGGCAATGATCTGGCCATGCCGCGCTACACCTACCGCGCCGAATGGTCTCCCGACGCCGGGAGATACCTGGGCCTGTGCCTGGAATTCCCCACCCAGTTCGCCTACGGCGCCACCGCCGCAGAAGCGACCGCCGCGATCGAGAAGGAGGTGTGCACCTATGCCGCCGAGATGGCCGAGGAGGGTTTCGACCCGCCGGCATCCGTGACAGACCGCCGCTACAGCGGACGGTTCGTGGTGCGCACCTCGCCGATACTGCACGGCAAGCTCATGGTCGAGGCCGCCGAGCAGCGGGTGTCGCTGAACCAATGGGTGGTCCAGAAGTTGTGCGGGCGCCCGCCGTCGCTGGAAGACCTGTTCTGAGCCGGGAACCCTCCGTCCACTCGAGTCCAGAAAGCGATATCGCATGCGATATCACTCTCGGCGACCGACCCCCGGCCGCCCCGCGGTCACAGCTTGCGCAGCCGGCGCAGCACCGAGTAGAACGACGGCATCGCCGCGACGCCGTTACGGAGACTGCGCTGCATGAAGCTGCCGTTGATCGTCACCAGATGACGGACCCCGCTGTCGCGCCACTGCGCGGCCTGCTCAAGCACCTCGTCCGGAGTGCCGATCAGGCCCATGTCGCGGACCAACCCGGGCGGTACACCCTTGATGTGCGCCAAGGCCGTCTGCTCATCCCAGTCCTGGGGCAGCAGATCCTGGCCACCGGTGAATCCCACCCCGAGCGGATGCTGCGCCCCGTGCCGGGCGAAGATCTCGTCGGACGCGGCCAGGCAGCCCGCCCGCATCACCTCCGATTCGAGGGCTTCGTCGACCTCGGCCCGGGTGCGCGCGGTGACCACGATGGCCAGCAGCGCCGGGGTGATCGCCATCGGGTCGCGCCCGGCATCCGAGGCGGCCGAGCGGACCACGTCGAGGCGCTGCGCGTAGTCCTGAGGTGAATGCGGGAACGCGGGGAAGAATCCGTCGCCGTAGCGCCCCGCGATGCGCAACATCCGCGGCCCGTGCGCACCGATCCAGATCTCGGGCCACTTGCCCCGATAGGGCGGCAGGTCGAAGAGTGCATTGCGCAGCGGGAAGAACGGCGAGTCCCGGTTCACCAGCTCGCCACCGGAATTCCACAACGCCCGAATCGTCGCCATCGCTTCTTCGAACCGCCCGACGGGCTTGGACCACTCCACCCCGTAAGGCTCATTGCCTTCCCGCTCACCGGGCCCGATACCAAAGATGAAGCGGCCCTTGGTCAGCAGGTTCATCGTGGCCGCGGCTTGCGCGCTGACCGCGGGATTGCGGCGGCCGGAATCGGTGACACACAGTCCGAGCGGCATGCGGGCGACGCGGTGGCGCGCGGCGAGGCTGCCGAGCATCGTCCACGGTTCCATACAGGCGTCCACCGTGGGCGCCAACCGCGCCGCGCCACAGTATTTGGGTTGCCACAGGGCGCGGGGAAACATCGCGTTGAGGTGGTCGGGCACCCAGAACGAATCCAGCCGGGCGACGACCGCGGACAGATGGCTAGCTGTACTGACCTGAGAGGTTAGGTACACGGCTGGCTGGTGGTTGACCGCCGAGGGCGGTGTGGCCGCGATGGTAATTGTAGGTGTGCAGCCAGCGCGGGTACTCCGCGCAGCGTTCGGCATCGTTGGTGTAGAGCCGGGCGTAGGCCCATTCATCGGCCAGCGTGCGGTGAAAGCGTTCGACCTTGCCATTGGTCTGCGGCCGATAGGGGCGGGTTCGCCGGTGCTCGATACCAACCAGTGCGTCCCGGAATACGTGTGATCGGTAGCAAGAACCGTTGTCGGTCAACACTTTCCGTACGGCGATCCCGCACTCGTTGAACCAAGCGTTGGCGCGTGTCCAGAACGCGGCAGCGGTCTCTTTGCGTTCATCTGCCAACAGTTCGCTGTAGACCAGCCGGGAGTGCGCGTCGATGGCCGTGTGGAGGAAGTGGTAACCGCGCACCAAGTGTCGGTTCCGGCGCTGCCCTGGCTGTTTATCGGCATGAGCGTTGCGGTTACCGATCGTGCGGCCCCGCATCCGCCAGCCCCCACCTTCGGGGATCTTGCCGACTTTCTTGACGTCCATGTGGACCAGTTCGCCTATGGCAGCCGTCTGGATGCGGCGCACGGTCCTGCCGGTCGGGCGGTCCAGCCAGCGCAGTCGGGCGACCCCGTAGCGGGTCAGCACTCGGTGCACGGTCGAGGGATGAATGCCCAGCAGATAACCGATCCGGGCTGGTCCCCACCGGCGCAACACCCGGACCTTGATGATGCGGCGCTCGGTACGGGTGGGCGTTTGGTGGGGGCGTCGGTGCGGTCGTGAACTTCGATCGGCCATGCCGGCCTGGCCAAGCTCTCGGTATCGCGAGGCCCAGCGCTGGGCCGTGGTGACCGCGACCTGGAAGCGTTCGGCCGCTCGTCGCAGCGTCCAGCCGTCCTCGACGACGCAGCGAGCCAGACGCAGTCGTCCGGTTTCTGACAACGGGGCATTACGGTGGGACACGAAGACCTCCGAGGTGGTTGGTGCGTTCCTAGACAGCTCGCACTTCACTCGGAGGTCTTCTTCATGTCACCACGCCACGCCGTACCTAACGTCCGTGGTCAGTACAGCTAGCTCTGGTGGAGGAGTCGGCGCGGGGCCGAGTCACCGTGTTCATGTCCAGCAGACCGACCTGCATCGCGTTCACAGCCTTCAGAGCTTCTTGAGACCTCGGATGACCTTGAGGAAGTGCAGATTCGACGCCAGTCCCTTGCGCAGGTCCCGCTGAAGAATCGATGCGTTGATGACGACGATGTGTTGGACGCCGTGGTCACGCCATTCGGCGGCCTGAGCGACCACCTGATCCGGCGTGCCACACAACAGCCCCTTGTACATCAATTCCTTGGGCACACCTTTGATGTAGGACAACGCGGTCTGCTCATCCCAGTCCTGTGGCAGCACGTCCTGCGCCCCAGTGAAGCCTTCCCCGAGCGGATGCTGTGCGCCGTGCTGTGCGTAGAAAGCATCCGAGGCCAACAGTCCGCCGGATCGCAGGACCTCTGAATCCAGCGCCTCGTCCACGTCTTCGGCGCTACCCCCGGTGACCACCATCATCCAGATGGCGGGGGTGATGGCCATGGGGTCACGGCCGGCGTCCGAAGCCGCAGACCGGACGATGTCGAGTCGCTGGGCGTACTCCTGCGGCGAGTGCGGGAAACCCGGGAAGAACCCGTCCGCATAGCGCCCGGTGGCCCGCAACATGCGCGGCCCGTGCGCGGCGATCCAGATCGGCGGCCACTTTCCGCGATACGGCGGTAGGTCGAACAGCGCGTTGCGCAGCGGGAAGAACGGCGAGTCCCGGTTCACCAATTCGCCACGCGAATCCCACAGCGCCCGGATGGTGGCCATCGCCTCCTCGAAACGGGCCACCGGCTTGGACCAGTCCACCCCGTACGGTTCGTTGCCTTCCCGTTCGCCGGTACCGATACCCAGGATGGCGCGGCCTTTGGTCAGCAGATGCAGTGTCGCCGCCGCCTGCGCGGTGACCGCGGGGTTGCGCCGGCCGGTGTCGGTCACACCGACGCCGAGTTGCATGCGGCCGATCCTGTTGCGAGCCGCGATGTGCCCCAACATGGTCCACGGCTCCAGGAATGCGTCAGCGGACGGCACGAGTTTGGCCGCGCCGCAGTACTTCGGCTGCCATAACGATCGAGGAAACAGCGCGTTCAGATGGTCTGGTACCCAGAACGAGTCGACCCGGCAGGCGGCCGCGCTGAGATACCCCGCCCGGGTGAAGGAATCGGCTGCCGGGCGTGACGCCAGGATCATGTCCATCATCCCTACGCGCAGTCTGCTCATGGGTTTCAGTCTGAAACGGTCAGTCCGGGTTGAACAGCGTAGCGACCTACTTACATACGAACGGATGACATTCGCGCACCCGGTCGATCCACCACTGCCGCCGCGCCGGTGCCACCGCCAGTCCGGCCAGCCTGGCGGGGTCCGGTGTCACCGGACCGACGCGCAGGTAGCCATCGACGGGTGGCACCGGGTCCACGACGTCTTCGACGAAAAGTCCACCCGTGCCCAATCCGCAGGCGTGCGGCAGGTCGGGCAGGCAGGCCGCGGCCAGCAGGCCGCGGGACATGCCGACCGCGGAGTCCAGCGCACTCGATACGACCAGCGGAATGCCGATCGCGGCGGCGATGTCCAGCAGCCGGCGCACCCCGCCGAGCGGGGCCACCTTCACCACCGCGATGTCGGCGGCCGCCAGGTCCACCACCCGGAACGGATCCTCGGCCTTGCGAATCGACTCGTCGGCGGCCACCGGCACGTCGATCAACCGGCGCACCTCGGCCAGCTCTTCGACTGTGGCACAGGGCTGTTCGAGATACTCCAGCGGACCCAGGGCACGAGCGGCCTCGACGGCCTGGGTGACGGTCCAGCCGCCGTTCGCATCGACGCGGACCACGGGCACCAGCGCGCGGACCGCCGCCACACGGGCGACGTCGTCGGCAAGGGTCTGACCCGGCTCGGCGACCTTCACCTTCGCGGTCCCGGCACCGGGGAACCGGGCCAGCACGTCGGGCACCTCGGCGGCGGACACGGCCGGCACGGTCGCGTTGATCGGGATCAGCACACGCCGCGGCGTGGGTGAAACCCCATAGGCCGCCTCGATTCCCGAGGCCAGCCAGTGCGCGGCCTCGGGTGGCTGGTATTCCAGGAACGCCCCGAACTCGCCCCAGCCCGCGGGTCCGTCGAACAGCGCCACCTCACGCACGGTGATCCCCCGGAACCGGACGCGCATCGGCAGCGCCACCACGTGCAGCCGCTCCAACAGGTCGGCCAGCGGTACGTCAAACGGTGGCGCGATCGCGGCCCTCCCAGTGTGGTTTGCGCAGATCCTTCTTCATGATCTTGCCAGTCGGGTTGCGCGGCAGCGCTTCGAGGAAGTCGACGGTCTTGGGACATTTGAAGGCCGCGAGGTGCCGGCGCGCCCAGGCGATCAGATCTTCCGCCGAGGCCTCCCCCTCCAGCGCGACGACGGCCTTGACGGCCTCGCCCCACTTCTCGTCGGGCACACCGAAGACCGCGACCTCGGCCACCGCGGGGTGCTCGGCGAGGATGCGCTCCACCTCGATGGAGTACACATTCTCGCCGCCGGTGATGATCATGTCCTTGAGCCGGTCCTCGATGAAGATGTAGCCGTCGGCGTCGATCCGCCCGATGTCACCGGTGCGGAACCACCCGTCAGCGGTGATGGCCTCGGCCGTGGCCTCCGGCTTGTTCAGGTAACCCTTCATCAGCTGCGGTGTGCGGAACCACAATTCGCCCTGCGAGCCGTCCGGCATGTCCTCGCCGGTGTTGGGGTCCACGACGCGCAGTTCTGCGCCTGGCACCAATGTGCCCGCGCTGATCATCCGGTCCTCGTCGCCGCTGCGGTGGTCCTCGGGCATCAGCCGGGTGATCGCCCCACAGATCTCGGTCAGCCCGTACACCTGGATGAACTCGGTCTCGGGCCACGCCTCCAGCGCCTGGCGCAGCAGCGGTAGCGGCATGGGCGACGCGCCGTAGGCGTAGGTCTTCAACGCACCGAACAACTTCACCGCGTCCGGACCGCTGTCGAGCACCTTCGAGAGCACCGCGGGCACCAGGAACGTCCGGTTCGCGCCGGCCAGGATGCCGCCGGCCAGCGCCGCGCCGTCGACGTCGCGTGTCATGTAACTGGCTACCCCGTGGTGCAGGCCGTACTGCATGTAGGAGGTACCGCCCACGTGGAACAGGGGCATGGCCACCAGGTTCTTGTCCCCCGGGTCGGCCGTCCAGCCCTCGAACGCATTGATGGTGTGGGCGATGACGTTGGCCTGGGACAGGGCCACACCTTTGGGTCGGCCGGTGGTGCCCGAGGAGTACATGATGATGCAGACGTCGTCAGGGCTCACCTCCGCCGAGCGGCCGGTCGGGGTGGCAGCGTCCAGCATGGCCTCGTACTCGTCGTCGCCGTCGGGTTTGACCTCGATGATCTCGGTGACCGCGGGCAGCTTGTCGCGGATGGCCTCGACGCCCGCCTTGAGGTCGGCACCGGCGAACAGCAGTTTGGCGCCGGAATCGTTGACCACGTAGTCCAATTCGTCGGCGGCGAGCCGAAAATTGATGATGGCGTTGGCTGCACCGAGCGACGCGGCGGCCAGCGTCACCTCCACACACGCGGGGTGGTTCTTGTCCAGGAAGGCGACGACGTCGCCGTGGCCGATGCCGCCGGCGGCCAGGGCTCCGGCCACCCGCCGGATCCTGTCGTCCCACTGCGACCAGGTCCAGGTGCGGTCGCGGTAGGTCACCGCTTCCTCATCGGGTTTGGTGGCCGCCCAGTGTGCGACGCGTTCGTCCAGAAACCGGGGCTCGGGCAAAGCTGACATGACCACAGCCTGCCACGACAGCAACCCCGTCACGCCGGTTTGGGATAAACCTGTCGGCCCGCCAGATAGGTGGCCCGGACGGTCAATCCGGCGACGTCTTCGGGGTCCACCGCGCATGGATCCGCCGACAGCACAACGAGATCGGCGTACTTGCCGACCTCGATGGACCCGAGCACGTCGTCGGCGAACAGCTGGTAGGCGGCATCGAGGGTCTGCGCCCGCAGGCCCTGCGCCACGGTCAGCCGTTCCTGCGGCGCCAGCACCCGCCCGCTCGGCGCGGTGCGGGTCGCCGCGACGCTGATGTTGCGCAGCGGCTCCTCGGGGGTGACCGGTGGATCGTTGTGCAGCGAAATCCGCATGCCGGTGGCCAGCGCCGACCCGCACGGCATCCACCGCTCCCCGTGCTCGGGACCGAACAACCCGTCGACGATCACGTCGCCCCAGTAGTGCAGCTGGTCGACGAACAGGCTGCAGGTGACCCCCAGCTCGTGGGCCCGCTGCAGTTGAGCGTCGGTGATGGCACCGACGTGCTCCAACCGCAGGCGGTGATCCTCGCGCGGATTGGCTTGCAGCGCTTGCTCATACACGTCCAGGATGGTGTCGACACCGCGATCGCCCTGCACGTGGCAGGCCATCTGCCAGCCCAACGGGTAGAAGGTGCCGACGATCTCGGCGAGCTGCTCACGGGTGTAGTTGGCGTGTCCGCATGACCCGGGCGCGACGCCGATGGCGCGGGTGTCCTCGGTGTCCAGGTAAGGGAACGTCAGATCGATGTTGCCGATCCACGGCGAGCCGTCCACCCAGATCTTGATACCGACCTGCCGCACCAGGTCGTCCCCGTCGCCGGGTTCGGCATCGGTGTGCAGGTCGGCGGTGGACATCTCGTAGGTGCGCAGCCGCACTGTGATCTGGTCGTGCAGGGCGGCCAGCATCGGCCGGAACATCGGGTCGAACGCCATCTCCGAGCAGGTGGTCAGCCCGGCCCGGTTCAGCCGGTCGCATTCGGCCATCAGCATCGCCGGGTAGTCACCGACCTTGATCGCGCCGTTCAGCAAGGGGAACACCGCGGCGGATTCCTCGGCGGTGCCGTCCAGTTCGCCGGCGGTGTCCCGGCCGTAGCGCGCGCCCTTGGGGTCCGGGGTGTCGCGATCCAGGCCGGCCGCCCGCGCCGCCGCGGAGTTGAAGAACGCCTTGTGGCCCGAGTTGTGGATGATCACCAGCGGTGTCGTCGCGATCCCGTTGAGCCAGGGCAGCGTCGGCTCCGGCAGGCCGCGCTGCAGCAGCGGATCCCACCCGTTGAGGTAGGCACCGTCGGCGCCGCGGCGGGCGACCTCGGCGTGCACGGCGGCCACCACGTCGTCGGCCGAGGGCAGCGTCACCGGCCGGATGTCGACCATCCGGTCCGACAGGGCAATGGCCTCCATCAACGGATGGCCGTGCGCCTCGACGAACCCGGGCAACACGCAGCCGTCACCGACATCGACCACGGCGGTGTCCGGGCCTACCCACCCGTCGGTGTCGTCTATCGCGACGATGCGCCCGTCGGCCACCGCCAGCGATCGGGCGGTGGGGCGGCTGTCGTCGACGGTGCGGATGTTTCCGGTGATGACCAGATCGGCGGGCATGCCCACGATTCTTCAAACTTTTTTCCGGAGGTGTGTCGATTTGGCCGGGGTGTCGTTCGACGTGTCTGCGAGGGCACGATAAAGACGGCCCCGAAACCACAGGAGAGAACACCATGCCGCGCTACATGCTGATCATGCGATCCACCCCGGCCGCCGAGGAGTTCGTGGCCGCGAATATCGACTTCGAGGAGATCATCGCGGCGATGGGTCGCTACAACGAGGAACTGATCAAGGCCGGTGTGATGCTGGCCGGTGAGGGGCTGACCCCGCCCGAGGAGGGCTTCGTCGTCGACTTCGACGCCGACCCGCCGGTGGTGACCGATGGTCCCTACGCGGAGACGAAGGAGTTGTTCAACGGCTTCTGGATCCTGGACGTCTCGTCCAAGGAGGAGGCCACGCAGTGGGCGCGCAAGTGCCCGTTGGGGCCGGGCGTGAAGCTCGAGGTGCGCCGGGTCAGCGAGAGCGACGAGTTCCCGCAGGACAACGAGTGGATTCAGAAGGAGATCCAGTGGAAGGCCGACATGGCCGAGAAGCTGGCTGCCGACGCCCGGCGGGCCGCTGGTCGCTGACCGTGACCTCCCCGGCGTGAACGTAGTCCCCGGCGATGCTGCCGCACCGCCGGGGACTACGCCGGCCCTCCCCCGATGGCCGCGCCGGCAAACCCCTTTGCGCTGGTGAGGCCAGTCTTCACGAGGCCGCGCGCGGGGCACACGCGTAGTGGACTACCTGCATTTGGGGCATACCCTCGCAGCATTTCTGAAACACGTTCTAGTCTGTCTTCCATGAGTGACGAGATGCTGCGCCACCCCATCCATTCCGGACACCTCACCGTCGGCGCCCTCAAGCGCAACAAGAACAAGCCGGTGCTCTTCCTCGGTGACACCACCCTGACCGGCGGCCAGCTCGCCGAACGCATCAGCCAGTACATTCAGGCGTTCGAGGCCCTCGGCGCCGGCACCGGAGCGGCCGTCGGGCTGCTCTCCCTGAACCGCCCCGAGGTGCTGATGATCATCGGCGCCGGGCAGACCCAGGGCTACCGCCGCACGGCACTACACCCTCTAGGTTCGCTGGACGACCACGCCTACGTGCTGTCCGACGCCGAGGTCAGCACGCTGGTCATCGATCCCACCCCGGCCTTCGTCGAGCGGGCCCTGGGCCTGCTCGCGAAGGTGCCGTCGCTGACGCAGATCCTGACCATCGGTCCCGTGCCGGCCGAACTCGACGGGAAGGCCACCGACCTGGCCGCCGAGGCCGCGAAGTACGAGCCGCGGCCGCTGGTGGCCGCGAACCTGGCCCCCGATCACGTCGGCGGGCTGACCTACACCGGCGGCACCACCGGCAAGCCCAAGGGCGTCATCGGCACCGTGCAGTCGATCACCACGATGACGACCATCCAGCTCGCCGAATGGGAATGGCCCGAGCATCCGAAGTTCCTCATGTGCACCCCGCTGTCGCATGCGGGCGCGGCATTCTTCGTGCCGACCATCATCAAGGGCGGCGAACTGGTGGTGCTGACCAAGTTCGACCCGGCCGAGGTGCTGCGGGTGATCGAAGAGCAGAAGATCACCGCCACCATGCTGGTCCCGTCGATGATCTACGCGCTGATGGATCATCCGGATTCGCACACCCGGGACCTGTCCTCGCTGGAGACCGTCTACTACGGCGCCTCGGCGATGAACCCGGTGCGGCTCAAGGAAGGCATCGACCGGTTCGGCCCGATCTTCGCGCAGTACTACGGCCAGTCCGAGGCCCCGATGGTGATCACCTACCTGGCCAAGGACGACCACGACGAGAAGCGGCTCACCTCGTGCGGCAAACCGACGCTGTTCGCCCGGGTGGCACTGCTGGGCGACGACGGCAACCCCGTCCCGCAGGGCGAGGTCGGCGAGATCTGCGTGTCCGGTCCACTGCTGTCCGGCGGGTACTGGAACCTGCCCGAGGCCACCGCCGACACCTTCAAGAACGGCTGGATGCACACCGGCGACCTGGCCCGTGAGGACGAGGACGGCTACTACTTCATCGTCGACCGCACCAAGGACATGATCGTCACCGGCGGATTCAACGTGTTCCCCCGCGAGGTGGAGGACGTCATCGCCGAACACCCGGCGATCGCCCAGGTCTGCGTCATCGGCACCCCCGACGAGAAGTGGGGCGAGGCGGTGACGGCGGTGGTCGTGCTGCGTCCCGGCGCCGATTCCTCCGACGATGCGGTCGCGGCGATGACCGCCGAGATCCAGTCCGCGGTCAAGGACCGTAAAGGCTCGGTGCAGTCGCCCAAGCAGATCATCGTCGTCGACACGGTGCCGGTGACCGCGCTGGGCAAGCCGGACAAGAAGGCGGTGCGCGCCCAGTTCTGGGCAGGCGCAGCACGTTCGGTGGGCTGAGCCGCCCGGGCACAATAGGCGGCATGCAGGAGGACATGCGCCGGACCGTCGACGCGGTCTGGCGCATGGAGGCCGCCCGGATCGTCGCCACCCTGACCCGCTGGGTCGGCGACCTGGGGGTGGCCGAGGACCTGGCGGCCGACGCCCTCGTCGACGCGTTGACGCAGTGGCCGCAGACCGGGGTGCCGCGCAACGCCGGCGCCTGGCTGACGACGGTCGCCAAGCGCAAGGCCGTCGACCGGTGGCGCCGCCAGGACAACCTGGACGCCAAATACGCGGTGCTGGCGCGCGAACTGACCGATCACGAAGACCAGCCGTGGGACCCCGACCACATCGACGACGACGTGCTGCGGCTCATCTTCACCGCTGCCCACCCCATGCTGACCCCCGAAGCCCAGATCACGCTGACCCTGCGGGTGGTCGGCGGGCTGAGCACCGACGAGATCGCGCAGGCGTTTCTCATCCCCAAAGCGACTGTGGCGGCGCGGATCACCCGCGCCAAGAAGTCCCTTGCCGGCCTACCCTTCGAGGTGCCCGAGCGCGGCGAGTTCGGGTCGCGACTGTCCGCGGTGCTCGGCGTCATCTACCTGATCTACAACGAGGGCTACTCCGCATCCTCCGGCGAGCACTGGATACGTGACGAATTGTGCAGTGAGGCACTACGACTCACCCGTGTACTGGTGGCGCTGGTCCCCGACGAGCCGGAGCCGCTCGGGTTGCTGGCCCTGATGGAGTTCCAGTCTTCGCGCTTCGCCGCGCGCACCGACACCGACGGGCGCGCCATCCTGCTGGAGGACCAGGACCGTACCCGCTGGGACCGGGCGCAGATCCGGCGCGGCGCCCAGGCCCTGCAGCGCGCCGCGACCGCGCGGGGCACGCGCGGCTGGGGCCCGTACGGGTTGCAGGCCGCACTGGCCGAATGCCACGCGGCCGCGCCGACGGCCGCCGCCACCGACTGGCCGCGCATCGTGTCGATCTACGATGCGCTGCTGCAGATCTCACCCTCGCCGGTGATCGAACTGAACCGGGCCGTCGCGGTGGCGATGGCCGACGGGCCCGCCGCGGGCCTGCGGATCGTCGACGGCATCACCGGCCTGTCCGACTCCTATCTGTTGCCCAGCGTGCGCGGCGAACTGCTGGCCCGGCTGGGCCGGTCCGCCGAGGCCGCGGCGGCTTTTCGCGCCGCGGCAGCGCTGGCAGGAAACGACCGCGAGCGCGACGTGTTGCTGCACAAGGCCACCCGATATTCACGTGACTGACGCCTGCGCCATGCGGTACGCATGACCATATGGCTGAACTGATCCTGCAATCCGTCGGGGACGACGCCGACTTCCACGATTTCATGTCGGCGATGGCATCGGGATTCCTGGAGGACCTGCAGGAGGACGAATACGCGCTCGGCCGCGCGTTCACCGAACTTGATCGCATGTTCGGGTTCCGCGACGGGGCCCGCTGGGCCGCCACCGCCGGCGACTACCGCAAGAATGTGGCGCTGCCCGGCGGCGCGCTGATCCCCGTCGCGGCTGTCACCGGCGTGACGGTGTCGCCGAGCCACCGACGTAAGGGCCTGCTGACGGCGATGATGCGCCACCAGCTCGACGAGGTCCGGTCCCGCGGCACCGAGACGGTGGCCATGCTGTTCGCCTCGGAGACCATGATCTACGGCCGGTTCGGGTATGGGTTGTCCAGCTTCAACGCCGTCCTGTCCGGGCAGGTACGCGACCTCGGGTTCCGCCCGGAGGTCGACCTCGGCGCCGGCACCGTGTCCGAGACCGACGCCGAGACCCTGCTGCGGGATGCACCGGCGATCTATGACCAGGTGCTGCGCACCCTGCCGGGCCGAATGGACCGGACCCGCCCCTGGTGGGATTACCAGATCCACGACAGCGAGGAGCGCCGCAAGGGTTCCGGACCCATCCGGTTCGCACTGCATCACGAACCCGACGGCACGCCCAGTGCGTTCGCGATCTACCGCCCGAAAAAGGAGTGGGCGGCCGCCGGACCCAACGGTGAACTACACATCCAGGAGGTGCGGGCCACCAATCCCCGTGCCTACGCGCGCATGTGGCGGTACCTGCTCGACATCGACCTGATCAGGACCATGCAGTACGACGGTGCCGCGGTGGACGAGCGGCTGCGCTACCTCGTCGCCGACCAGCGCGCGCTGCAATGCACCGTGAACGACGGCATCTTCACCCGGCTGGTCGACGTGGCCCGCGCCCTCACCGTGCGCCGGTACGCCGCGGACATCGACATCGTGCTGGAGGTCACCGACGATTTCTGCCCGTGGAACACCGGGCGGTTCCGGCTGCGCGGCGGCCCCGATGGCGCCGACTGCGAAAACACATCGGCGGCAGCCGATATCGCCATCTCGGCACGCGATCTGGGCGCCATCTACCTGGGCGGGGTGAGCCTGCAGTCGCTGACCGGGGCCGGGCTGGTCGGTGAACTGACAGACGGATCGGCGCGCCGGGCCGCGACCGCCTTCGGCTGGCCGGTGGCCCCGAACATGCCCGACCACTTCTGACGCAAGATGTAACCGTGACTCATCTACGCGCTGTTCTCTTCGACTACTCCGGCACGCTGTTCCGACTCCAGGAGGACGACAGCTGGTTCGCCGGCATCACCGTCGACGAGAAAGCGGTCGAGGGCCACGTGCAGGCCGAGTTGATGCGGCGGGTCACCGCACCCACCGGCAGTGCGGTGCCGATGTCGCAAGAGCAGCAGCACAACTGGGCCAACCGTGACCTGGAACCGCACCTGCACCGCGAGGCCTATCTGCACGTGCTGCGCGAGTCGGGGCTCACCGGAGATGACGCCGCGGCCCTGTATCCGAAGCTCGTCGATCCCGCGTCCTGGACGCCGTACCCGGACACCACAGCCGCGCTGAACGGGCTGCGCGCCGCGGGTCTCAAGACGGCGGTGGTGTCCAATATCGCGTTCGACCTGCGGCCGGCGTTCGCGGCCGCGGGCACCGCTGCCGACGAGTACGTGCTGAGCTTCGAGGTGGGCGCCATCAAACCGGACCCCGCGATCTTCCAGATCGCACTGACGCGCCTGGGCGTCGATCCGGCCGACGCGCTGATGGTCGGTGACAGCGAGGAGGCCGACGGCGGCGCGCGCGCACTGGGCTGCGCCTTCGCCCTGGTCGATCCGCTGCCCACCGGTCAGCGCCCGGACGGGCTCATCAAGGCGCTGCGGGAACACGATCTGGTCGTCTAAACCGCCATCCAGGTGTGCGTCTCGCTGCGGGACACCACGACGCCGTTGTGGATCACGATCCGGTCGGCCGGCGCGTTGGCGATCACATCGGACACTCCGGTGCCCCGTACCGCGAGCAGATCGGCGCGGGCACCGACGCGGGGCCCGGCGGCCGGCAGCCCGAGTACCGCACGCGCCTCATCGGTCACCATCGTCAGCGCGGTGGCGGGGTGCACGTGGCCGGCTATCACGGTGAGCATCGCGGTTTCCAGGGCGTCGCTGCGCCCCAGCGGATTGAACGGGTCGCGCACGTTGTCGGCGCCCGCTGCCACGTTCACCCCCGCCGCCCGCAGCGGCTCGATCGCGGTGATGCCGCGCGGCGCAGCCACTTCGCCGCGGCCCTGAAGGTAGAGGTTGGTGATCGGGTTGGTGACGACACCGAGTCCCGCCGACGCGATCCGGGGTACCAACCAACCTGTCGAGCTCACCGGCGGGCATCGTGCCCAGTCGCGTGCAATGACTCGCGGTACGGATCCGCCCGACCGGCCACGTCCGCGCCCGCTCCGCGTACTCGGCGATCGTGTGGTGATCGCCGAACAGGAATTCGTCGGTGTGCAGATCCGTCCCGACACCGCGCTCCTCGGCGGCACTCAGCAGCCGGTCCAGCTCCGTGAGGGGTTCGGGCGCGCTGTGCGGTGAGCCCCCGACCAGGTCCGCACCCGCGTCCAACGCCGCGTGCAGGAGCTCCTCATCCGAGTACGCCTTGATCAGGGCCACGATCTCGATGTCCATCACATCGCGCAGCTCACGACGCACCGCGTCGACCGCCCGGATTCCGCGCAGTGGATCGTCTCCGGTCAGGATGTCGACATGGGTGCGCACGGCCGTCGTGCCGTTGCGCAACAGTGCCAGCGCCGCTGCCCGCGCCCGCGTCCGGAACGACTCCTCGTCGAACAGCAGCGAGCCTCGTTTCCACGTGGCGATCGCGTCATGCAGGTCGCCGAGTTCAGGCTGCAACGCGTCCCACGACAGCGCCTTGTCCAGGTGAGCGTGCGGTTCGGCCGGCGCGGTGATCAACAGATAGCCACGAAGGTCGAAGTGTGTGTCGGGGGCGCCGGAGTCGGCCGTGCTTGCTCCGGCTGCGGAAACGGCGGTGACGACGTCGTGCTCGATCCGGACATCCACCACGGAGCCGTCGGCCAGGGTGGCCTCAGTCAGCAGCACGTCTCACACCCGCCGTGTCCGGACGTACAGACCGGCGACGTGGGCGCAGGCGGCCGAGCGGGCACCGTCGGCGTCCCCCGCCTCGATGGCGGCGACGATCCGGTCGTGCTCGCCGACGGCCAGCCGGCGATTGAGCCCGGCGGTCCACATGTCGGACCGATACAGGTGCGACTGACCGTCGAGGCGAGCCAGCGCATCACACAGCGGACGGTTGCCGGAGGTGTCCCTGATGAGGGTGTGGAACTGCAGGTCCAGCCGGGCGTCGCGGTGCCGGTCCGGAGCGTCGTCCAGCAACTCACGCTGTACCTGCACCATCTTGCGGAGTTGTTCGACGGTGGCATGCGTGGCGATCAGCGTCGCGTTGTGCGCGGCCAGCCCGTCGAGCACCTCTCGGACTTCGAAGACCGCCCTGACGGCGTCGTCATCCAGCAGTGTCACGCGGGCCCCGGCGTTGCGGGTATGCGTCGCCAGTCCCTCGTAGATGAGCTGCTGTACCGCTTCCCGCACCGGGGTGCGGGACACGTTGAGTCGCGCTGCGAGCGCAGGTACGGACAGCGGGCTGCCCGGCGCCAGCTCACCGCTGAAGATCAGCTCCTGCAACGAATCGTGTACGGATTCGGTGAGCAGCGTGCCGTCCGACACCGTCACAGGCTGGCCTCCTTCACCCGCGCGGCCTCGCGCAGGTCCGTCTTCGGCGCGACCCCGGTGCGCAGTCCCGCCACCTTCATCGCGATGTTCTCGGCAACGGTAATCGGCGGGTAGCCGATCTCGCCGTCGGCGAGCGTGCCCGGCAGAGCTTCGAGCACCGCGTCGTGGTTGCCGTCGTAGAAGAACGCCGCGGACCGTCGCCGCCGGATCCGGCCGTCGATCACCGGAGGGTCCACGCGGTGCACGGTGGACATCCAGCGATCGTTGGTCCAGCGCGCCATCGCGTCACCGAGGTTGATCAGCAATGCCCCGTCCGCCGGTTGGACGTCATGCCAGGCGCCGTCACGATCGAGCACCTGCAGGCCCGGTACCTGATCGGCCCACAGGATTGTGAGGATGCCGAAGTCTGTGTGTGCACCCATCCCCTGCAGGTTGCCGGCTATCTCCGAATCTCCCTGTGGGAGAGCGAAGTTGTTCATCTTGAGCACTTCGATGGAATGGTCGATCATCGCGTCGAAGTGGTTCGCGGGCAGCCCGAGCGCATCGGTGACCGCCACCATCAGGGTGCGGGCCAGTGTCTGCGCGCGGGCGAAGTACGCCTCGACTCGGGGACGGAAGGCCGGAGCTGCATCGGGCCAGTTGTTCGGGGCGTACCCGGTGTCCGGCAGCTCCACACCCGGGAATGACGCAGCTTCGGTGCCGACGGTGTAGGCCTCGTAGTAGTCGTTCATCTGGTTGGTGGTCACACCCAGGCTCATGCTCAACGATTCGCTCTTCGGCGGCGAATACCCCCTATTGGCAGACGAGTCGCGCCGGTATGGCATTTTGGCCGGCAACGGCAGACCGAAGAAATCGTCGAGTGCGTCGCCGAGGTCGGCGATCACGGCGGTTTCGATACCGTGTCCGACGATCTGGATGAAACCGACCTCCTGGCAGGCCATGTCGAGATCTGCTGCCACTCGGGCGCATTCCGGATCGGTGGCCGCGGTGCCGCCTGCCACATATCGGCTCACGTCGAGAACGGGTACATCGAACATTTTCTCTCCTTCGGGTTTCACAGGTGGCGCCCGGATTCGTGCCAGCGGCCCACGACCAGCCGGGTCAGCAGGCCCATCGCGCCGAAAACCAGCACCCCGAACAGGGAGGCGAGCACGATCGCCGCGATCAGGTCATCGGACTGCAACCGGCCGCGGTACACGTCGAGCAGCGTGCCGATCCCGGGTTGCCCCTTGGCGAAGAACATGTCACCGATGATCGCGCCCACCACGACGAGCCCCGCGGCGGTCCGCACGCCGGTCAGAATCGCGGGGAGCGCCGCGGGCAGCTCGAGCTTGCGCAACCGATCCCAACGCGTCGCCCCGGAAACGGTGAACAGTTCATGCATGCCACGGTCCACCGACCGGATCCCGAAATGGGTGTTGGTGATGATCGGAAACACCGCGATGAGCACGCACACCAGAGTGCGGGCGGCCATCCCGTAGCCGAGCCACAGACCTATCAGCGGAACGATCGCGAGAATCGGAATTACCTGTACGACAACGGCATACGGGTAGATCACCTTTTCCAGCCAGTGCGCTTGGCACATCAGCACCCCCGTGCCGATACCGACGACGACGGCAACCAGGAAGCCCGCCAGCGTCACCTGCGCGGTGACCGACAACGCGGCCACCATCGGTTCCAGATGCGTCCAGTTCAGCAGCGAGTTGCGTAGCACGTCGACCGGTGGTGGCAGCATGAACCGCCGCTGGGGGTCCAGTACCAGGTAACTGACCCCCGACCACGCCAGCAGTCCCACCGCCAGAGACAACAGCGGATATCCCACGGCCGCACCGAATCTCCTGCCGCGCTTGTGGTCTCCCGCCACAGGCGGTGTCGCGGTCGCAGCGACCTGCCTACGAATCGCGATGACAGTCATGCGGACCTCCCGTGCAGCAGCGCCGAGACCTCGGCCACGTAGTCGGTGAATCGGGCATCGAAACGCAGCTCGGCCGGCCGCGGCGAGGGGAAGTCGATCTCGACGATGCCGGCGATCCGGCCCGGCCGCGGCGTCATGACCACCACCCGATCGGCCAGATAAACGGCCTCCGACACCGAGTGCGTCACGAACAACGCCGTGAAGCCGCGCTGGGTGTACAGCCGCTGCAACTCCACCTGCATCTCCAGTCTTGTCATCTCGTCCAGAGCGCCGAACGGTTCGTCGAGCAGCAGCACCTCGGGCGCCAACGTGAGAGCCCGGGCCATCGACGCCCGCATCCTCATGCCACCGGACAACGTCTTGGGCAACTGATCGGCGAACCCATCGAGGCCGACTGCCGAAATGGTCTCCGCAGCAAGTTTTTTCATACGCACTCGGTCGGTATTTGCGAGCTCGGCGCAGAGTTCGACATTGGCCCGCACGCTACGCCAGGGCAGCAGGGTGGGTTCTTGGAAGATGAACCCGACCGACGCGCTGCCTAGGCGCACGACGCCCGAACTCGGCTGCTCCAAGCCCGCCGCCATCCGCAACAGCGTCGATTTTCCGCAGCCGGACGGTCCGACGATCGCAATGAACTCACCGCGCCCGATTCGGAGGTCGGCGTGTTCGATCGCCACTGTGCCGGTGTCGAAACGCTTTGCGATGTCAGCGAATACGATCTGCGATCGATCATCGGCCGGTTCCACATGAACTCCTGACGGCTCGTTGAGCGAGCATTACATGCAACATAGTTCTTGGCTGGTAGTAACAGCGTTGATTACATGTATTACGTCCACGTTTCAAGATGTGAACCCGGCGTAAGAACCTTGGGCATATTCGATCAAGTTGCCTGCATAGGCGAATATCAACGTCGTTGGGCGGCACGTTAACACCGACGCAATACAGATCATGATTGCATGTAATTACCGACCGGCCGATGTCTCGCCGCGCCGGCTGGCCCGTTCCCCACCCTATTCAGGAGCACCATGAACCGAGCACACCTGCAGAAGGTCGCCGCCGCAGCCGCCGTGGCCGGCGTCGCGGTCTCGCTGACCGCTTGCGCCTACGGCGAGGACCAGCCCGCGGAAAGGCCATCGCTGCAACCAGCGGCCACGGCACAGCAGCTGGCCGACGTCTGTCCCGCCGACGTAGGCATACAGCTGCAATGGCAGCCGCAGTCGGACATGGGTGCGGTGTTCGGGATGCTGGGCCCGGGTTACCAGGTGAACACCCAAGAAAAGTCGGTCACCGGACCGTTGGTGGCCGCGGGCAAGGACACCGGGGTCTCGCTGACCCTGAAATCCGGTGGGCCTGCCATCGGTTTCCAATCCGTCCCGTCACAGCTCTATGTCGACGACTCGGTGATGATGGGCATCGTGCACGGCGACCAACTGGTGGCCGCGGCCTCCGACCAGCCCGTCATCGGAGTGACGCCGCTGCTGAAGTACAGCCCGGCAATCCTGATGTGGGACCAGGCGTCCCACCCGACGTGGTCGAGCGTCGCCGACATCGGCAAGTCCGACGCCACCGTCGTGGTGTCGAAGGATCAGATCTTCCCGCAGTGGATGGTTCAGAAAGGCATGCTCAAACAGTCCCAGATCGACACCGGCTACGACGGCGCCCCCGCACGTTTCGTGGGCGATCCCGCACTGGCCCAGCAGGGCTTCGCCAACTCGGAGCCCTACACCTATGAGCACGACACCCCGGCCTGGAACAAGCCGGTTTCCTACGGCCTGATCAAGGACGTCGGCTACGACATCTATGCGTCCAACATCTCCGTGCGGTCCGATCGAATCACCGAACTATCACCGTGCCTGCACAAGCTGGTACCCATCATCCAGCAGTCCGGCATGGACTATGCGGCGGCGCCGGCGGCCGTGAACAAGATGATCGTCGATATCGTCTCTCAGGACAGCACCTACTCCCCCTACACCGAGGGTGAAGCCGCCTTCAGCGCTGACCTGTTGGCAGCAAAGGGTTTACTCGCGCCGGAGGACAACGGTTCGTTCGGTGTGTACGACCCGGCCCGTACCGCTCGCAACGTCGCGGACCTGCGCGCGGTGCTGGCCGCCACCGGCAACGTCGTGCCCGCCGACATGACCGCTGACCGCCTGTTCACCAATGAGTTCATCGATCCCTCGATCCGGAAGGCCACCGCATGACCGCCGATATGACCGAACTGCAACGCGAACGGGCCATGGGGGCGCTCGGCACCGAAAGCGCGCGCGAGGTGCGACGCATCTCCCTGGCGGGCCTACCTGACCGGCGCGAAGAAGTCGCCGACGAATTATGGTCGGCTGCAACGGATATCGGTTTCTTTCAAGTAGTCGACCATGGTATCGACCTCGACGCTGTGCGCACCGCGTTCGGCGCCGCCGAGAAGTTCTTCGCGCTCCCCGAGGACGTCAAGGCGCGCAGGCCCAAGCGCTTCAATTCGGGCTGGGAGCAACTGACCCAGATCCGGCCGTCGGTCGGTGTGCCCGATCAAAAGGAGTCTTACCAGGTCACGTTGTCGAACATGGCGGGACTGTGGCCCGATGAAGGCGAGCTTCCCGGCTTTCGCGCGACGCTGCTGGACTTCGAACACAAGTGTTGGCAGCTGGCAATGGAACTGCTGTCCCTGTTCGCCGACAAGCTCGCCTTCGACCGCGACTTCTTCACCCGCGCCCACGACCCGGCCTCGGCCACCTACCAAAGCACCCTGCGACTTCTGCACTACTTCGCGTTGCCTGCCGACGCAGATCTGTCCGGAGTCTGGCGGGCGGGTGCACACACCGACTTCGATTGTCTGACGCTGCTGTTCCAGCGTGCCGGGCAAGGCGGGCTACAGGTCTGTCCCGGTAAGGAGATGGCAGCTCAGGAATGGACCTCGGTACAGCCGTCGGAAGACGCGATCACCTGCAATATCGGCGACATGTTGATGCGTTGGAGCGACGATCTGCTGCCGTCCAACTTTCACAGGGTCAGGAGCCCGAGTCAGGACGAGCACCGTGGTGCGCGCTACAGCATCGCCTTCTTCGCGCAGGCCAACAGTGAGGTCTTGATTTCGGGTCCGACCGAGAAGTACCCACCCATCAGTGCGAAGGACTATCTGCAGCAGCGCATCAGCGCGAACTTTGCCGGCTAGCTACTGTCGAACCCATGGAACGGGTACGACCGCCCTGGTGGCTCAAGTACGTCAACAGGGTATTCATCGCACTGTCGAAGCTGGGCGTCGGTGGCGCCAAGGGTCCGCTGGTGCTGACGGTGCCCGGACGAAAATCGGGTAAGCCGCGCTCGACGCCCGTCACCCCGATGACGGTGGACGGTCACCGCTACATCGTGGGCGGACTGCCCGGCGCGGACTGGGTGGCCAACGTGCGGGCCGCCGGCGAGGCCACCCTGCATCAGGGACGCCGCGCCACCCGGGTGCATGTCGTGGAGATGCCTGACGACGAGGCCCGGCCCCTGCTGCGGCAGTTCCCGGTGCTCGTGCCGACCGGGGTGGGCTTCATCCGCAACGCGGGCCTGGTCACCGGCCCGAACCCCGACGAGTTCGAGGCTCTCGCGGGCCGGATCCCAGTGTTCCGCCTGGATCAGATCTAGCCCTCGCTACAGGTGCGGGGCTTCCTTGATCTTGCTGTCCTGCTTACCGGCCGTCTGACAGAACGTCGACACCGACAGCCGGGTGCCGGTGATCTCCAGTTGCGCTGCGTCCTGACCCTTTTCGTCCTTGAGCATCTTGGCAACCGCGTCGGTCTGAGTCTTCTCGTCGGCCTCCAGGAAGCTCTTGCACGAGGTGTCACCGCCGGTGATCGAGGGAGCGGAGCATCCCACCAGCAATCCGGCGGCCCCGACCATCGTCAACAAACCCGTAGATAACTTCATCGTCACCCTCCTGTGTTCTGCGCAGTAGGCGCGCGTTGGCGGCTCATTCATACCCAACTGCCAGCCGGGCGAAACCCGCTGCATACAGTCGGGGCATGACCTTTGACCCGGCCCTCTGGCAGCCCGTCCCCGGTTTCGAGCTGACGGATATCACCTATCACCGGCACGTCGTGGACGGCGTGGCGAAGCCGACGGTCCGGGTGGCCTTCGACCGGCCGGAGGTGCGTAACGCCTTCCGGCCGCACACCGTCGACGAGTTGTACCGGGTGCTCGACCATGCCCGGATGTCGCCCGATGTCGGGGTGATCCTGTTGACCGGCAACGGCCCGTCGGAAAAGGACGGCGGCTGGGCGTTCTGCTCCGGCGGCGATCAGCGCATCCGTGGCCGCAGCGGCTATCAGTACGCCGAGGGCGAGACCGCGGAGACCGTCGACCCGGCAAGGGCCGGGAGGCTGCACATCCTGGAGGTCCAGCGGCTCATCCGGTTCATGCCGAAGGTGGTCATCTGCCTGGTCAACGGGTGGGCGGCCGGCGGCGGCCACAGCCTGCACGTGACCTGCGACCTGACCCTGGCCAGCCGCGAGCACGCGCGCTTCAAGCAGACCGACGCCGACGTCGGCAGTTTCGACGGCGGGTTCGGCAGCGCCTACCTGGCGCGCCAGACGGGCCAGAAGTTCGCCAGGGAGATCTTCTTCCTGGGCCGCGCCTACGACGCCCAGACGATGTACCAGATGGGGGCGGTGAACGACGTCGTCGACCATGCCGACCTGGAGACCACGGGCCTGCAGTGGGCCGCCGAGATCAACGGCAAGTCCCCCCAGGCCATCCGGATGCTCAAGTTCGGTTTCAACCTGATCGACGACGGCCTGGTGGGACAGCAGGTATTCGCCGGTGAGGCAACGCGTTTGGCGTACATGACCGACGAGGCGGTGGAGGGCCGTGACGCCTTCCTGGAGAAGCGCGACCCGGACTGGAGCGGGTTCCCCCGCTACTTCTAGGTTGTGTCCATGAGCAAGAACCCGCTGCGCCGACTGTCCGAAGCCGTGCTGCTGACCAGCATGCGGCCCCCGCTCACCGAGTACCTCAGCCGCGGACCCGAGGTCGAGTTGCGCGGCAAGCGCATCCTGATCACCGGGGCCTCGTCGGGCATCGGGGAGGCCTCGGCCCGCAAGCTGGCCGCGTGTGGCGCCAGCGTCGTGGTGGTGGCCCGCCGGGCCGACCTGTTGGACGGCCTCGCCGAGAGCATCCGTGACCGCGGTGGCCTCGCCGAGGCGATCGCCACCGACCTGTCCGATCTGGACGCGGTCGACGCCCTCACCGCGCAGGTGCTCGAGAGTCACGGCGGCATCGACATCCTGATCAACAACGCGGGCCGGTCCATCCGGCGCCCGCTGATCGAATCGCTGGACCGCTGGCATGACCTGGAGCGGACCATGGCGCTGAACTACTACTCGCCGTTGCGGCTGATGCGGGCGCTGGTGCCCGGCATGATCGATCGCGGCGACGGGCACGTGATCAACGTCTCGACGTGGGGCGTGATGAACGAATCGTCGCCGTTGTTCGGGGCGTATCAGGCGTCCAAAGCGGCGCTGACGGCTGTCAGCCGGGTGGCCGAGACCGAGTGGTCGGGCAAGGGCGTGCATTCGACGACGCTGTTCTATCCGTTGGTCAAGACGCCGATGATCGAGCCGACCAAGGCCTTCGTCGGCATGCCGGGCCTGTCCGCCGAGGAGGCCGCCGACTGGATGCTGACGGCCGCGCGGACCCGGCCGGTGCGCATCGCGCCCCGGATGGCGGTCACGGCGAAGGCGTTGGACAGTGTGGCCCCGAGCCTGCTGGGCGCGATCATGAAACGCGGCGCGGCCGCACAGGATTGACGTTAGGTTAGCCATGCCATACTCGACCGCGTGTCCGAGTATGCGATCCAGGTCGAAGACGTCACCAAACAGTTCGGGGACAAGCGGGCCCTGAACGGCGTGACGTTCAGCATGGCCGCGGGCACCGTGCTCGGAGTGCTCGGGCCCAACGGCGCCGGCAAGACCACCACCATCAACGTGCTGTCCACGCTGGTCCGGCCCACCTCGGGCCACGCCACGGTGGCCGGATTCGACGTGGTCACCCACGCCGCCGACGTCCGCAGGAGCATCGGGCTGACGGGCCAGTACGCCGCCATCGACGAGATGCTCACCGGCCGCGAGAACCTCATCCTGTTCGGCGAACTCAACGGTCTGTCCCGTGCCAGGGCGCACGCCCGCGCCGACGAACTCCTGACCGCCTTCAGCCTCACCGATGCCGCGGGGCGGCGGGTGTCCACCTACTCCGGCGGGATGCGCAGGCGCGCCGACATCGCCTGCGGGCTGGTCGCCGCGCCCGCCGTGGTCTTCCTCGACGAGCCGACCACCGGCCTGGATCCGCGCAGCCGGCGCGAGGTGTGGGAACTGGTCGGCGCACTGACCGGTCAGGGCACCAGCGTGCTGCTGACCACCCAGTACCTGGACGAGGCCGACGCCCTGTCGGATTCGATCGTCGTGATCGACCACGGCCGGGTGATCGCCGAGGGCACCGCCGACGAACTCAAGCAGCGCGTCGGCGGCAGCTTCTGCCAGGTCACCCCCGCGCATGCGGCCGACGGACCCCGGATCGCGGCGGCGCTCGCCGATATCGCAGCGGGTCCGGCCGAGCTGTCGGCCGACCCGGACACCGGGACGCTGTCGGTGCCCGCCCCCAACGGTCTGGCCACCCTGAGCGAGGTGTTCCGCCGTGTCGAGACACTCGATATCGAGATCGCCGACATCGCGTTGCGCAAGCCGTCCCTGGACGAGGTGTTCTTCGAACTGACCGGCTCGCCGACATGACCGCACTGGGCAGCCTGACCCGCCGCTCGGTGCTCGGCACCCTGCGCGACGGGGACCTGATCTTCGCGATCGGCGGGCCCGTCGCATTCTTCGTGTGCTTCAACATCACCCTGCGCAACGTCATCGACACCGGCGGGATGAGCTACCCGCAGTACATCCTGCCCGTCATCGTGGTGCAGGCGATGATCTTCACCGCGATGACGACGGCCGACCGCGCGGCCCGGGATCACTTGAGCGGCATGGGAATCCGGATGCGGTCCCTGCCCATCTCCGCACTCGCACCGGTGACCGCGCGGATGCTGTCCGCGTCGGTGCGCGCCGTCGCGGCCCTGGCGGGTGCGCTGGCGGTGGGGTACGGATTCGGGTTCCGGCTACAGGCCGGGTTCATCGACCTGGTCGCCTTCGTCGGCATCGCGCTGGTGCTGTCGCTGGCGCTGTCGCTGGGCGCCGACGCCATGGGCTCGGTGGCGGACAGCACCGAGGCGGCCGGGCAGGTGCTGCTCATCCCGCAACTGCTGCTGGTCATGCTGTCCACCGGAATCGCACCGGCACAATCGTTTCCGTCCTGGCTGGGACCTTTCGTACGCAACCAGCCGGTGTCGGTCATCGCCGAGACCCTGCGCGGGCTGGCCGTGGGCGACCACGTCCGGATCGGCGCCAGCCTGGCCTGGTGTGCCGGGCTGTTGGTGGTGTTCGGCGCGATCGCGGTCAAGGCGCAGCGGCGGCCGCGATGAGCGTCTTCGCGAAGAGCAGAGGGCACAGCATGATTCGGCAATCCCGCTTACACGCCCGGCGGCTGCTGCTGGGCTGGCAGCGCGCCCCGGTGGTGCTGATCCAGTCGCTGATCTTCCCGACGTTCCTGCTGATCGTCTACTCCCTGGTGGTCGGCAGGTCGGTGCTGCACCTGACCGGATCGAGCAGCCTGTACGGCCTGGTGCCGATGTGTGCGGTGGCGGGGGCCCTGTTCGGCGCCATGGGCACCGGCGCGGCGATACCCGACGAGCGCGAAGCCGGTCTGCTGAGCCGGCTGTGGGCCCTGCCCGTGCACCGGGCCAGCGCGCTGGCCGGGCGGCTGCTCGCCGAGAGTGCCCGGGCTCTCATCGGCGCCGTGGTGATCACCGTGGTGGGCGTGGCGATGGGCCTGCGATTCGTCGCGGGCTGGCCGGGGGCGATCGGGTTCGTCCTCGTCCCGGTGTTGATGGTGGTCGGGTTCGCCACGGTCATCGTCGCGGTCGCAGTGCAGTCCGGCGGCAAGAACATCATCACCGGCTTGTCGACGGTGTGCTTCCTGCTGTTGTTCTTCAACTCCGGCATGGTGCCGGTCGACGTGTTCCCCGGCTGGTTGCAGCCGATCGTGCGGGCGCAGCCGATGTCCCCGGCCATCGAGGCCATGCGTGGGCTGGCCGGCGGCGGACCGGTGGTGTGGCCGGCGCTGCAGTCGGCCGCCTGGGTCGTCGGGCTCATCGCGGTGTTCGGGCCGATCGCCGTGCGTGGCTACCGGATCGCCGCCGAGAACCCCTAGCCGCCGCGCGCCGTGATAGACACGGAGCATGGAAATCCTGGCCAGCCGGATGCTCATCAGGCCGGTGGACTATCCGAAATCCGTGGCGTTCTACCGCGACGCGATAGGTCTGGCCATTGCCCGCGAATACGGCGCGGGCACGGTGTTCTACGCCGGGCAGTCGTTGATCGAGTTGGCGGGGCACGGTGAGCCGTCTGCGGCCGGAATCCTGTGGCTGCAGGTGCGCGATGTCTATTCCGCCGAAACGGAATTGGCTTCTCGTGGCGTACCGATCACCCGGGCCGCCCGGGAGGAGCCGTGGGGCCTGCACGAAATGCACGTCACCGATCCGGACGGCATACTGCTGATCTTCGTCGAGGTACCCGCCACCCATCCCCTGCGCCGCGACGTCCGCAACTGAAAGGCAACCCATGGCCGAGACCAAGATCACCGTCATCTACGACAACCCGACAGATCCGGCGGCATTCGAGAATGCTTACCCCACAGAGCAGTTGGAGGCCGCCCGGCGCATCCCGGGGTATGTGCGGTTCGAGGCGTCCAAGGTGTGGCCCAAGGAAGACGGCAGCCCGACCCCCGCGTGGCGGTCGATCGACCTCTATTACCCGGACTACGACGCCGCCAGCGTCGCCGTGACCACCCCGGAGGCGGGCGAATTCTTCGCGGCGATGGCGCGGCTGTCCACCGGTGGCGTGCGAGTGCTGTTCTCCGAGATAGAAATACCGCAGGACTGAACATAGAGAACACCCCCGGTCCAAAGGACCGGGGGTGTTCTCTATGAGCGGTTCAGCGTGCCGGTGCCGCGAGGGGCCAGCCGACCGAGGCCAGCCGCGAGGCGACCTGGTGGATCTCCTCGGGGTTGGGCTCCTTCTCGATGATCTGTTGCACGGCGGCGTGGATCTCCGCCTCGGTCACCGGGTCGTCGCCGTCGCTGGAGCGCAGGATCGACTGCGCGGCCTTGACGACCTCGTCCTCGGTGAGCGAACGCTTCAGCAGGGCCAGCAGGGCGAAGTAGTCCTTGGGCGGGACACCTTCGGGATAGCCCTCGTGCAGCCAGCCGAGCACATTGTCGATGACGCTGCTGTTCTCGGTCATGTGGTCAGCCTTACTTGCTCGGCAGGAAGGGGACGGGGTTGAAACCGAAGTGGTGGATGATGGTGGCCTTGGTGATCCACAGGATCGCGATCAGGATCACCACCGACACCAACGCGAACAGCACCAGACCGAGCGCCTTGACGGCCGGGTTGGGCGCCTGCACGGTGCCGTCGTTGTTGGTGCCACCGGAGCCGCTGGAGAAGGCCACCAGTCCTGTCGCGAACACCGCGGGCAGACCGGCGCCGAGGATCAGCCCGATGACGAGCACCTTGAGGATGGATTCCAGGTAAGTCATTGCGTCACATTCCCTATCGTTGCAGTCTCAGTCGCGATCTCAGACAGCCGCTTTGTCGGCGCTGCCCGAGGTGCTGGAGTCGCGGACATCGGCAGGCACCACCGAGTTGGTCGTGTCGTCCCAGTCGGCGTTGACGTTGCTCGAGTCGACCTTCTGCTGCTGTGCACGCCACCACATGTAGCCCGACAGCGCGACCAGGATGACGAAGATGACGCCGTCGCCGACCAGCTGCGAACCGGTGGCGGACTTCAGGCCGTGGGACAGCCAGTAGGACAGGGCGCCCACCAGAGCGGCGGCCGGCAGGGTGATCAGCCAGGCCATGGCCATGCGGCCCGCGACGGCCCAGCGCACCTCGGCGCCCGGCTTGCCGACACCGCTACCGAGGATGGAGCCGGTGGCGACGTGGGTGGTGGACAGCGCCATACCGGCGGCGCTGGAGCTCAGGATGATGGCGGCCGACGAAGCCTCGGCGGCCAGGCCCTGCGGGGACTCGATCTCGACGAGGCCCTTACCCAGGGTGCGGATGACGCGCCAGCCACCGATGTAGGTGCCCAGGCCGATGGCCAGGGCGCAGGAGGCGATGATCCAGAACGGCAGGCCATCTTCCTTCACGTTGCCGGTCAGGTGGCCGGTGGTGATGAGCGCGAGGGCGATGACGCCCATGGTCTTCTGTGCGTCGTTGGTGCCGTGCGACAGCGCGACCAGTGATGCAGTGGCGATCTGGCCCCAGCGGAAGCCGTCCTCGCGACGCTTCTTCTGGACGTTGCGGGTGATCCGGTAGACCAACCAGGTGCCGACGGCGGCGACCAGGCCTGCGATGAACGGGGCGGCCAGCGCGGGGATGAGCACCTTCTGGAACACGCCGGGCCAGTTGACGCCCGCCATGCCGAGTGCGGCGAGGCCGGCGCCGATCAGGCCACCGAAGAGCGCATGCGACGAGCTGGACGGGATGCCGAACAGCCAGGTCAGCAGGTTCCACAGGATGCCGCCGATGAGGCCGGCGAAGATGATGGTCAGGCCCATCGACGCGTCGATGCCCGAGAGCAGGTGTCCGGTCTTACCGTCCTGCACCTTGAGCACCGAGGTGGTGACCGTGACGGCCACCTCGACCGAGAGGAAGGCGCCGACCAGGTTCAGGATGCCGGCCAGGATCACCGCCGTCTTGGGCTTGAGGGCACCGGTGGCGATCGACGTCGCCATCGCATTTCCGGTGTCGTGAAATCCGTTGGTGAAGTCGAATGCCAGTGCTGTGCCTATCAGCAGCACCAGGATGATCATCTCTGCGCTCATGGGGGTAATTCTGGGGTAACGCCGAGTCGTTTGACCAGCGGGTAGGGTGCCTATCAATAGGGCCTGACCAGGCATTTTCCCGCCGCCCGTTAGGTGTTCACCCAGTGTTCATCCAGGCGCTCCGAGCCGTTAGCCTGGCGCCGAACAAAGCTGTCCATTTGTCAGTTCATTCACAGAGGCGGCCCATGACCGCGGGCACTACGATCGATGCATCTGCAAGGAGGACGACGAGCCGTGAATGCATTTCTCGCAAAGATCGTGGCGTGGCTGAATGCCGGCTACCCGGAGGGAATTCCGGGTCCGGACCGCGTTCCGCTGATGGCGCTACTCACCCGGCGGCTCAGCAATGACGAGGTGAAGGCCGTCGCCCAGGATCTGATCGACCGCGGCGAATTCGACCACATCGACATCGGTGTGCTGATCACCCAGCTGACCGACGAGTTACCCCGCGAAGAAGACGTCGAACGGGTGCGGACACGGCTGGCGGCCGCGGGCTGGCCGCTGGACGACCCACGCGAAGACAGCCAGGACACCCCATAGTCGTTCTGCGCCCGCTCCCCATCGGCCCCGGCGCGGCGGCCCTGGCCGCGCTGCCGGCGATCGAGGGTGCGCTCGCCGCGCGCGCCCCGGCACTGCTTCCCGTCCCCAGCGATGATCCCCGCCAGACCGAGCTGCTGATCGACGCACTGCGGGCCGGCGAACCCGTCGGCGACCGCATCGCGGTGGTGGTGCCCACGTCGGGCACCACCGGAATCCCGAAGGGCGCCATGCTGTCGGCGGCCGCACTGACCGCCGGCGCGGTGGCCACCCACGCACGTCTCGGCGGCCCGGGCCGCTGGCTGTTGGCCCTGCCCGCCCATCACATCGCCGGACTGCAGGTGCTGGTGCGCAGCGCCCTGGCCGGCACCACCCCAGTGGCGATCCCGGCGAGTTTCGGCGCGACCGAGTTCGTCACGGCGGTCGCCGCGATGGGATCCGGGCCGCGCTACGCCTCTCTGGTGGCCGCACAACTGACCAGGGCGCTGGACGACCCGGCGGCCGCGGCCGCGCTGGCCGACCTGGACGCGGTGCTGATCGGCGGCGGCCCGATGCCCGCGGGCGTCGCCGCGCGGGCAGCCGGCGCCGGGGTGCGGGTGGTGCGTACCTACGGGATGAGCGAAACCGCGGGCGGCTGCGTGTACGACGGGCGGGCGCTCGACGGCGTGACGGTGCGCATCGACGACGGGCGCGTGGTGCTGGGCGGTGCGATGGTCGCCGACGGCTACCGCAATCCGGTGGTACCCGACCCGTTCGCCGAACCCGGCTGGTTCCGCACCGATGATCTCGGCGTGCTCGACGGATCGGGTGTGTTGACGATCCTCGGACGGGTGGACGACGCCATCAGCACCGGCGGCCTGACGGTGCTGCCCCAGTTGGTGGAGAACGCGCTGGCCGACCATCCGGCGGTGGCCGAGTGCGCCGTGTTCGCGGTTCCCGACGAACGGCTGGGCCAGCGGGTGGTCGCGGCCATCGTGGCGGCACCCGGCGGCGCGGCACTCGACCTGGCCGAGGTTCGCGCCCACATCGAGAAGACGCTGGAGCGCACCGCCGCGCCGCGGGAGATCCACTTCGTGGACGCACTGCCCCGGCGGGGCATCGGCAAGCTGGACCGAAAAGCACTTTCGCAACGGTTCGGTACCGGCGGATGATGGACCCATGCGCACTGAGGTCACCACGGTCGAGGAACTACGGGCCATCGTCGGGCAACCCACCGCCGCCGTCGCCAACAAGGTGACCGATCGGCTGTCCGACATCCACCGGGACTGGATCTCGCACTCGCCGTTGTGCTTTGTCGCCACCACCGACGCCGAGGGCCGGGTCGACGTCTCCCCCAAAGGTGATCCGCCCGGTTTCGTGCACGTGCTCGACGCGCGCACCATCGCCATCCCGGAACGGCCGGGCAACAAGCGCGTCGACGGCTACCTGAACGTGCTGGCGCGCCCACACGTCGGCACCCTCTTCGTCATCCCCGGCCGCGGGGACACCGTGCGGGTCAACGGGCGGGCCCGAATACTCGCCGACGCACCCTATTTCGATGCGATGGCCGTCGGCGGCAAGCGGCCCATCCTGGCCCTGGAGATCGCCGTCGAGGAAGTGTTCTTCCACTGCGCCAAGGCTTTTCTGCGGTCCGATGCATGGAAGCCGGAGACCTGGAACCCCGAGGCGATGCCCAGCACGGCGCAACTGGCCCGGTCGTTCAAGCCCGACGAGAGCCTGGAACAGCTGCAGAAGTACTACAGCGAAGACCACCTGCGCACGCTGCTCTACTGACGCACCAGGATCGCCCGCGTGTAGAGCAACTGAAACCCTTTGCGCTGCACGTTCTGCTGCGACTTCGAGCCCGGTGACGTGGTGACGACAGCGATGTCGGCGCCCGCCGTGTGCGCGTGGGACAGCCGCACCGCCAGCAGCGCGCTCTGCACGCCCCGACGCCGGAACTCCAGTGCGGTGGCCGCCCCGGTGAGCTGGGCCACACCGTCGGTCAGTCGCATGCTCGCGCCGCCGGCGATCACACCGTCGCAACTGGCCAGATACGTCACCGCACCGGCGGCGACCATATCGGTGATGGCACCGGCGATCACCTCACGCGGGAAGTCCTCATGGCTGGGTATCCCCTCGACGTCGGGATGCGCGAAACCGTCCACCACCACGTCGATCCACGTCGCGAGCTCATCGGCACCGGCAATGCGGACATCGACGCCCGCCGGGGCGGATCCGGCAGCCGGACGCGCGCCGAGCACGTTCTCGAAGGACACCAATCGGTATCCGCGGCCGGTCAGCAGCGCACCGATCTGCGGGTCGGCCAGATTCGACAATTCGACCTGTACCGGTGCGCCAAGGCGCGCGTACTCCTCTTCGATCGCGTCGAGTTGTACCTCGGTGGGTATGCCGGCGAAGCCGAGGCCGACCACCTTGCTCAGCGGGGAATTCGCCTCGGCGAAACATGCCGCACCGCCGGCGACCGGCCAGAACTCTGTCGCGCCCGCGGTGATGAGCGCCGTCTCGGCGGCCTCGATCCGGGCGGCCAGCTCGGTGCCGGCGAAGATGTCCATGCCGCTCACTGTGTCACAGCGTCGCCGCGTCACCACGCCGTCATCAGCGCGACGTACACCACCGTGCCGGCCAGGATGGACAGCAGCGCATGCCGGCGCCACAGCTGCAGACCGGCCGTGACGAGGACCGCGATGACCATCCAGACCTGTTGTCGCGCAGCGGCTTCGGCGACGTCACGGACGGTGTACAGCGCCAGCATCACCATCACCCCCAGCGGCATGTGCAGGCTGAGGTACCTGACGATCACGCTGTGACGCATCGGAGCCAGCACCGCGAACGGCAGCGCGCGCAACGCCCACGTCACGCCCGCGCTGACGGCGACCAGGGCGGCGATGTGACCGGGCCCAGTGATCGATTCAGTCATCGGCCCGCGACCGGCCCACGGCCAACCGGACCAGCAATACCGCGGTGAACGCCGCGAAGGCACACACCAGCAGTTGTCCGGGGACCACGAGCCAGGCCACCACCGCGCACGCCGCCGCGATGGTCGCGGTCAGCCGGTCCGGGCGCTGACGATAGGCGTCGATGGCGAGCACGATGAACAACGCGGTCAGCGCGAACTCCAGGCCCTGCAGGCGTTCGACCGGCAGGGCCGTGCCCAACAGTCCGCCCAGCCCGGCCGAACCCGCCCAGGTCAGGTGAAATGCCAACTGCATCAACACGATCTGGCGACTGGTCCAGCTGGCGGCCGCCGGACTGACACCTACCGCGAACGCCTCATCGGACAGCACGTAGGTGCTGTAGAGCTTGCCCGCGACACCACGCACCCGGTGCAGCGGGAACGACAACGCATAGAACACGTGTCGAGAGTTGACGACGAGGGTGGTCAGCGCTACGGCTGCGATCGGCGCACCGGCGGCGGCCAGGCCGACCATCAGGAATTCCAGCGACCCCGCGTAGATGACCGCCGCAAATACCGGCGCCCACCACCACGCCAGCCCGGCGTGCACCACCAGAAAGCCCAGCGCCATCCCCAGTGGGATGAATGCGAGGCCGATCGGCGCCGCCAGCCGGATGACCTCCCGCCCGGGGTGTTCGCTTTCGCCCATCCGGACAGTCTGACCGACGCGCGTCCCCGTCCGGCTCAGCCCCCGAACCCGATGCCCACACCGAACTCGAAATCCACGTTGACACCTGGAACGCCGACCGGGTTGTGCACGCCGGGGTTACCGACACAGACGTCGACCTCGACGCCGTCGATGACGTCGCTACTGCACGTCGCCAGCGGCTCGGCCGCCGCGACGGGCGCGCCGGCGACGGCGAGGACGACCACCGCCGCCGCAAGTCTTGTCACGATGGCCCGAACCTACTCCGCAGGTCAGGCGACGTGGCGGGAACGGAGGATCAGCGCGCCTTGGTTGCCTTCGCCGCCTTGGCAGCACCCTTTTCGGTGGTCTTGCCCTTGTTGGCCAGTTCGCCGCCCGCGCTCTCCAGATGCGCCCGGACGAACCACTGGAACTTCTCCAGCGCGCCGGCCTGCCCGATCAGCAGGTCCTGTGAGACCAGGTCCAGATCATCGAGGGTGTCGATGGCCTTGCGGATATCGCTGACCACGCCGTCGTACACCAGATCCAGTGCGGCCAAATGCGCCAGGACGGTGTCACGCCCCACCGAATAGTCATCCCACACCCGGTCCTTGAGGATCGCGCCCGGTGTGCCCTGCGGCGAGGCACCGAGGGCGGCGATGCGCTCTGCGACGTCGTCGGCGAAGCCACGCACCAGTTCGACCTGCGGATCGATCATCTCGTGCACGCCGATGAAGTTCGGGCCCACCACATTCCAGTGCACGTGCTTCAGGGTGAGGTGCAGGTCGTTGTAGGTGCTCAGCTGCTTCTGCAGCAGATCGGCGATCTTGCGGCCGTCCTTCTCGGACAGCCCGGGAATGGTGAATTCAGACATCAATTCGCTCCTTACGCATGTGGTTACCGCCAGCGAGTACCCAGCACCCCGGCGCACCAATCAAGCCCAAATGCGCGTAGGCGAACGGTTTCGCACTCGCCCCGCGGGGTACTCGCCGATATGCGTACTCGGGATTCGAGAAAGCGATTCGTCGTCATCGCGGCTGCGGCCGTCGCGCTCGCAGCGTGCGGAGCGCAGGACAAGCCCACGGTGAGCACGCCGGTCAACACCCAGCCGTCGTCGAGTTCGATCAGCACGGAGACGCCGTCGACGGTCGCCCCCGGCGCCACCCTCACCCAGACGCCCACCGAACGAACCGACACGGGCGCACCCTCGTGATGTCGCCCGACTGAGCAAGGAGTAGTCATGCCACGCGGCGCAGGCATCTATCAGGACGATCCGGCGGAGCAGCCGGCACCGACCACTACAGAAGACGGGGACCTGGAGAAGGACACCCCGGATGTCGACACCGAGACACCTCAGCAGGAGCCACCCGACTGACCGGCTCTTGTTATTGAGAGATCATTCAATTAACGTCGTGGCTCATGAGCGACGGATTGCGCAAGTTCAAGTTCGAACGCGGACTCGGCCGGCTGGTGATGAACCCCGTCGTGGCGACCCTGGATCGGCTCGGGGTGCGCTCCCGGCTGATTGTCGAATTGGAGACCACCGGAGCCAAATCCGGTTTACCCCGCCGGGTACCGCTCGCCGGGCGCGCCGACGAGACCGGCGTCTGGGTCATCTCCCAACACGGCAGGCGAGCGGGCTGGGCGCACAACATCGCCGCAAATCCCGCCGTACGGGTCCGCGTCAACGATCAATGGCGAAGCGGCACAGCGTCATTCGAAACGGCCGACGACGTCCGGGACCGGGCGCGCACCTTCGGCGGCGCGGCCACCGCGCTGACCATGAAAGCCATGGAGAGCGACCCGATCTCCGTCCGCATCACTTTCCGCTAGCCGGCTCCGCGACGCTCGTCGGTGCCACGGCACCGGCCGCCGGGAAGCCGACCGGCGCCACCCCCGGGGTGCCCAGCTTCGCTGCCAGCCACGGCAACGAAGCCGTGAACGCGGCCTTCGCGAACGGCCAGTCGTGCTTACCGGGCGAGGCGATCACCGCGCAGTCCATGCCCTTCGACGCGCCGAGTTGGCACAGCGCGTGCGCGGCGGCCGTCTGGTCGCCCGGGTTGCCACCCGCGTCGCGGCCGCCGAGTCCCACGGCGTCCTCCGCAGCGGCCTGATTGCCTTTGTGTTGGGTCGGGGCGTCGCTGGAGATCTGGAACCAGCCCGACACGCCGCGGTAGCTCGGGTGCGCATTCATCACCGTGGTGGGGTCGAACTGCGACCACGCGGCCGCACTGCCACCGAACAGCCGAGCGACGGTCTGATCCTTGGTGCCGGCGACGGGACCGAGGTCGCCGGCGATGTCGACGAACGCGCTGAACAGATCCGGGTGCATGACAGTCAGGTCGACGGCGCAGGTGCCACCCATCGACCAGCCCACGATGCCCCAACCGGCCGCGGCCGGATTCACCCCGAAGGTGGAGTTCATGTAGGGCACAACATCTTTGGTCAGGTGGTCGGCGACATTGCCGCGCGGGCCGTTGACGCATTCGGTGTCGTTGTTGAACGATCCGCCGCTGTCGACGAAGACGAACACCGGGGCATTGCCGCCGTGGCCGGCCGCGAACCCGTCCATGGCCGCCGCGGCGTCGCCGGTGCGCAGCCAGTCCGCGGGGGTGTTGAACTCCCCGCCGATCATCATCACGGTCGGCAGCTTGGTGTCTCCCGCGAACCACGCGGGCGGCAGGTACACCAGTTCCTCGCGGTGCTTGAATCCGGAGGCGTCCGCCGGGATGGCCACCGGGACGACGGCACCGTGCGCGGGCACGGTGTGGCTCGCCTTCTGCGCCTGCACGGACGCCAGGTCCGTCTCGTCGGGCAGCGGGCCTGCGGTCAACTGGTTCCAGGCGGTCTGCACCGTCGGGAAATACCCGACCCAGAGATTGACCGCCAAGGCCGCGCTGAGCAGGCAGGTCGCCACCGCCAGGACCGACACCCCGCGGCGCCACCACGCGGCCGAGGTGAACCCGAACACGGCGACGCCGACGGCCAGACCGCTCAGTCCGATCCACACCCACAACTCGTCGGGCGCCGGGTCGTCGGCCATCCCCTGGGAGTCGATGAACCAGTTCGCCCACGCGGCCGCGGCGACCCCGACCAGTACGGCCAGCGGTAGCCACAGCAGCCGCCAGCGCCGGGTGCGCCACCCGGTGGCGGCGATCAGGATCGCGGCGGTCACCAGCTGGATCACGATCGGCAGCCAGCCCCGCAACAGCGAGAGGCCGTGGTGGTACGGATCCGCCGCGGCGGCATCAGCGAGCAGCGTCGTCACACGGACATCATGGCGACGTAATCTTTACGCTCGCTGTGAGACAAGGGGTTTGACGCACAGCCGGCACATATCTACGCAGGACGGAGGCCGGATGTCGGCGCCGGAGCGCCTCAGTCGGGCAGCGAGCCGCTCAGCCGCTCCGTCGCGGCGACGTAGTCCTCGATGAATTCCAGCACCACGTCACGCGCGGGCTTGACCTTGTTCATCAGCCCGACACCCTGCCCCACGAAGTACGTCGCCAGCGCCTGCGCGCCTTCGTGTCCCTGGGCGGCCAGCGCGTCGATGCGGCGCAGCACCGGCTCGCTGAGCATGTTCTGCAGCGGCAACGGCAACGGTTGCTGCCCACCCTTGGGCGCCCACGCGTCGGTCCAGTCCGACACCAGCTGCCGCGACGGCTTGCCGGTGCGCCCGGCCGAGCGCACGGTGTCACGCGAGGTGGCGGCGAGCATCTTGGCCACGGTGTGGGGTTCGGTCTCGGCTTCCTCGGTGGTCAGCCACACCGACCCGGTCCAGGCGCCGACCGCGCCGAGGGCGACCGACGCCGCCATCTGCTTGCCGGTGACGATGCCGCCCGCGGCCAGCACCGGCACGGCGTCGTCGATCGCATCGATGACCTCGGGGACCACCACCAGGGTCGAGACCTCCCCGCAGTGCCCGCCGGCCTCGGTGCCCTGCGCGACGATCAGGTCCACCCCGGCGGCGACCTGCTTGACCGCGTGTTCCTTGGCGCCGACCAGGGCGGCCACCGGGATCCCGTGCTCGCGACCGGCTTCGATCATGTAGTCCGGCGGCACCCCGAGGGCGTTGGCCATCAGCTTGATCGGATGGCTCAGCGACACTTCCAGCAGATCGGAACCGGTGCCGCCGGCCAGCACGGGCGCGCCGGTGCGGGGTTTGGGGTCGGGCTCGATACCGTGCTCGCGCAGCAGGGTGTCGATGAACTCACGGTGCCCCTGCGGGATCCGCGCGGCCAGATCGTCCTTGCTGAGCTTCTCGCCCTTGCCCTCGAATTTGGCGGGCACGATGATGTCGACGCCATAGGGCTTGCCGTGCACATGCTGGTCGATCCAGGTCAGCTCCTGCTCCAGCTGATCCGGGGTGAAGGCCGCACCGCCCAGCACGCCGAAGCCGCCCGCGTTGGTCACCGCGGCCACCACGTCGCGACAGTGACTGAAGGCGAAGAGCGGGAAATCGATTCCGTATTGCGCGCAGAAGGCCGATGTCATCCGCTCATTATCGACACCCGTCAAGTTTCGCGGCAGCCGCCCCCTACGGGAGGTCGAACGGCAGCGTCACGCCCGCATGGGCCAGGCAATGCGTGCAGTCGCGCTCGGCAGACACACCCGCGATGGCCTCGTGCACCAGTTGCTTGAACCCGACCATGTTGCGCTCGAACTCCGCGAAGACGTCCACCGCCCGCACGCCGGCGCCCTCTTCGACCCCGGCGTCCAGATCTGTCACCAAAGCAATTGCGGCATAACACATTTCCAGCTCACGAGCCAGCACCGCCTCCGGGTAACCGGTCATGTTGACCAGGGTGAACCCCTGGCCGGCGAACCACCGACTCTCGGCGCGGGTGGAAAATCGCGGGCCCTGGATCACCACCATGGTGCCGCCGTCGACGACGCCGGGCAGGTCCGCCGCCACCGATCGCAGCGTCGGGCAGTACGGGTCGGCGAACCCCACGTGGATCCCGCCCGCGTCGAAATAGGTGTCGGACCGCCCGCTGGTGCGGTCCACCAGCTGGTCGGGCACCACCATGGCGCCCGGTCCGAGCTTCGGCGTCAGGCTGCCCACGGCACACGGCGCGAAGATCCGCCGCACGCCCAATGCCCGCAGCGCCCACATGTTCGCCCGGTAGGGCACGGTGTGCGGCGAGAACTCGTGCGACACCCCGTGGCGCGGCAGGAACGCCACCTCGTGCGCCCCGACCGTGCCGACGGTGATGGGCGCACTGGGCTCCCCGAAGGGTGTGTCGAGATTGATGCTGCGCGCGTCAGGTCCGAAGAACGAATAGAAGCCGCTGCCGCCGATTACTCCGAGCATCCGACCATTATCGGGTCAGTCCTGCGCGGGCTCCGCGAAGGTGGCCTCCACGTCCGCTTTTTCGGCGGCCTGCTTGGCGGCATCCCGGATGGCGAAGGCATCGGTCGCCAGTCCGCCGATCGCGTTCGCCACGTCCTTGACCGCGGTGGTGATGATGGTGGCCACCTCCCCCACGGTCGACGCCACCGACTCGACGCCTTCCTGCAACGCATCTTTGGCGATTTCGGTCTTGCTCAGGCGGTCCGTCATGAGACAAGTGTCACTTGGCAGCCAACCCGTGACAAGGTGCCGCTCGTCACGCACGAATGACAGTGCATGGGACGATGACCCCCGTGGCTACCTTTGCGCAGTGGGTGGAAGGTGCGCGCCCGCGGACGCTGCCGAACGCCGTCGCCCCCGTCCTCGCGGGCACCGGTGCGGCGGCCTGGCTGGGCGGCGCGGTGTGGTGGAAGGCGCTGTTGGCGCTGCTCGTCTCGCTGGCCCTGATCATCGGGGTCAACTACGCCAACGACTATTCCGACGGGATCCGCGGCACCGACGACGTCCGGTCTGGCCCGCTGCGTTTGGTCGGCTCGAAAGTGGCCTCCCCGCGTGCGGTGCTGACCGCGGCGATCATCAGCCTGCTGGTCGGCGCCGGCGCCGGCCTGGCGCTGGCGATCGTGAGCCAGCCATGGCTGATCGCCGTCGGCGCCGCGTGCATCGCCGGGGCCTGGCTGTACACCGGCGGGTCCACGCCGTACGGCTACCGCGGGCTGGGTGAGGTCGCCGTGTTCGTCTTCTTCGGCCTGGTCGCGGTGCTCGGCACGCAGTACACGCAGGCCCTGCAGGTGGACTGGGTGGGCCTGGCCGCCGCGGTCGCCACCGGCAGCCTGTCCTCGGCGGTGTTGGTGGCCAACAACCTGCGCGATATCCCGACCGACGCCGAGACCGGCAAGATCACCCTGGCGGTGCGCCTCGGCGATGCCCGCACCCGGGTGCTCTACCAGGTGCTGGTGGTGACGGCCTTCGTCCTGACCCTGGTGCTCATGCTGGCGACGCCGTGGTGTGCCGCCGGACTGCTGGCAGCGCCACTGGCGCTGCGCGCGGCCTCGCCGGTGCGGCGCGGTCTCGGTGGGCGCGAACTGATCCCGGTGCTGCGCGACACCGGTCTGACCATGCTGGTGTGGTCGGTGGCCGTGGCGGCCGCGCTGACGTTCGGCTGACTCCGCCGATTGCCTTGCGGGACAACCGCTCAGCCGTTCGGTTCGGTCTCGCTGTCCCCACGCAGCCGCGCCTGCAACGATTCCCGGTCCTGCCTGCGGCGCTCGTCGAACTCCGCGATGCTGGCCGTCGCGCGCTTGCGCAGCGGCGCGAACACCCAGATCCCCAGTGGCAGCGCCAACACGATGGCGAACAGCACCGCGACGATCAACGGGAACTCACGGATCCCGAGCAGATGGCCCAATCCGACGATCACCACGGTGAGCACCGCGGCCAGAATGAGCCGGGCCACCAGATAGGCTCCGACGTCGCGCAACATCCGGGTACCCGGCCGACCTTCAGACACGGGCCCGAGCCTACTCACGGCGCGTATATTCAGAACAAGGAGGTTTTCGTTGCAGTACTTACTCCTGGTCCTGATCGTGGCCGGGCTTGCTTATGCGGTGTTGCGGGTGGTTCGAGCATCGGCAGATCGCCCACGTACCCGGGTGATCGGTCCCGACGACGACCCGGACTTCCTCCGGCGTCTCGGCCACGAAGACAATCCCCGTAACTAGCTCGAACCGGGGAATCCCGCCGCGACAACCGCCGCCAGTTTGATCAGAGCCTCGCGGGTCTGCGGCTTGAGCCGCTCGAGGCTGATCTCCGCGCCTTCCTCCAGATGCGGGTCGAACGGCACCTGCAGCACCGCCCGGCAACGCCGCGCGAAGTGATCGGTCACCTTCTGCAGGTCGACCTTGCCCGACCGCGGCCGCACCGCGTTCACCACAGCGATGGCATTGCGCACCATCTCCTGATGCCCGTGCGCGTCCAGCCAGTCCAGCGTGGCCGACGCGGAGCGCGCACCGTCCACCGAACCCGAGCTGACCACGATCAGCACATCGGCGTGCGACAGCACCGACGCCATCGCCGAATGCAGCATGCCGGTGCCACAGTCGGTGAGCACCAGGCTGTAGTACCGCTCCAGCACCTCGAGGGTCTTGGAGTAGTCGTCCGAACTGAACGCCTCCGACACCGCCGGATCGCTCTCGGACGCCAGCACTTCCAGCCGGCTGGGGCCCTGCGAGGTGTACCGCCGGACGTCGCTGTAGGCGTTGATGCCCTCGGCGTCACGCAACAGGTGCCGGACGGTGGCCGGGGTCTCCAGCGGGACCTTCTGGCTCAGCGTGCCGCGGTCCGGATTGGCGTCCACCGCGATGACACGATCACCGCGGCTGGAGGCAAAGGTGGCCCCGAGGGTGGCGGTGATCGTCGTCTTGCCGACGCCGCCCTTCAGCGACAGCAGCGCAATCCGGTAGCAACCGCGCAGCGGCGTGGCGACCTCGCCGAGCAGGTTGTTGTAGTCGGTGACCTTCGGGCTCTCACCCAGATTGACGGTCTTGAAGCTGGCCACATAGAGCCAGCGGCGCCACCCGTTGGACGGCGCTTGCTTCGGCTGCCCGAGCAGCGCCACCGTGGACAGGTCCAGGTAGGGCGCGGGCAGCGGGAACGGGCTGGTCTGGTCGGCGGGGGGCTGGGCAGGGACGCTCTGCACCGGTATCCCGTGCGGGGGCGTCGGCGCCGTCCACTCCGGCGGCACCTCTTGTGCGGGATCACTGAAACGATGCTGCCCACGGAAGTTCACGGGCTGATCCGGACCGAGCGGCACAGTCAGCCCACCCCTGCGTAGGAGTGCAACCCGACGGTCACCAGGTTGATGAAGAACAGGTTGAACACCATCGCCACGAAACCGATGACGTTGATCCAGGCGGCTTTACGGTCCCGCCAACCCGCGGTGGAACGCGCGTGCAGATAGGCCGCGTACACCACCCACGCGATGAACGACACCGTCTCCTTGGGGTCCCAGCCCCAGTACCGGCCCCACGCCTCCTCGGCCCAGATGGCGCCGAAGATGACGCCGAACCCGAACACCGGGAAGGCGAAAATCGTGGTGCGGTAAGCGATCCGGTCCAGGGTCTGGCCGTCGGGCAGCCTGCTGATCATCCGGCCCAGCCCGTTGTCGCGATCGGCCAGCGGGGACATCTTGAGCAGGAACAGGATGCTGGCCACACCGCCGACCAGGAACACCCCGGATCCGAGGCTGACCACCGAGACGTGGATGGGCAGCCAATAGGACTGCAGCGCAGGCATCACCGGGGCGGCGTTGGTGTAGAGCCAGCGACCGGAGACCGTCAGCAGGATCAGCACCGGCACCAGGACGAACACCCACAGCGCGCGGAACTGCGGTTTGCGCAGCACGATCACGCCCGCGATCAGGCCCGAGAAACAGGTCAGGTTGATGAACTCGTACATGTTGCCCCACGGCACCCGGGCCGTGGCCAGGCCGCGCAGCACGATGCACGTGGCGAGCAGGGCGATGCCGACGTACACCAACGCCAGGCCCGCGCGACCGATGCGTTCGTCGGCGGACCGGGACGGGACATCGGCGACGACGCCGGGGGTCAGGCTGTGCGCCCCGACTGCGGTTGGATGTGCCGGGCCGCCGGCGCCCACGAGTTCGCGGGCCTCGACCTTGCGGCCCCGCGAGTACGCCAACTCGACGGCCAGCAGGATCAACGCGACGACGAGCACGACCACGGACGAGGTGAAAGCCCAGTCCGAGTAGCGGGACAGCCCGATATCGATGTGCGTGGTGTTCATGCGCGCGTCACTCTTCTCCCAGCAGCTTCACGGTGAGTCGGTCGAACTCGTCACCCCACCCGGAATTGTCGGTCCGGGCCAGACCCCCTAGCTCGACGCTTACGGTACCTGCCGCTCCCTGGGTAAGCCGAACCCACACACGGCGCCGACGCACCACCAGCGACACCAGCAGGCCGCCCATCATCGACATCGCGAACACCAGCACCCAGACCTGCGCGGGGTCGTGGGAGACCTGCAGGTTGATGAACGGCACCGCGCCGTCGAAGCGGATGGTGGTGCCGTCATCCAGGCGGGTCTGCTCACCGGCCTTGAGGTTGACCCGAGCCTGCTTGGTCAGCCGGCCCTGCCCGATCAACCGCGGGTCGAGGGTGAACAGCGACTGCGGGCGTCCGGTGTCCAGGCCGGTGTCACCTCGGTAGATGTCGATGGCCACGGCGGGATCGTTGAGCGCCGGGAAGCTCGAGGAGAGCAGGGTCCCGTGCAGCTGTTCGGTCGGGGCGAGCAGACCCTGCACGGCGATCTGGTGTTTACGGCGCTCATCGGGGTCGGGATAGGTGCCGCCGGGCGGGTCCACCCGGATGACTCCGGAGGACAACAGCGTCAGCGGGTCGTCAGGGCGCCACTGCACCGTGGTGGTGCGCTTCTGCCCGTCCGGGAAGGTCACCGTGAACGTCGGCGCGTAGCCGTGGCCCTGCAGGTACACCCGGTCCCCGCCGACCCGCAGCGGGTGGTTGACCTCCAGGCGGTAGGGCCGCCAGGTGTCGGTGTTGAGGTCGTGGCCGTCCTGATACTCGATGTTGGCGGCGAAGCTGACGGCCTGCCCGCTGGGCAGGTACTCCGCGTCGAAGTCGTTGACCTTCATGCAGATCGGGTACAGCGAGGTGCCGTCGACGGTGTTGCCCGCGCGGAACGAGTCGAACGCGGCCGGCGACGCCGAGCAGAATCCGGGCCCGCCGTCGGCGACGACGATGACATTGCCCTCGTAGCCGAACAGCTTGCCCGCGGCGATCGCCACCAGCAGGCCCAGCAGCGAGAAGTGGAAGACGATGTTGCCGAACTCGCGCAGGTATCCCTTCTCGGCGGAGATCTCGACGGTCTCGCCGCCGTCGCTCGTTTCGGTCCGGGTGGTGCGCCGCCAGCCCTTCAGCCGGTCGGACATGGCGGCGGCCAGCTTCGCGGCGTCCCCGGCCACCTCGGCCTGGTGATGTTTGGGCAGTCGCGCCAGATTGCGCGGCGCAGCCACCGGCACCGCCCGCAGACTGCGGACATGCTCGGCCAGCCGCGGGGTCAGGCAGCCGACCAGCGAGACGAACAGCAGCACATAGATCGAGGTGAACCAGAAACTGGAGAACACGTCGAAGGCCTGGACCTTGTCCAGCCACGGCCCGATCGTCGAGTGCTGCGCCAGGTATTCGTCGACCTTGCCCGCATTGAGACTGCGCTGGGGCAGCAGCGCGCCCGGGATGGCGCCCAGCGCCAGCAGGAACAGCAGCACCAGCGCGGTGCCCATCGAGGTCAGGGTGCGCCAGGTGTTGCGGATCAGCGCCCACACCTTCTTCACGGCCCTCATATCGGCAGCCGCACGTCACTGACGAAGGCGTCGCGCACCCACGCCACGAACTCGCCCCACAGCCCGGTCACCAGGGCGATGCCGACGGCGATCATCAACACGCCGCCGAAGACCTGGATGCCACGGGTGTGCGCCCGCAGCCAGCCCAGCCCCCGCACCGCACGCGCGGAGCCGAACGCCAGCAGCACGAACGGCACACCGAGGCCAAGGCAGTAGGCGATCACCAGGGCGATGCCGCGCGCCACGGCCGAGCCCTCGGTGGCCGAGGCCACCGCGATGACCGCCGTCAGCGTCGGACCCAGGCACGGCGTCCAGCCGAGCGCGAACACCGCACCGAGCAGCGGCGCCCCACCGAGGGTCGAGAGCTGACGTGGCGCGAAGCGGGCCTCGCGTTGCAGCAGCGGGATGAAGCCGACGAAGATCAGGCCCATCACGATGGTCACCACACCGCCGATGCGTTGCAGCAGAGCCTCATTGGTGATCACCGCCGTGGTCATGCCGAGCACCGCGACGCTGCCGAGCAGGAACACCGTGGTGAAGCCGGCGACGAAGAGGGCGGCCGCGCCCACCACCCGCCACCTGCCCGACCGCGGTCCGTCGGACTCGGTCACTCCGACGACGCCGGCGAGATACGACAGATAGCCAGGCACCAGCGGCACCACGCACGGCGAGGCGAAGGACACCAGCCCGGCCAGCACGCTCACCCCGAGGGCCAGCAGCACCGGCCCGGTGGCCACGACGTCACCGGGGTTCACTTCTCGGCGGCCAAGCGCTCGACGACCGGCAACAGGTCCGCGGCCAGCAGTTCCCGCAGGAACACGGCCGCGACGCGATGCTGCCGGTCCAGCACCACCGTGGACGGGATGACGGTGGTGGGATATTTGCCGCCGAAGGCGATCATGGTGCGCATCGGCGGGTCGTAGATGGACGGGAAGCTGACCTTGCGGTCGATGACGAAATCCTTTGCGGCGTCCCGGTTGTAGTCCCGCACGTCGATACCGAGAAACTGAACGCGGTCTTCGCGTGTTTTTTCGGCGACCTCTTCGAGCTGCGGGATCTCCGAGCGGCACGGGCCGCACCACTGTCCCCAGACGTTGATGACGACGACCTTGCCCGCGAAGTCGTCGAGGGAGATCGTGCGGGTGGGGTCCATCAGGTCGGGGCCGGTCAGTTTGCCTGGCGTGCCGCGTTTTTCGGGCGGATCGTAGAAGATGTCGGTCTTGCCGCCCGGTGCCACGAACTCGAAGGTGCCACCTTGGGCGACGGCGTCGTCACCGGTGGAACAACCGGTGAGAACCACGAGCGCCGTCACCAGCGCAACCAACCACTTCACTACAGACCCCAGGGCTCCGTATACGCCCACCGGATCAGGCGGTCATCGTCGAACACGAAGGAGGTGATCGAGGACAGGTTGCACAGCCGGCTGTGCGGCAACGGCAGGTGGGCCAGCTTGCGTCCGGTCATCGCTCGGCGCAGCGTCTCGACGGGCAGCTGATGACTGACGCAGACCGCCTCGTGCCCTTCGGCTTTCGCCCGGGCCCGGTGCAGGGCGGCCATCATCCGGGGGGCGATCTCGTCATACGGTTCACCCCAGGACGGCTTCATCGGGTTGCGCAGCCGCGGCCAGTTGCGGGGGTCCCGCAGGGCGCCGTCGCCGGGGGCCACCCGCTCGCCCTCGAACTGGTTCCACGATTCGATGAGGTCGGCGTCCGTGTCGGTGGCCAGGCCGTGCTTCGCGGCGATCGGCGCGGCGGTCTCCTGCGCCCGCTCCAGCGGCGAGGCCACGATGTAGGTGACGTCGTGAGGTGCCAGCCAGTCGGCGGCCGCCTGGGCCTGGGCGCGGCCGCGGTCGGACAGGTGGTAGCCGGGTAGCCGCCCGTAGAGCACCTTCTCCGGGTTGAACACCTCGCCGTGGCGCATCACGTGCACCGTCGTTCGGGTCATTGCTTCGCCTCGGCGGCGGCGCGGGCCGCGTGCGGCAGCGCTTCGGCAATCCTGTCGAAGGCGTGGTCGTCCAGAGCCGTCGAGACAAACCAGGTTTCGAATGCGCTGCACGGCGGGTAGATGCCGGCGTCCAGGAGCGCGTGGAAGAAGGCCGGGTAGCGCCAGGTCTCGGTGGCCTTGGCGGTGGCGAAGTCGGTGGGCTCGGTCTCGCCGAAGAAGACGGTGAGGAAGTTCCCGGCCCGCGAAACATGGTGCGCCACCGAGGCTTCGGTCAGCGTATCGGTGAGCAGGCCGCCGAGGCGGTCGGCGTGGGCATCCAGGGTGGCGTACGCCGCGTCGTCGGCGGCGGCCAGGGTGGCCAGGCCCGCGGCCATCGCGACCGGGTTCCCGGACAGGGTGCCTGCCTGATACACCGGGCCCAGCGGGGCCAGCCGTTCCATCACCTCGGTGCGGCCGCCGAACGCCGCGGCGGGCAGGCCGCCGCTCATCACCTTGCCGAAGGTGAACAGGTCGGCGTCCACCGGGTCGACGCCGTACCAGCCGGAACGGCTGATCCGGAACCCCGTCATCACCTCGTCGACGATCAGGAGTGCGCCGTGCTCGGCGGTGACCCGCCGCAGGGCGGCGTTGAAGCCCGGCAGTGGGGCCACGGTGCCCATGTTTCCCGGGCTGGCCTCGGTGATCACGCAGGCGATGTGTTCACCGTGCTCGGCGAGGGTCTGCTCGACGGCGGCGACATCGTTGTAGGGCAGCACGATGGTGTCCGCGGCGGCGGCGCCGGTGACACCGGGCGAGGACGGCAGCCCGAGGGTCGCGACGCCCGAACCGGCGTCGGCCAGCAGTGCGTCGCTGTGGCCGTGGTAGCAGCCGGAGAATTTGATGATCTTGGGCCGGCCTGTGTACCCGCGGGCCAACCGGATGGCGCTCATGGTCGCCTCGGTGCCGGAGTTGACGAAGCGGATGCGCTGCACCGGCGCGACACGCTCGATGATGGCCCGGCCCAGCTCGGTCTCCGCCGGTGTCGGCGCGCCGAAGGACAGTCCGTCGGCCGCCACCCGCTGCACGGCTTCCACCACCGCCGGGTGCGCGTGGCCCAGGATCATCGGCCCCCACGAACACACCAGGTCGACGTATCGGTTGCCGTCGGCGTCGGTCAGCCAGTAGCCGTTGGCCGAGGTGATGAACCGCGGCGTGCCGCCGACCGCGCTGAATGCCCGGACCGGCGAGTTCACGCCACCGGGGATGACGGAAGAGGCATCGGCGAACAATGCCGCGGAGGCAGCCGTGCTTGTCATGGTGACCAGTGTTCCAGCTGGAACCCGAACTCCAACTACAGGGTGTAGTGGCAACGCTGCTCAACATTTCCAGCAACGTAGAGCAAACGTGAATAATGCCACTCAAGCTGGGAAATATCTCGCTCTCTGTTTTAATAGGAAAGTGACAACGGTCGCCCAGCCACAGCAGCTTCCCATCCGCTATCCCTTTGTTCTGCCCGCCAGCCCCTGGCGCCGGGCGATCAAGGTGGGACTGGGCCGGCTGGCGCTGGCCGCTCGCCCCGGCACCGCCGGGCGGCTGCTCGCCGCCGGCGATCCCAACGAGTTCTCCCTCGTCGACCGGCTGATCATGATCGGCTGGGTCAGCCGCGCCCAGCCCGAGGACTGGGCCGCGCTGAGCGCCATGCACCAGCGGTTCTGGGCGGGCCAGGGCGGCGCCCTGTTCAGCGCCTCGGCCGATATCGCCGAGCGCTTCGACGACTGGTTCCTGCGCGAGCACGCCCGCCCGGTCGAATTGCTGCGCCGCGAACTGTCCGACACCGGTGCGCCCGCGCTGTGCGAGATCGGCAGCGGCAACGGGCTGGCGCTGGCCTATCTGGGCGACCAGCTGCCCATGCTGCCCCGGCTCGTCGGCATCGACATCAACGCCGAGGCCACCCGCAACAACACCGAACGCTGGCGCACCGACACCCGGCTGGAATTCGTGCACGCCGACGCGGTCGACTGGATCGAGAGTCACGCGGGCCCCGGCTGGGTGTACTTCTCCAACGCCGGCGTCCTGGAGTACTTCCCGCAGGACAAGGTGACGCGGCTGTACCAGGCCACCGCCGGCTTCGGCGGCGAAGCGTGGTGGGTGCTGACCGAGCCCGTCTATAACGGCTTCGACCTGGATACCGAGAAGCAGTCACGACCCCATGGCAGCGAGTTCAGCTTTTGCCACAACCACCCGCACCTGCTCCGCCAGGCCGGCTGGGACATCGTCGAGCAGTACGAAACCGACGTCGAGGGAACCCGTTTCCTGACGGTATGCGCACGGAGATCTGATCAACCATGACGTTCATCGCCACCCGCGACGGCCGCGGCACCACCATCCAGGACCTGTTTGCCGAACAGGCCGCGCACACCCCGGACGCGCCGGCGATCGTGCACCCCGCCGGGACCCTGAGCTACGCCGAGCTCAATGCCTGCGCCAACGCCCTGGCGGCCCGCCTGATCCAGATGGGCCTGCCCGCGGGCGCCGGGGTGGCGTTCCTGTGCGACTGGACCCCGCTGCTGCCGATCGCCCTGCTCGGCATCCTCAAGGCGGGCGGGCACTACATTCCGCTGGACCCGGACTACCCGGCCACCCGGATGAACCACATCCTCGCCGATGCCGAGCCGTTCGCCCTGCTCACCGACCGTGACGCCGGCGCCATCGCGACCCACGGCATCCAGAACGCCGCCCCACTGGTGCACCTCACCGCCGCCGACGCGGCCGTCACCTCTCACCCCGATGCGCCGTACGTGGGCAGTGCCGACGATCTCGTCTACTCCATCTATACCTCCGGTTCGACCGGAAAGCCCAAGGGCACCTTGAACTTCCAGCGCGGTGTGGTGAATTTGAATCGCTGGATGGCCGACGAGGTCGGGGTGGGCCCCGGCACCAGGTTCATGGTGCTGACGTCCATCGGATTCGACCTCACCAGTAAAGGGGTGTGCGCACCGCTGATCAGCGGGGGCGCCGTGGTGCTCTACCAGTCCCCCGTCTACGACCCGGCCGACATCAGGCGCGCCATCGTCGATCTCGGCGTCAATGCCTTCGCGCACACCCCGACCGGGCTGTACGGCCTCATCGAGGACGGCCGCTACGACCAGCTCGCCGGCATCGAGCGCCTGGTGATCAGCGGTGAGGCGCTGCGCCTGGACCGCATCCGGGACTGGCTGACCCACCCGGACTGCCACGCCCGGTTCATCAGCGGTTACGGCCCGACGGAATGCTCGGATCTTGTTGCCGCACATGATGTCACCGCCGCCGATCTGGCCGCCGGTGGGGTCTGCTCGCTGGGCGGCCCGCTGCCGGGCATCGTGCTGACCGTCCGCGACGCCGAGCTCAATCCGGTCGCGCCCGGAACGAAGGGCGAGCTGTGCGTCCAGGGCATCGGCGTCGGGGGCGGCTACCGCAACCTGCCCGAGAAGACAGCGGTGACGTTCGTGGCGGATCCGCACGGCGGTGACATCGTCTACCGCACCGGGGATCTGGCCAGCCAGGGCACCGACGGCGCCTTCCTGTATCACGGCCGCCTGGACTACCAGGTGAAGATCCGTGGTTACCGGGTCGAGCTCGCAGAGATCGAGCAGGCCCTCAACCGCTGCCCCGGCGTGCTGGACAGTGTCGTCACCGCGCCGGAACACCAAGACGGTGAACGCTTTCCGGCGGCGTACCTTCGCACCGAAGACGGCCGCGCGCTGGACCGCACGCAGCTCAATGCGCTGCTGGCCGCCGAGCTGCCCGACTACATGCTGCCGGCCGCGTACACCTTCATGGCCGAGTTCCCGGTCAACGCCAGCTTCAAGGTGGACCGCGGCGCGCTGCCCGCCCCCGCGCTCGGACGACCGGCGCTGGCCGTCGCGTACCGGGCGCCGGGCGATGACACCGAGCGGACCGTCGCCGGAATCTGGGACCAGCTGGTCGGATTCACCGGCTCCGGGGTCGACGACCCGTTCTTCGAGGTGGGCGGCAATTCGCTGACCGCGACCCGGCTGGTCGCCAGGCTGAACGCCGAAACCGGTGCGGCGCTGACCATCACACAGTTCTTCGAGACACCGACCATCGCCGGTGTGGCCGCCGCCCTGCGGCCGGCGCAGCGGGACGTCGTTCGCGCGGTGGTGCGCAGCACCCCGCGCACAAGCGATCACATCGCCATCGTCGGGATGGCGGCGCGGGTGCCCGGGGCCGCCGACGTCGGCGCGTTCTGGCGCAACCTGCTCGACGGCGTGGACTCCCTGCGACTGCTGTCCGCCGAGGAACTCGAGGCCGCAGGCGTCACGCCCGGACCCGACCACGTCCCCGTTTCGGGCTGGGTCGAGGATTCAGATGCCTTCGACCACCAGTACTTCGGCTACACCCCGTACGAGGCCGAGCGCATCGATCCGCAGCAGCGACTGCTGCTGGAGATCGCCGCAGGCGCCTTCGAAGATGCCGGTATTGCGACCGGCGGGCAGGACCGAAGCGACCGGGGGATCGATCCCGGCGGGCAGGAGCGAAGCGACCGGGGGATCGATCCTGGCGGAGCCGCGCTGCGCGCAGGCATCTACGCCAGCGTCGCCGCCAACAGCTACGCCACCCGCAACGTGCTGCCGCACGACGGGCTGCGCGAATACGGGCTGGGCCACGCCCTGGTGGGCAACGACAAGGACTACGCCGCCACCCGCATCGCGTACAAGCTGGGGCTCACCGGGCCGGCGATGACGGTGCAGACCGCGTGCTCGTCCAGCGGAGCCGCGCTGCACCTGGCCTGCCAGGCGCTGCTGTCCGACGACTGCGACGTGGCACTGGCAGGCGGCGCGTCACTGCCGTGGCAGTACCAGCACGGTCACGACCACCTGCCCGGTGGCGCGCTGAGCGCCGACGGCCGCATCCGCGCCTTCGATGCCGCGGCCAGTGGGATGGCCCTGACGGGCGGTGGCGCGTGTGTCGTGTTGCGCCGCTTGGACGATGCGCTTGCCGAAGGGCACACCATCCACGCCGTCATCCGCGCCACCGCCCTGAACAACGACGGCAGGCAACGGGCCAGCTTCACCGCACCCAGCATCGCCGGGCAGCGGGCCGTGGTGCGCACCGCGCTGGATCGGTCCGGTGTCGACGCCCGCAGCATCGAGGTGCTGGAAGCGCACGGCACCGGTACCCCACTGGGCGACCCGATCGAGGTCACCGCGATCACCCAGGCGTGGCGGCAGGACACCGCCGATACCGGCTACTGCGCGATCGGCAGCGTCAAATCGAACATCGGTCATCTCGACGCCGCCGCGGCCACCGTCGGCGCCATCAAGCTGGCGTTGATGTTGCGCGAGGGCGAGCGCCCGGCCACCCTGCACGTCGAGGACCCCAACCCGGACTGCGCCTTCGAGACGTCCCCGTTCTACGTCAACGACCGCCGCACCAGCTGGGCCGGCGACGGCCCGCGCCGCGGCGCGCTGTCGTCATTCGGCTTCGGCGGCACCAACTTCCACGCCATCCTCGAACAGGGGCCGCAGCCGGTGTCCACGCCGGGCCGCCGCGGCTGGCAGGTGCTGCGGCTCTCGGCGAAGACCGAGGCTGCGCTGCAGCAGCAGATCGCCGACCTGACCCGCACCTTGGCCACCACCCCGGAGGCCCTGCCGGACATCGCCTACACCCTCGATGCCGGCCGCAACCGCCATCCGTACCGGGCGGCCGTGGTGGCGGGCAGCGTGGCGCAGGCCCGGGACCGGCTGACCGCTCCCGAGCACGTGCTGACCGGCAGCGACCCGGCGCCCCGGCCGCATCTGGTCTTCACCTTCCCCGGTCAGGGCGCCCAGCACGTCGGGATGGGCCGCCGGCTCTACGAGACCGAGAGTGTGTTCCGCAGCGCCGTCAACGAATGCTCGGACATCCTGCTGCCTGCCCTCGGCGTCGATTTGCGCGACATCATCTTCACCGACGACGAGCAGGCCGCGGAAGCGTTGCGCGCCACCCAACTTGCGCAGCCGGCCATCTTCACCATCAGTTACGCCACGGCCCGGCTCTGGCTGAGCTGGGGGCTGGCACCCGAGACGATGCTGGGCCACAGCGTGGGCGAGTTCGTCGCCGCGACGCTGGCCGGCGTGTTCGAACTGGAGCACGCGCTGCTGATCCTGGCCGAGCGTGCCCGGCTGATGCAGTCGATGCCCGCGGGCGGCATGCTCGCGGTGCGGTTGTCCGAGACCGAAGCGGCGCAGTATGTCGGCGGCGCCATCGCGATCGCGGGCGTGAATTCGCCGCAGCTGACGGTGCTGTCGGGTCCCCGGGGTGATCTCGAGGCGTTGAGCGTCCGGCTCGATGCCGACGGGGTGGCCACCACCGCGCTGCACACCAGCCACGCCTTCCACTCCCCGATGATGGACCCGATCGTCGGGGACTTCGCCCGGGTCGTGGGCCAGTATCCGCGCAGCGCACCACGGCTGCCGTTCTATTCGAGCCTGACCGGGCTGCCCATCACCGACGCACAGGCCCAGGATCCCCACTACTGGGCACAGCAGTTGCGCAACGCGGTGCGGTTCGCCCCGGCTCTGCAGCACCTCGCGCAGACACCGGGTTGCGTGCTGCTGGAATGTGGTCCGGGCCAGAACCTGACCACCAGCACCCGCCAGACGTTCGCTGCCCAGAAGATGGTCACCGCGATCGCGTCGCTGCCGCACGCCGGGGCGTCCGCGGCCGACGATGCCGAACATCTCGTGTTGGCGGTCGGGCGGCTGTTCGTAGCCGGTGTCGACACCGACCCGCGCCGGGTGCATGCCGGTGAGACCCGCCGCCGGGTCAGCCTGCCCACCTATCCCTTCGCCCGGACCCGGCACTGGCTGACACCCACCGCCGCCCTGCCGGTCGCGGCCGCCCCCGCACCGACCATCGCGACGGCAGAAGCTTTGGCCGAGAACGAGATCGAGGCCGATACCGGGCCGCTCGGTGCCATCCGCGCACTGTTCGCCGACGTCGCCGGGGTGGACATCGGGCCGGACGACGATCACCGGTCGTTCCTGGAATTGGGTTTCGACTCGCTGCTGCTGACGCAGGTCACGACCCAACTGAATCAGCGGATGAAAGTCTCGTTGCGGTTCCGCCAGCTACTGGAGGAATTCCCGACCCCGGCATCGCTGGCCGAGCACCTGCAGACACTCGGCGACCCGGATGCCCCGGCCGCCAAGGTGTTCGGTGCGGGCGCGAAGATCACCAAAGCCGCCGGCGAAGAGTTGACGGCGCGGCAGCGAGCCGCGCTGGACGACTTCGTCGCCCGCTACATCGCGCGGACCGCCAAGAGCCGCGCCTACGCCGACGAGCACCGGCCACACCTGGCCGATCCGCGCGCGGTGTCCGGATTCCGGCCGTTGTGGAAGGACATGGTCTACCCGCTCGTGTCGGCCGAGTCGAAGGGCCCGCGGTTCACCGACATCGACGGCAACACCTACGTCGACATCACCAACGGCTTCGGTTCCATCTTCTTCGGCCACCGCCCCGACTTCATGGTCCAGGCGGTGCACGAGCAGATCGACAGCGACATCATCATCGGCCCGCAGAATCCGCGCGCCGGCGAGACGGCCAGGCTGTTCGCCGAGATGACCGGTCATGAGCGGGTGGCGTTCTGCAACACCGGCTCTGAGGCCGTGCTCGCGGCCATCCGGCTGGCCCGCACCATCACCGGCCGCAACCTGATCGTCCAGCACGAGGGCGATTACCACGGCATCACCGACGAGGTGCTGGTCCGCGGCACCGCGTCGGGCCGCACCATCCCGGCCGCCCCCGGTATCCCGCCGGAGAGCGTGGCGAACACGCTGGTGCTCGAATACGGGACGGCCGCCTCCTTGGAGACGCTGCGGGCCCGGGCGCACGAACTGGCGGCGGTGGTCATCGAACCCGTGCAGTCGCGCAAACCCGACCTGCAGCCCGCCGACTATGTGCGCGAGGTCCGCCGGATCTGTGACGAGAGCGGCACCGCCCTCATCATGGACGAGGTGGTGTGCGGATTCCGGGTGCACTGGTCCGGCGCGCAGGGCATGTGGGGCGTGAAGGCCGATATCGCCTGCTACGGCAAGGTGTTCGGGGCCGGCATGCCCGTCGGTGCCATCGCGGGCACCCCGCGCTTTCTGGACGCCCTCGACGGCGGCGGCTGGCAGTTCGGTGACGATTCGATGCCCGAGGTGGGCGTCACCTACTTCGCCGGGACCTTCGTCCGGCACCCGCTGACGATGGCCGTCGTGGACGCCACGCTGCGGCATATGAAGGACAACCCGCACCTGCAGGATCAGGTGTCGGCGGTGGCGGAAGACCTTGTCCACCGGCTCAATACGCTGTTCAAGACCGAGGGTGTGCCGATGCACATCGGCCGGTTCGGCTCGTTGATGAAGCCGGAGTGGACGCAGGACCTCGCGTTCGGCGAACTCCTCTACTTCTTCCTGCGCGAGGCCGGCGTGAACGCCTGGGACGGCCGGCCGAACTACCTGACCACCACGCACGGTCCGGCCGAGATCGACTTCATCGTCGACGGTTTCGCCTACGCGATCGCCCAGATGAAGCAGGGCGGCTTCCTCGACGACGTGAAACCGTCGGCAGAACTGTTCGGCATCCCCGCCCACAGCGACGAGCCGATCACGCTGCCCAGCACCGAATCACAGCGCGAAGTGTGGCTGGCGGCCAAGTTCGTCGGCAACAACACCGTCGCCTACAACGAGGGCCTGGGGCTGACCCTCGACGGGGAACTGGACCAGCAGGCGCTGCGCCGGTCGCTGCAGATCCTGCTGGACCGGCACGAGTCGCTGCGCGCACACTTCTCCCGCGATGGCCGGTCCCTGATCATCGAACCGCACCTGGCACTGGACCTGCCCGTGCACGACGTGGCCCATCTGGACGAGTCGGGCCGTGCCAAGGCGCTGGAGCAGTGCTGTGACGAGGAGATGGCGGAGACCTTCGACCTGCGGCGTGGGCCGCTGGTGCGGTTCCGGTTGGTGCGGCTGAGCCCGACTCAGCACCGGCTGCTGTTCACGGCGCATCACGCCGTCTGCGACGGCTGGTCGGGCGCAGTGGTGCTCACCGAGTTGGCGGCACTGTATTCGGCGGACGTCGAGCGACGCGAGATCAGCCTGCCGGCCGCCCCGCGCTACGCCGACTACACCCTGATCGAGCGGCACTTCCTGCAGTCCTCGGAAGGCCAAGCGCATCAGCACTATTGGCTCGAACAGCTGCGCGACGCGCCTGCTCCGCCGCAGTTGCCGCCCGACCGTGTCGCCGAGACCGGCGATCTGCGGGCCGCCCGCGTCGATGTGCCGCTGGACGCCGAACTGGTGGGCAGGCTGCGCAGTGTCGGCAGTGCGCACGGGGCCAGCTTGGTGGCCACCATGCTCACCGCGTTCGCCGGGTTGTTCTATCGGCACACCGGTCAGGACGACATGGTGATCGGTCTGGCCGCGGCCGGGCAGTCGTTCCACGATCAGGGCAAGTTGGTGGGGCACTGCGTCAACCTGCTGCCGCTGCGGCTACGCCAGAGCGGTACGGAGAGTTTCGCGGCGGCGCTGGGCACCACCCGCGGTGCCATCCTGGACGCCTACGACCATCAGGGCGTCAGCTTCGGCACCCTGCTGCCGGAACTGCAGCTCACGCGCCAGGACGACCGGCCGCCCCTGGTGAGCGTGGTGTTCAACATCGACGTGCGCGATGACGACATCCACCACACCGGGTTGACCGTCGGATACGACACGTTGGTCCGGCAGGCCGAGACGTTCGAGTTGTTCATCAACATCGTCGACAACGGCAGCGCTCTGGTGCTGGAGGCGAGCTACCGGACCGGGCTGTACAGCGAGGACCAGATCCGCGGCTACCTGGCGTCCTATGAGGCCTTGTTGCGCAGCGCCTGCGAGGCCCCGGAGGGTTCGCTGGATCAGCTGACGATCTGAGTGTCGCCCAGCCAGTCGTCATACCGATGCCAGCCGACGCCGGAGAACTCGCGGTGCAACCAGGTGAGGTCCGCCGCGTAGCCGCGCTCGGTGAGGAACGTGTACATGGCACGCATGTCCGGCGACTCGATGTCGGCGGGGTCGAAGCTGACGGCCCGGACCGGGCGGCCGAGCGCGCGCTGTAGCGCCGCCGCCATCTGACGGGGCGTGATCGCGTCGGAGGCGATGTCGATGCGCTGTCGCACGAACCGCTCCGACTCGGCGAAGACCAGCGCCACGAATCTGCCCAAGTCGCGGCGATCCAGTTGTTGCAGCGGCAGATCGACAGGCAACGCCAACTCCAGTTCCCCGGAATCGAGTTCGCTGATGGCACCGAGCAGATTGTCGTAGAAGAACGTGGGTCCGACGATCGTGTGGGCCACGCTCGACGCGGCCAGCGCGGCTTCGATGACGGCTTTGCTCTCGAAATGCGGCACACCGGAGTCCCGGTCCGCGCTGCCCACCGACGAATACACCAGATGGCCCACCCCGGCCCGCTCCGCGGCGGCCACCACGTGCAGACCCTGTTCGACCTCGACGTGGGGCCCCTCCTCGAACGGGGTCGTCACGGCGAAGACACCGGCGGTCCCGGCGAACGCCGTGGCGAGCGCGTTCTCATCGGACAGATCGGCGACCACGATGTCGGCGCCGCCGGCCGCCAGGGCTTGTGCGCGCGCCGAACCCGGATTGCGTACCACCGCCCGTACCCGCAGGCCGGCTTCCTGCAGCGCACTCGCGACGGCGCCACCCTGTGCACCGGTGGCACCGAGGACCGCGATGGGAGCTTTTCTTTGTCCAGACATAACGAATGAGTCTGGCACATGACGAACCACGGGGGCTTGAGGTAGCCCACGAATCCGAGTTTGATCGACACCATGCAGCTACCGCAATGGCTCGCCCGGTTCAACCGCCACGTCACCAACCCGATCCAACGGCTGTGGGCGGGCTGGCTACCCACCATGGGCATCCTCGAACACGCCGGGCGCAAGTCCGGAAAGCCTTACCGCACACCGCTGTCGGTGTTCAGCACCGACGACGGCGTCGCGATCCTACTCAGCTACGGCCCGAACCGGGACTGGCTGAAGAACATCTCTGCCACGGGCGGCGGACTGATCAAGCGGGGTGGCCGGACCGCCGAGTACGCCGATCCTCGGGTGGTCACCAAAGCCGAGGCGGCGCGAACGGTCACGGGCCCGGCCCGGTTCGTCTTCCCGCGGATACCGTTCGAGCAGGCCGTGTTGCTGCGCCGGGTGACCCGGTGAGGGAGTCGGCGAAACGCAGAGCCATCTTCAATCGCAAGTACACCAACCGTGTGGTCGAGCCGTTGTCGGGATGGCTGCCGCTGTGGTCGGTGATCGAACACGTGGGCCGCAAGTCCGGGAAGTCCTACCGCACCCCGGTGACGGCCTTCTCCACCACCGATGGTGTGGCCGTGCTACTTCCTTACGGCACGGACACCGACTGGGTGCGCAACTTGACGGCCGCCGGCGGCGGCCGGGTTCAGATGCTCGGCCGGACCTTCGCCGTCACCGATCCGCGGGTGGTGCCCACCGACGAGGCGCTGACCGTGGCGAAGGCGCCGTGGGGCCGGTTGCTGAAAGCCACGGGTGTGGAGTCCGCCCTGCTGCTCACGCGCGCCAGGTGAGAATGCCGTCCCCGGTGAGCATCGCCGGGCCCGGCATCACCCGCAGGCGATAGGGCGTCAGCCGCAGCGCCGCGAACGACGGCGAGGTGGGGCCGTCCCAGCCCGGGATGATGCTCGGGTCATACCCGACCGGGGCAGGGCCGTTGGCGAACTTCTCCCACACCTGGGCACGTGTCTCGTCGTCGGTGTACCACTCGACCAGGGCTTCCGCGCTGCACGTGTCGTGACTGGGCGTCCAATAGCTCAGCGACACATACGGATGCACTGCCAAGTGCGACTTCTTGAGCGGGGTGGGCGCCGTGGCGATCCAGCCGAACAGATCGGTTCCGTCCCACTCCCATATCGGGTGCAGGATCCGGCTGCGGGGCTGCCCGTCGCCGTCGACGGTGGCCACCGAGGCCCACACGATCGCGTGGGCCATCTCGATGAAGGCAGGTGCAATTCGATCCAGCGAGGTCACACCAGCCAGGTTAGGTCTTGTCGGCCTCGCCGTAGCGGGGATTGCCGTCGTCGTCGAGCCAATCGTTGATGGCGGTACCCGTGACGGTGCCGTTGCTACCGGGCAACTCCACGGTCGGACGGGTGTCGTCGTAGGCCTTCATGACTTCTTCGGCCTTTTTGTGATGCTCCTCGGTGACAGTCGGTGCGTCCTGATTGGGTAAATGCCCTTCGTTGCTCATGCCTGAGGCTGCCCGAAAATGTGATCTACCAAACACCGCGCCTCAGGCCGGGATGGTCCGCACGGCGACCGGCAGGCTGGGCAGGAAGTGCTTGCTGGCGAACGCCCGGATGTCGTCGGCGCTCTGCAACGGCTCGACGCCGGGCAGCAGCAAGACCATTGCCGCGTAGCGCAGGATCGTGTCGGCGAGCTCGTTCACGGCAGGCTCACCGATCCTCTCGGCGAAGCCGGCGGGGAAGATCACCCGTAGCGCATCGGCCATCCGCTCGACCGCGGCGCCGTAGTGCTGATGCATCAACTCCATCACCAGCGCGGGCTCGTCGACCATCATCTGGTTGAGCACCCGGTGCTTGCGGAACCGCAGGATCGACAGGGTGAACGCCTCGACGTAGTAATTCGATTGCGGCCCTGAGGTTTTCAGCTCCTGAGCGATATCGGCGAACAGCGCCACGTTCTCCCGCTCGATCACCGCCCCCACCAGTTCGTCGCGGTTGGCGAAGCGGCGATAAATGGTGGTGCGGCTGACGCCCGCCCGTTTCGCGACGTCGTCGAGCGCGACCCGGCGAAACCCATGCCGCTCGAACTCAACGAGCGCCGCGTCGAGGATCAGTTGCGTGGCATCAGGTGTTGGCATAACCCCGCTGCGCGAACTTGTTGTAGCGCACCGACATAGGCAGCCGGTCCCACGCCCAATTGACCGGCTCGGACCGGCAGAACGCGGCGAATCGCTGGTAGTTGCGTTCCTGGCGCTCGGTCCACGGCAGATCCAGCAGAACACGGGCACGCGGCGGCAGTCCGCCGGTGGTGAGGAATGCCGCCATCGGATTGAACACGGGCGCAAGCACTTTCCACGCCAGGGGGTGCACACCCTTCGGCTTCGGGAAACCCTTGGTGACATAGCCGACGCCGTACCGGGCGGTCTTGTGGCCCACCACGATGTCGTCCATCATGCGGTCCCAGTACTGTGCGAACTCCGCGTACGTGGCGGGCATGGCGCGGTCGCTCACGCCATAGCGGCGGTACCAGGTCTTGGACTCCAAGTAGATCTGCTCTTTTTCGGCGTCACTCAGGCGCTTGACGAAAGTGTCGGCGAAGTAGAGCACCTGCTCGACGAAGGTGGCGTGCGCCCAGTAATAGGTCTCCGGGTCCAGCGCGTGATAGCGCGACCCATCGGGCATATCGCCCTTGATGTTCTTGTGGAAGTCGCGAACCTTCTGGCCGGGGTTGTCGTCACCGGAGCCGTACACCGTCATCATGATCGGCGGGATCGACCGCTTGACGCGTGCGGCGGTGTCGTCGAAGAACACCGAATGATCCAGCACGCCCTGGCCCAGTTCGGCGAGCATGTTCTGCAGGACGGCGGGGCGCGGCCCGATCAGGTACATCCGGTTCTCGCCGAAGTATTTCCACACCAGCGAGTCGGGGCCCAGGGGCAGGGAATCGGTCTGCTGCGGCTGCTCGGCCAGTTCAGTCATGGGTACAGTGTTACAACTTTTGAACTTTGTTCCAAGCCGGTGTGGCGGAGCTCACCCACGGTCTTCTAATACAGACTGTTCGGGCAGGTGACGTCCACGTAGACGGAGTCGCCGACCGCGGCGGTGTCCGAGGAGTTCGGGTTGTTGACGTTGATCACGGTGCAGTCCGCCAGCTGCTGGGTGTTGAATCCGCTGACCCAGTTGATGTGAACGATGTAGCCCTGCGCCTCTAGGTCGGCGACCACGGCATCTGCGCCGTCGGCGTGGGCAACGGGCGCGAGGGCACCGGCCAGCGCCGCGGCTACCGCGGCCACCGCACATCGGGCTGTCCAGGACACCCCTCGATCATCCCTCAGCCGGTCACCGGGAGCGGCGCAGTCGCGCGATGCCCAGCACCGCCAGCACGCCGGCCGTGGTCGCCAGCACCAGCGCCAGCACGATCAGCGGCGGGTAGTACACCACCGACGTCGACGACGGTTCGCCCTCCATGATGGGCGCCGCCTGCGCGGTTTCGCCGGCCGCCTGCCAGCTCAGCACGCAACCCACCAGCGCGACGACGGCCAACGTCAGTTCGAGGACGGCTCGGCGGTTCACAGCTCCGGCTCCCCGACGATAGCGTCCAGCGCGGCCCGAAGGGTGCGGTGGCGCCGCGCCCAGGCCTGTCCGGAGCGGCCGTCGGTCATCTTGAGCCCGATCCCGGTTCGGCCGCGGGGCACCCCGGTCAACTCACCGAGCGCGCGGTAGGACTGCCACTTCTCGGCTTCGGCCCCCTTCGCCTCGGGGAAGATCCGCACGATGTCCGCGGTGTCGATGAACTCGGTGCCCTGCCGCAGCGTGGTGGGGGTCAGTTCGACGGAGGTGTGGATGCGGGCGGCCTTGATCTGGATGCCCAGGAAGCCACTGACCAGCACCAGAAATATCGCGGGCACGCCGAACGCGATGCCGCCGCCACCGGTCACCTGGATCAGCACCATCGCCAGCGCCGACAACGGTCCCACCAACAGCCACCACCAGCTGGCACCCGGCTCAGAGAACAACACTTCCGGCCCGGGCTCTTCGCTGGTCACGACCCGTCCTCGAACCAGTCCGCCGCCGCGGGCCGGGTGAACAGCGTCGCTCCGACCGCCACCGGCACCACCCCGACGAGCGCGAGCAGTTCCAGGTTGTAGGGCGCGAACAGGGCGAGCAGGAACACGATGAAGACCACACCGCCGGCCAGCGCGGCCAGCGCACGGCGGAAACGCTTGTCGCCGTTACGGGTCCGCCCCGCCAGGAAGCTCAGGCCGAGGCCGGCGACCGCCAGGACGGCACCGACACCGCCGTGCATGAGCAGGATGCGATGGGCCTGACCCTCGCCCATCGACGGGAACGCACTCTCGGGTGTCGTCAGCGAGGTGGTGATGCCGAGGATTCCGCCGGCCAGCAACAGAACCGCACCCACCATCGTCAGCCAGAAAGCGATCGTGATGATCCGTGGACGTGGCGCGCTTGACATGGTCGGGACAGCCTAGCGGGTGAGGTATTCGTGGCTGTCCCGGCGGTGCAGCAAGAACACACCACCGGTGATCAGCACCGAACCGACGATGGCGCACACCGCGTACCCCACCGCCGCCGCCGAGCCCCGGTCCACGGTGAACAGACTGGTGATCGAATACATCACGGCGGTCAGGGCACCCGCGGTCAGCAGCGTGCGCGCCCACCGGTAGCCGGCGCGCATCAGCAGCGCGAAAGTCACCACCAGCGTGGTCATGATCACCAGCGACAACGCCGTGAACGCATAGGCCAGCCCCGCCGCCTTGGGTGCCGGTGCGGTGACGGTGTCGATGACGTTCGCGATCACCATCAACGGCAGCGCCGCCATCCAGAGCCAGAATCCCGTGTCGATGTCCTCGGGGCGCCCTTCCGGATGCTCGGTGGGCGTCTCAGGGGATGTCACGCCAGCCAACCGGCGACGTCGGCCGCCCAGTAGGTGAGCACGATGTCCGCCCCTGCCCGCCGGATACCGACCAGGGACTCCAGCGCCGAAGCCTGCAGATCGATCCAACCGTTGGCCGCCGCGGCGCAGATCATCGAGTACTCGCCGGAGATCTGATAGGCCGCCACCGGCACCGGGGAGATGTCCGCGGCTGCCCGCACCACATCGAGATAGCTCATCGCCGGTTTGACCATCACGATGTCGGCGCCTTCGTCGATATCGAGTTCGATCTCGTGCACGGCCTCGCGGGCATTGCCCGGATCCTGCTGATAGGTACGCCGGTCCCCCACCAGGCTGGAGGACACCGCCTCGCGGAAAGGGCCGTAGAACGCCGAGGCGAACTTCGCCGCGTAGGCCAGGATCGCGACGTCCTCGTGCCCGGCTTCGTCCAGGCCGTCCCGGATGGCCGCCACCTGACCGTCCATCATCCCGCTCGGACCGACCACGTGCGCACCCGAATGCGCTTGGGCCACAGCAAGCTTCACGTACTGGTCATTGGTGGCGTCGTTGTCGACGAGGCCGTGCGCATCGACGATGCCGCAGTGCCCGTGGTCGGTGAACTCGTCCAGGCAGGTATCGGCCATCAGCACGGTGGCATCACCGAGATCTGCGGCCAGATCCCGCAGCGCCACGTTGAGGATGCCGTCGGGGTCCACGCCCACCGAACCCGTCGGATCCTTGTCCTCGTCGCGGGGAACCCCGAACAGCATCAGCCCGCCGACCCCGGCGGCCACCGCGTCGGCGGCCGCGCGGCGCAGCGAATCACGGGTGTGCTGAACGACTCCCGGCATGGAAGCTATCGGGTGAGGCTCCGAGATGCCGTCGGCGACGAACATCGGCAGCACCAGATGCCTTGGCTCCAAGGTGGTTTGCGCCACCAGTCGACGGATGGCCGGGGTGGATCGCAGCCGACGCGGCCGATGCCGTGGAAAAGACACAGGACGGACTCCGCTTAGCGCCTGCGGCTCTTCTTGCGCGGCGGCGGCAGCGCACCTTCGGCACGCAACCGGGCGGCATGCTCGGCGAGCGCCTCCACCAGCGGGCCCACCGCGGCCGTCTCCGGCTGCACATCCACGCGCAGACCGAATTCCGCTGCGGTCTCGGCCGTCTTGGGACCGATACACGCCACGATGGTCCGGGCGTGCGGCTTGCCGGCGATACCGACCAGGTTACGGACGGTGGAGCTCGAGGTGAAGCAGACCGCGTCGAAACCACCGGTCTTGATCATCTCGCGGGTGTGCGCGGGCGGCGGGGCGGCACGCACCGTCCGGTAGGCCGTGACGTCCTCGATCTCCCAGCCACGTTCACGCAGACCCTCGGCCAGCGTCTCGGTGGCGATGTCGGCCCGCGGCAGCAGGACGCGGTTCACCGGGTCGAAGATATCGTCGTACTCCGGGAACTCGTCGAGCAGACCGAGCGACGACTGCTCGCCGACGGGCACCAGTTCGGGGTTGATCCCGAAGGCGCGCACCCGATCGGCGGTGGCCTGACCGACACATGCGATCTTCACACCGGAGAAGGCCCGGGCGTCCAGACCGAACTCGTTGAACTTGTCCCACACCGCACGCACGGCGTTGGTGGAGGTGAACACCACCCACTGGAACCGGCCGTCCACCAAACCCTTGACGGCCCTTTCCATCTGGGCCGGGCTGCGGGGCGGCTCGACGGCGATGGTGGGAACCTCGACCGGAAGTGCGCCGTGGCCGACCAGCTTGTCGCTCATCTCGCCGGCCTGATCCTTGGTGCGCGGGACCAGCACGGTCCAGCCGTACAGGGCCCGGCTCTCCCACCAGTTCAGCTTGGCGCGGTTGGCGACGGTCTTGCCGATGGTGACCACCAGCGGACCTGCCAGCGGGCCGGGAGTGCCACCGTTAACCTCGGCGGCCTGCTGAATTGCCTTGTCGCCCAGGCCCGAAAGCGTGGTCTCGACCGAATGCTGCTGGCAGGTGGTGCCGTTCGCGGTGACCACGGCGGGGGTGCCGTCGGACAGGCCGTACTCGATGAGCGTGCGCGCGGCGTCGGGCAGGTGCGATGCGGTGGCGTGCAGGATCAGCGGGCCGGGGGCCGCGGCCAGCGCCGCCCAGTCCACGTCACCGCGCACATCGGCGACGGTGTGTGACGAGCCCAGCGGCAGGCCCGCGTAGGTCGGCACCGCGGTGGTGTCCGGCAGGCCGGGCACGATCTCGAAGTTCAGGTGGGTGCGGGCCAGCGTGTTGACCTCGGTGATGACCGAATCGACCGACAGCGGATCACCGGCCACCAGGCGCACCACGTCGATGCCGTGCCGGGCCTCGTTGGCCAGTGTCTTGGCGACCTCGGCGGCATCGCCCAGCGCGGGCCGCACGTCGGGACCGCCGGGGATGATCGCGGGCACCGGCTCCGTGGTGCCGTCGGTGGTCACCGCTGCGGCCTCGGGCTGCGGGCCGGACGGCGGCGGCAGTTCGGCTCCGACCAGCGCCAGCACCGCGTCGGGTACGTCGGGGTCGGTGAACACCAGCGCGGCGTTTGTCAACACCGTCCGCGCCCGGCTGGTCAACAGACCGGGGTCACCCGGTCCGGAACCCACAAAGGTGATGCGGCCGGGCTTGGTCTTGCGGCCTCGGGTCGCTGCGTGCCCAGTCATCTGTCACTCCGCTCAATTGCCAACAGGTCTCGTGCACCCAGCTCGAACATCTCCGCGGCCACCGAGAGCCCCAGCTCCCGTGCCCGCTCGGGCGACCCGATGCCGGACGCACGGATCACGTCAGATCCGTCCAGCGCCGCCACGCAGCCGCGCAGCGACAGCTCTTCGAAGACCCGGCCTTCCTCGTCGATGGACTCGACCACTTCCGCGATCGCACCCACCGGCGCGGAACACCCCGCCTCCAGTTCGGCGAGCAGGGCTCGTTCGGCGGTGACCGCTGCGCGGGTGTCGGCGTCGTCCAACTCCGCCAGCACCGCGGCAAGGTCTGTGTCGCGTGCGCGGCATTCCACCGCGAGCGCGCCCTGAGCCGGTGCCGGCAACATCTGCACCGGCTCCAGGGACTCGGAGACATCGGCCAGCCGTCCGATGCGGGCGAGGCCCGCTCGGGCGACGACGACGCCGTCGAGATCACCGCTACTTACCCTGTTCAACCTGGTGTCTAGGTTGCCTCGTAGGGGGCGGATTTCCAAACCGAGACCCAGTGCTCTAAGCTGCGCCGCCCGGCGCGGGCTCGACGTGCCGATCACCGAGCCGGCCGGCAACTCACCCAGCACCAGTCCGTCGCGGGCCACCAGGGCATCCCGGGCGTCCTCGCGGCGCGGGATCGCGGCGATCACGAAGCGTTCATCTGGAGCGGTCGGCAAATCCTTGTAGGAATGAACGCAGACGTCGACCTTGTCGCTCGCCAAGGCCTCGCGCAGCGCGGCGGTGAACACCCCGACACCGATCTCGGCCACCGGGGCGTCCGACCGGTCGCCCTCGGTGCTGATGATCACCAGCTCGGCGGGATGTCCCAGCGCAATCAGGGCGTCGCGGATGGTGCCGGCCTGGGTGGTCGCCAGCAGGCTACCCCGGGTGCCGATCCGGATCACTGATTCTCGTTTTCGGTTGCGATCAAAGGCAATTCGCCGCCCGACACCGCGTCGACGGCTTGCGGGTCGAGCTCGAACAGTTCACGCAGGGCCTCGGCATAGCTGTCGCCACCGGGTGCCCCGGCCAGCTGCTTGACCCGCACCGTGGGGGCGTGCAGCAGCTTGTCGACGACGCGCCGCACCGTGCGGGCGACCTCGTCCCGATGGGCAGTGTCGAGCCCGGGCAGCCGGTTGTCCAGCCGCAGCAGTTCGGCCTCGACCACGTCGGCGGCACGCTGCCGCAGCGCCGTCACCGTCGGGGTGACCTCGGCCATCCGCTGGCTGGCCAGGTACTGGGCAACCTCGTTGGCGACGATGGCGCGGGCCGCTTCGGCGTCCGACGCGGCGCCGCGGGAGGCGGGCTCACGCTGGATCCGGTCCATGTCGATGACGTGCACACCGGGAAGTCCGGCGACGGCGAGATCGACGTCGCGGGGCATACCGAGGTCGCAGATCACCAGCGGCCGGTCCCCGGAACGCGCCGCGAGAGCGTGGTGCACGTCGGCCAGCGACACCACCGGGCGCACCGCGCCTGTGCTGCTCATCACCACGTCGGCGTCGACGAGAACCGTCGAGATGTCCTCGAGCACATGGGCATGGGCCTCGACACCGAGTTCGGCGATGTTGTCGGCCAGCCGGCGGGCCCGCGGTAGCGAGCGGTTGATCACGTCGATGCGTTCCACGCCGGCCCGCACCAGATGCTTGGCGGCCAGCGCGCCCATCGAGCCGGCCCCGATCACCGCGGCCGTCTTGCCGACCAATCCGTCCGGCAGCAGGCGCTTGGTGGCCATGTCCAGCGAGACCGAGACCACCGACGCGCCCGCGCTGTCGATTCCGGTTTCCGAGTGCACCCGCTTACCGACCGACAGCGCCCGCTGGGACAGTTCGTGCAAGGTGCGGCCGACGGTGTGGTTGGCCTCGGCGGAGGCGTAGGCGCGGCGGACCTGGCCCAGCACCTGCTGCTCGCCGATCACCAGCGAATCGAGGCCGCTGGTCACCGCGAACAGGTGCTCGACGGCGGCTTCCGCGTACCGGACGTAGGCATATTTGGTGAGGTCGTTGAGCCCCATCCCGCAGTGCTCGGAGAGCACCTGCCCGATCACCGACAGGCCACCGTGGAACGCCTCGACCACCGCGTAGACCTCGACCCGGTTGCACGTCGAGAGCACCATGGCCTCGGTCACCAGGGAGGACTGCAGGACCTGATCGATGATCTTGGCCTGATCGGACTCATCGGTGCTCAACTGCTCAAGCACGGATACCGGCGCGCTACGGTGCGAAACCCCGAATAGCAATACGCTCACGGCATCATCACCCTTGACACTTCCCGTCGCTTCGCTCGTCCAGGACGGTTCTACCCGTCGCTTCGCTCGCCCGGTACCGGGGTCCAAAGTATCCGTTTACCAGCCGTGCTACCAAATTCGCCGTAACGGTTCGGTGCATAGTCAGCGGACGGCGACGTCGGCGCGCAGTCGCTCCTCGTCCACCTCCCAGTAACTGTGCTCGACACCGTCGAGCAGCACCACCGGAACCCGGTCCCCGAACTCGGCGCGCAGCGTGGGGTCCCCGGCGGCCGCGGCGGCGTCGATGTCGGTCGCCTTCCACGTGAAGCCCAACTCGTCCGCCAGCTTGGCCAGGGTTCGCGCCGCACGTTCACAGATGCTGCACCCGGCGCGGGTGAGCAACACCACCTCATGGTCCACACCACCAGTATCGGCGGCGGGTCCCGACATCCGTGACTTAGGGTTGTCTGGTGTCCGAGTCCGGTGCCGACGATATCGACGGGGTCGACAGTGCCCTCGAGGACGCGGCGGTGCTGGCCGGGGAGGCCAGCGCCGAAATCGCCCTCACCCCGCCCCCACCGCCGCCGCCGGATCTGACCGCGGCCGCGTTCTTCGACGTCGACAACACCCTGGTGCACGGTTCGTCGCTGGTGCACTTCGCCCGCGGCCTGGCCGCGCGCAAGTACTTCACCTATCAGGACATCCTCGGAATCGTCTACGCGCAGGCCAAGTTCCAGTTCACCGGCAAGGAGAACAGCGACGACGTCGCGGCCGGGCGGCGCAAGGCGCTGGCCTTCATCGAGGGTCGTTCCACCGCCGAGTTGGCTGCCCTCGGCGAGCAGATCTACGACGAGATCATCGCCGACAAGATCTGGCCGGGGACCCGCGAGCTGGCCCAGATGCATCTGGATGCCGGCCAGCAGGTGTGGCTGGTCACCGCGACGCCCTACGAGCTGGCGGCCACCATCGCCACCCGGCTCGGCCTGACCGGCGCGCTGGGCACCGTCGCCGAATCCGTCGACGGGGTGTTCACCGGCCGGCTCGTCGGCGACATCCTGCACGGCCCGGGCAAAGCGCACGCGGTCCGCTCGCTGGCCATCCGGGAAGGCCTCAACCTGCGGCGCTGCACCGCATACTCGGACAGCTTCAACGACGTCCCGATGCTGTCGCTGGTCGGCACCGCGGTGGCGATCAACCCCGACGCCGCGCTGCGCGACGTTGCCCGGGAGCGCGGCTGGGAGATCCGCGACTTCCGCACCGCACGCAAGGCGGCCCGGATCGGCGTGCCATCCGCGCTGGCCCTGGGGGCGGTGGGCGGGGCGCTCGCGGCGGTCGCGTCCCGCCGCCGCTGATAAGCTCTGCCGCCATGGGCATTGCGGACAACATCGTCGGGACGCACTTCCGCTCCCCCGACTTTTTCGAGGTGGGCCGGGAGAAAGTCCGGGAATTCGCCAACGCCGTGCAGGATTTCCACCCGACGCACCACTCCGAGGACGCCGCGACCGAGGCCGGGCACGACGCCATCGTCGCCTCGCTGACCTTCCTCGCCGTGGCCGGCCGCCGGGTCCAGCTCGAGTTGTTCGACAACTTCGACATACCGGTCAATCTGGAGCGCGTGCTGCACCGGGACCAGAAGCTGATCTTCCACCGGCCCATCAAGGTCGGCGACAAACTGTGGTTCGACTCCTACCTGGACTCGGTGATCGAGTCCCACGGCACGGTGATCTGCGAGGTCCGGGCCGAGGTGACCGACGACGCCGGGGCGCCGGTGGCCACCAGCATCGTCACCATGCTGGGCGAGGCGGCGATCGACGAGGCCAACGAGATGAGCGCGCAGATCGCCGCCGCCCGCGACGCGGCGATCGCGAAGATGGTCGCCGGCCAGAAAGGCTGACGGCCGGTAACTAGCCGAGGAAGGTGTTCCGGCGGCCGGCCAGCAGCTGATAGAGGGTGTGCTGGATGGTCTCCCGCACATGGTCGGTCAGCTCGAAGGTCACCATCGGGTCCTCGGAGGCACCCTCGTCGTACCCCTCGGTGGAGATGGGTTCGCCGAACTGGATGTGCCATTTCGACGGCAACGGCACCACACCGAGCGGACCCGCCAGCGGGAACAGCGGCGTCACCGGGAAGTAGGGCAGCCCGAACAGTCGGGCCAGCAGCTTGATGTCGCCGATCTTGGGGTAGATCTCCTCGGACCCGACGATCGAGCACGGCACGATGGGCACCTGCGCCCGTATGGCCGCCGACACGAATCCGCCGCGACCGAAGCGCTGCAGTTTGTAGCGGTCCTTGAACGGTTTACCGAGACCCTTGAAGCCCTCCGGGAACACCGCGGTCAATTCACCCGCGGCCAGCAGCCGGTGCGCGTCGGAGGTGCACGCGACAGTGTGGCCCGCCTTGCGCGCGGCCTGCCCGACGACGGGCAGGTCGAAGACCAGGTCGGCGGCCAGCAGTCGCAGGTCGCGGTTGAGCGGGTGATGGTCGTGCACGGCCACCGAGGCCATCAGGCCGTCGAACGGCAGCACGCCCGCATGGTTGGCCACTATCAGGGCGGCGCCGTCGAGCGGAAGATTTTCGATCCCGCTGACCTCAACGCGGAACCACGACTTGAAAAACACTCGCAGTAAAGGCATTACGACCGAGTTGGTCAGATGCGGGTCGAAGCCGAACTCGTCGACGGTGTAGTCACCGGTCATCCGTTTGGTGACGAAATCGGCGATTGCCGTGATGGCCCTGGACAGTTCGTTGGGAGTGTCCTGCTCATCGCCTGTTACGGCGCCACGGTGCTGGTCGATCTCCCGGACGACCGCGGCGATCTGCTCGGCCGAGGCGCGGGTACCAGGATCCGTCAGCAGTGAGGGATGTCGGCGGGCGCTGTCCGCGCGCTGCGCGGCCCTGCGCTGCGCTGCTGCCGAACGACCCGAATTCGAGTGCAGCGGAATCACTTTGGCTTTTGATTCACCCGACACGTCGCTACCTTCTCCCCGCCCCGGTTGGAGTGTCCGACCCGACTGACGCTAACGTCCCCATCGCTGCGCAACAGAAGTGGCCCGGCTCTCCACTGAGCGTACCCACTTCGGGTCGATGATCGGCGTCAATCCACGGCCACGCACGTAGTCGTCGAATGCCTCCACAGTCGTCCACTTCGGGCTGTAGCCTAAGTCGTTGCGCATGCGCGCGGTGTCCATGACCCGGCCATAACTCAAGTAGTTCAACTGCTCGCGATCGAGCTCAGTGTAACTGGTTGCACGCCTCAGCGAATCGACGACTTGGAGCGCCGAACGCGGTACCGGCAGTGCCACCCGTCCGGACCGGCGGATGGCCTGGCTCATCATGATGATGCCCGAGCCGCCGACGTTGAAGGTGCCCGCACGGCCGGCCATGGTGGCGCGTTCCAGAATGCCGAGCGCATCCTGCTCGTGCAGGAGCTGCAGGCGTGCGTCGTGACCGAGCACCGAGGGCACCACCGGACCGGCCAGATACCGGGACAGGGCGGTATCCATCGCCGGGCCGATCATGTTGGCCAACCGCAGGATGGTCAGCGCGATGTCGGGCCGTCGCCTGGCCAGGCCACGCGCGTACCCCTCGATGTCGATGCTGTCGCGGGCGAAGCCCTCCCCGAGGGGCCGGCGTGCGCTGCCGTCCTCGGTGAACAGCACCGGATCCCGAGCGCTCGCCCCGTACACCTCCGAGGTGGACTTGAGCACCACCCGCCGCACGGTCGGAGCCTTCTGACATGCCGCGAACAACTGGATCGCGCCCATGACGTTGAGCTCTTTGAGCGTGGCCCTGCCACCGGCCCGTGGTGCATAGGACGCCGCCGCGGCATGCACGACGGTGTCGACGTTGCCGTTACGGATGACCTTGGCGATGAAGGGGTTGCGGATGTCGGCGCGGACGAACTCCGCGCGCCCCATCCGCCGCAACAGATCCTTGCTCGGAGCGATGGCGTCGACCGCGATGACGTGGTCGATCGCCGGATTCTGGGCAAGGCGCGCCGTCAGGTAACCACCGAGAAACCGGCACGCACCGGTGACCAGCACCACCTTGGGGTGGTGCGTGGCGTCCCTGGTGTCATTGCCGTCGCCGGATCCCTGCGTATCCATCGGGCGAGCCTACCGAGAAGCTAGAAGCTACTTACCGAGTTTTCTGCGCTGAACCCGCGTACGGCGAAGCAGCTTGCGGTGCTTCTTCTTCGACATGCGCTTACGCCGCTTCTTGATAACTGAACCCATGAACTCCGCTACCTACGAAAAATGAAGGAACTGACCGGCCTACTTTACCCAGGAGACCGGTGAATGAAGAAAACGCGTCCTGCCCGCGAAGGCGGGAAGACCTCAGCCTGCGCTGAAGTACGACGTCTCCAGGAGGTCGTGAACCGCCTTCGCGTGGACGCGGAACGACCGCCCGACCCGCACCGCCGGCAGTTCGCCGTTGTGCACCAGTCGGTAAACCGTCATCTTGCTGACCCGCATCAGGCTGGCCACTTCGGCAACGGTCAAAAATTGAGCTTTAGGCTGGCCATCGCCAGCCGAATCCCGCGCCGATGGCCCGTTCATTGACGTCATCGCAACCCAATCCTTAAGGCACGGCCAGTTCCAGCGGCTTCCCCACCGTTGGCACGAACGCGTGCATACACGAGGAGAATAGCGTGGCCATTGGGGTTATTGCGACGGGTGTGGGGTAATCCGTCCGAAATTCCTGAATTACTAAGATGTAATTCCTAGCTGCTCAGAGCGTGTTTTCGCAGCTGCCACCGCGTCTGCCACCGCAGACCGCAGCCCGCCACGCTCGAGTTCACGCAGCCCAGCCGCGGTGGTACCACCCGGTGAAGTCACGATAGCCCGCAACTGTGCCGCCGTGGTGTCCAATGCGGCATCTGGTGCGCTGTCCAGCCGGTCCAGCAGCATCGCCGCCGATCCGGCCATCGTCTGCGCCACCAGATCGGTGGCGACCCCGCGCGGCAGTCCCTGGGCGACGCCCGCATCGATCAGCGCCTCGACCATCAGGAAGAAATACGCCGGGCCGGACCCCGATACCGCCGTGACGGCATCGAGCTGGGTCTCCGGCACCGTGATGACCCCGCCGACGGTGTCGAAGATCGTGGCGACGTCCTTCAGTTGCGCCTCGGTGGCATAGCGGCCCCGCGACAGCGCACTGACGCCCCCACCGACCACCATGGGGGCGTTCGGCATCACCCGGATCACCGGGGCGCCCGCGGGCAGCTTGGACTCGTAGAACGACGTGCTGACGCCCGCCGCCACACTCACCACGACTTGTTCGGCACTGTTGTCCTCGGCCTTGCCCACCGCTTCCGCGATCTCGCCGATCGCCGCCTCCACGTCAGCGGGCTTGACCGCCACGATCACGTAGGTGGCGTTCTCGGCCGCGTCCGCCACCGAGGTGACCAGCACCGAGTAGGTGTCGGCGAGATACTGGGCACGTTCGGGAAACTTCTCCGCGACGGACAGGTCCTTGACCTGACGGCCGGCTCGCAGCAGACCCGAGAGCAGCGCTTCGCCGATACTGCCCCCGCCGATGATTGCAATCCTTGGCACGGGTCAAAGCATTGCACGGAGCCGGGTCAGGGCGCTGCATTGAAAGGCGCCCTCGTCAGGGCGCTTTATTGAACGGCGTCCTCGTCAGGGCGCTGTCGGCACGAGCGCGAGTTGCCGCGACTGCACCACGATGCGTCCCTCGCAGTCGACCACGATGTGGTCCTCGTCGAACCACTCCTGACCGATCTGGGTAGTCGTGCACAACACCCGCAGCCACCCGTCGGCCGGTAGCGCCCGCACAAAGGCCGTCAGCTGGACCGTGGGCGCCCAACCGAACCGGTTGACGCCGAAGGTGACCGGAGCCGACACGTCGCCGCACAGCAGGGCGAACAGCACGTCGGGCGCCGCTCCCCTGGGCCGGACCCAGTACTCGATCACCGGCGGCCCGCCGTCGGCGCGCGGCGCCATGGTGGTCAGCGACGGCCGGATGTCACAGCCGCGGGACAGGTGCACGATGTCGGCCATGGGATGCCCCGGCCCGATCGGCTCCAGTCCCGGCGGCGGCTCCGGCGTCATCAAAGGAACCACCGGATTGACCGAAAGAAGCGGTGGCACAGCATGTTCGGGCACACCGAGGGTGATGGTCGCCCGCACGGCAACCCGCTCCCCCTGGCGCAACTCGACGTCGATCAGGCTGATCCGGCGGCCGCGCTTGACGACGTTGGTGTGCACCTGCAGCGGGCCCGGATCGGGCGCCCACAGGAAATTGCCGGACACCGCAATGGGTTCGGTGCCCGGCACCGAGAGTTCGGCCCGTGCCGCGTTCGCACACAGCGCCAGCATCGCCCCACCGTGCACCTTGGGGCCGATGGTCCAGTTCTCGTCGAGCACCCCGTGATACACACCGGCACCCGCCGGCGTCAGTGCCATCGCTTCGCTGAACAGAACCGTCATCGCAGCAGGTGCTCCCTGGCGAAGGTGAGCGACTCGACCAGCAGGGCCTCACGGTCGGCGGCGGTGCGGGCCTGGGAGGTGGTGACCTCGAGGATGACGTGCCCGGTGAAATCACTGGCGGCCAGCATCCGGCAGACCTCGGCCGCGGGCTGGGTCCCGCGTCCGGGTACCAGGTGCTCGTCGGTCGAGGCGCCGCTGCCGTCGCACAGGTGCAGATGGGTCAAACCCGAGCCCATCCGCTGCGCCATCTCCAGGGCATCGGTACCCGCGGTCGCACTGTGCGACAGATCGAGGGTGTAGTGCGCGTGGCCGCCGTCGAGAGGGTCATAGGACGGCGCGAAGGCCGAGATGGCCGGGCCGGGATGGCCGCCGCGTTTGCGCATCCGCTCGATCGACGGCTGCCCGGTACCCCAGAACCGGTCGGCCCGGAACGGGAACATGTTCTCCACGGCGACCAGCACATCGCTGCTGCTCTCCAATTCGGCGACCTGCTCGGAGAACCCCTCGGCGTACCGGCGCTGCCAGCGGAACGGCGGATGAACGACGACGGTCTGGGCGCCCAGCTGCTCGGCGGCGCGCACACTGCGCTCCAGTTTGGAGATCGGATTGGCCCCCCACACCCGCTGCGAGATCAGCAGGCAGGGGGCGTGCACCGACAGCACAGGGATGCCGTACCGCTCGGACAGCTTCACGACGGCGTCGATGTCCTGGCTGAGCGGTTCGGCCCACACCATCAACTCGACCCCGTCGTAACCCAGGCGGGCGGCGTAGTCGAAGGCCGCCTCGGTCCGCAGCGGGTACACCGAGGCAGTCGAAAGACCGACCTTGATGGCAGGGCGCACCGGGTCAGGTGGACTGCAGCAGGGCCAGCGGCCCGAGCGTGACCAGCGCGCCGACCGCCACCGCGATCAGCGTGCTGGCGACGTCCTCGGTCCTGCGCACCACGCGGACCCCGACCACCAGTCCCAGGATGACCAAGACCGACAGCACCAGGGCGACGATGTTGTTCCATTTCCAGAGCTGGTCGAAGGCCACGAACAAGCCGGCGCCGAACGCGACGGCGAAGATGCTCTGCGCGACGATCCACACCCCGCGCAGGAACGGCGAACCCGTGGAGTCCCGGTCCTCGTCGAGGTCCTCGTCGGATTCCTCGGTGACGACGGCGGTGTCGGCCAGCGTGACCGCTGCATCCGCATCCGCGGGCCCGTCGAGGTCGATGTCCTCGGGCCCGGGGGTGCGGGGCCGCCGGGCCAGATCGTCGGCGACGGTGTCCCCGCCGAAGAGGGTGCCCGAGGACGAGCGCAGGTAGGACGGGAACGCGGCGGTCGCAGCGCCGGCCGCGGCGGCATCGGCCGCGACCTCGTCGTCATCGTCGTGCAGCGGATCCGGGCTCATCTCCTCGGCCCCGCCCGCCGGCAGCGCGGCCGAACGCCGCAGGCCGTGGTGGGTTCGACGGGCGCGCGGATCGAAGACCAGCGGCTCGAAGTCGGCGTCGCGCTGTTCGACGTGCGCCTGGTAGTCGGCCTCCGCTGCCGTGGCCGCCGGCTCGGGTTCGGCGCTGACATCCGCCGGTTCCTCGGTGATCGTCTCGGCCGTGTGGCCTGCCTCGACGGGTTCCGGCTCGACGGTTTCCGGCTCGGCCGTCTCCTGCTCACCGTCGCTGACGTGCGGCTGTTCCAGCACGGACTGCGCTTCGACATGCCCGTTGGGGGTGTCGGTGTCGGTGTCTGGTTCGGCGTCGGTGTCGATCGCCTGGTGCTCGTCGGTGTGGAAGTTGACGATCGGGATCTCACCGGTCAACTCGGCCACCGTCACGGCATCAGCGTTGCCACGCCTGCGACGGCGGCGGCCACCGGGCGCCGGAGCGCCGATGGATCCGTTCTTGGCCAGCAGCTCCGCCACCGAGATGGGGCGGGTGCTGGTGGTGTCGTTCGGTTCGGTCATCGTGTGTTGCCTTTGGGCCGGGCAGTGCGGGATACCGATGCTGACGCTGGTGACAATGCGGTCTCCACCAAGGCTGTGCCGTCGGCCTCACTGTCGAGTTTCCGCAGAATCAGCCCTTCTCGCAACGCCCAGGGACAGATCTCCACCGTCTCGATACCCAGCGCGCGCATGCTCGCTTCAGCTACCAGCGCACCGGCCACGATCTGTGGCGCCCGTTCGGCACTCACCCCCTCCAGCTCGGCTCGGTCGGCCGTTGTCATCCTAGAGATGAACGCTATGAGCTGCCGCAATCCCGCCGTGGTCAGCGTGCGTTTGGCCCGCGGACCCGCCGCAGACGGCGCCGCGCCGGTGAGCCGGGCCAGCGAACGGAACGTTTTCGAGGTGGCCACGGCCAGGTCGGGCCTGCCCGCGGCCTGGATGGTCGAACCGGCCTCCGACATCTCGGTGGCCAGCCAGTCCCGCAGCGCCGCGACCTTGCGCCGGCCCGGCGGGTCCTCGGCCAGCCACTCCCTGGTCAGGCGTCCCGCTCCCAGCGGCAGCGAGAGCGCGACGTCGGGCTCCTCGTCGACGCCGCTGGAAAGCTCCAGCGAGCCGCCACCGATGTCGATGTTGATGATCCGGCCCGCACTCCAGCCGTACCAGCGGCGCACCGCCAGGAAGGTCAGCCGGGATTCGTCGACCCCGCTGAGCACCCGAAGGGACACCCCGGCTTCGGTCTGCACCCGGGCCAGCACGTCCTCGGAGTTGGTGGCGTCGCGGACCGCGGAGGTGGCGAAGGCCATCAACTCCGCGCAGCCCGAACTGGTGGCGATACTCGCGAACTCGGTGACGGTGTCCACCAGCTTGTCTGCACCCTTGCGGGTCAACTTTCCGGACTGGTCGATCGACTCCGCCAGCCGCAGCGCAGCCTTGGTGGAGCTCATCGGGGTGGGGTGCCCGCCACGGCGCGCATCCACCACCAACAGGTGAACCGTATTGCTGCCTACGTCCAGCACGCCCAATCGCACGCGCACCACGTTAGTGGGTTTACCGTTTACTTCCGTGAGCACATCGCACGTCGGCGGTTTGGGGAACGAGGTCGAACTCGACTTTGCCCGCGAATGGGTGGAGTTCTTCGACCCCGAGAATCCCCAGCACGTCATCGCCGCGGACCTGACATGGCTGCTGTCGCGATGGACCTGTGTCTTCGGCACCCCGGCCTGCCAGGGCACGGTGGCAGGCCGGCCGGACGACGGTTGCTGCTCGCACGGGGCGTTCCTGTCCGACGACGATGACCGCGCCGCCCTGGACGACGCGGTCAAGGCATTGACCGCCGACGACTGGCAGTTCCTGGACAAAGGGTTGGGCCGCAAGGGATATCTCGAACTCGACGAGTACGACGGCAAACCAAATCTGCGCACCCGGAAGTACAAGGGCGCGTGCATCTTCCTGAATCGGCCCGGATTTGCCGGTGGCATCGGCTGCGCGTTGCATAGCAAGGCACTGAAATTGGGCGTAGAACCGCTGACGATGAAGCCCGAGGTCTGCTGGCAGCTGCCGATCAGGCGCACCCAGGAATGGGTGACCCGCCCGGACGGCACCGACATCCTCAAGACCACGATCACCGAGTACGACCGCCGCGGCTGGGGCGAAGGCGGAGCCGACCTGCACTGGTATTGCACCGGCGATCCGGCGGCCCACGTCGGCGCCCGGCCGGTGTGGGAGTCCTACGGACCCGAGCTCACCGAACTCCTGGGTGAGAAGGCCTACGCGGAGCTTGCCGCCATGTGCCGGCGTCGCGGCGGGCTCGGGCTCATCGCCGTACACCCGGCCACGCGCGCGGCCGAGTAGCTCGGCAGGCCGGTCGGGCTTCGCCACAGCGACCGTCTCCCAAGATCGGGACAGATCAGCCAGGCGATCCCGAGGCTTTAGCTCAGCAATTTATTGACGCGGCGCCAGGTCATTTGTCCACTTCCGCGATTGCGCAGGTCAGAGCCCCACGTGGCAACGCTTTGCTCACCTAACCAATACTTTCCGTACCGATTAGTAACTTTGCTACATCTGCACGAGTAAACATTTTGCAGTGGTTGGTGTCACACGCCGAGCGGTTGCCCAGGTTGCTTACCGCAGCTACTCTTCGTAGCTATTGCACGCCCGTGCGTGCACCGAGAAGCAGATGCTTCACGAACAGACAAGGTGCACGCCATGACCCAGATCGAGCTGGCCGGACCTGTGGGAACACCGTTACCGCAGTTCAAAGCCCTCCGTCAGATGTTCGTCCCGGACGCCGGCGAGAGCCGGCGCGCAGGCCGGGGCGGGCAGCGCAGCGCTGTCTCCCAGGCCGAGACCCGGCGCAAGAACTTCGCACGCAAGATCAAATTCGGCGATGCGCTCGTTATTTGCTGTGTTCTCGTCCTCAGTCACTTTTTCGTTCTCGGCGACGAACCGGCTCGACTCGGCCTCGGCCACCTCGGTTCCGGTGACGTGAGCTATCGCTGGGTGTCGCTGGGGCTGGCCGTCGTGTGGCTGGGCTTCCTGTCGCTCGGCAGCCGCTCACCCCGGGTCACCGGCCGCGGCACCGACGAGTACGTGATCCTCGGCTTCGCCACCTTCCAGGTGTTCGGCCTGCTGGCGATCTCGTCCCTGCTGCTCAAGATCGACGTCTCGGGCCGCTACCTGCTGGTGGCGCTGCCCCTAGGCCTGCTCGGCCTGATGCTCAACCGGTTCGTCTGGCGCCATGTCGGCGCGCGCCGCCGCCGGCGCGGACTGGACCAGGCCTCCCTGCTGATCGTCGGGTCCGAAGCCGCGGCCGGTGACATCGCCAAGGAGGTCGCCAAGGATCCCTGGGCCGCCTATCACGTCGCCGGAGTCTGCACCCCGGCCGGCCCGACCGGCACCAACGACGCCATCGTCGTCAACGGCGAGGCCGTCCCGATCGTCGGGGTCGACCAGGCCGTGCTGGATGCCGTGGCACGCACCGGTGCCGAGTCCGTCGCCCTGGCCGCGACCGATCACCTGCGTCCCATCGAGATCCGGCGCCTGATGTGGGAACTGGAAGCCGTCGGTGTCGACCTGATGATTGCGCCCGGCCTGATCGATGTGGCCAACCAGCGGCTGATGAGCCGTCCCGTCGCCGGCATGGCGATGCTGGAAGTGGCCAAGCCGCAGTACAGCCGCGCCAACTCACTGCTCAAGCGTGGCTTCGACATCGCCTTCTCGACGCTGGCGCTGCTCGCGGTGTCGCCGATGTTGATCGCCGCCGCGTTCGCGGTGAAGCTGACCAGCGCGGGCCCCGTCTTCTACCGGTCCGAACGGATCGGGCTGGACGGCAACGAATTCCAGATGACCAAGTTCCGCAGCATGGTCGTCGATGCGGACACGATGATGGCCGACCTGATCGCCAAGAACGGCGGCGGCGCCATGTTCTTCAAGCTCAAGGACGACCCCCGCATCACCCGTGTTGGAAAGTTCCTGCGCAAGTTCAGCATCGACGAACTGCCGCAGTTCTTCGACGTCCTTCGCGGCGACATGAGCGTGGTCGGCCCGCGTCCGCAGGTGCGCCGCGAAGTGGATACCTACGACGATCTGATGAGCCGTCGACTGGCGGTCAAGCCGGGACTGACCGGGCTGTGGCAGGTCAGCGGTCGCTCCGACCTCGAGGTCAGCGACGCGGTGCGCCTCGATCTGTCCTATGTCGAGAACTGGTCGATCATGCAGGACCTGATGATCATCGCCAAGACGGTCAGCACCGTCCTCAAGGGCGACGGCGCGTACTAGATCCCCAGCGCCCCAAGCACTTCGGGCTGCCAGGACGGAGGTTCGAAACCATGCTGCCTCATCATCGCCAGCGCGATTCGTTCCATACCGAATCCGACACACGCGCTGTGCGCGACCGCGCCGTCGGCCGTCCGCAGCCCGAAGGTCTCCCCGAAGTGGTCTCGGTGGCAGTTCGCCGAGACCACGGCGGTGCCGTCGTCCAGGTCACCGTAGAGCCGGACCACCAGTTCGGTCTTGAGCCCGTCGTCGCGCTGATTGGCCGCGAGCATCTTTCCGGCCCTGCCGAAGAACGGGTCGTTCGCCGCGACGGCGCCTGCCGTCAAACCGAGGCTGCCGAGCACCTCCAGACCGTGTCCCACCCACGAATCCCGGTGCTGTTCGGCCTGTTCGGGTGTGCCCACCGCCACGAATTCATGCATCCGGAAGGCCTGCATGCGGGCCGGGTCGACGGCGGGTTCGTGCCGGAAGCAGAAACCGTAGACGTCCAGCAGCACGCCGGAGTCCTCGATGACGCTGGGCAGGGTGGCGTAACTGGGGTGGCAGGCCGCCGACACCAGCATCGTCCCGGCGGGGTGCAGGTGGCCGTCCCACGGCCGTCCGGCGTCGCGGTCGGCGAGCAACGCCCGGTGCCCGGCGTTGTCGCCGGTGAAGGTGGACACCGCACCGGTGAGGTTCGGGAAGGACGCGATGTAGTCGGTCTTCTCGAACGCTTCCCGCGGGTAGATCGGGGGGTAGCGGCGCACGGCGGCGCGGTCGCCGTGCACCGAGTGGCCCTTGCCACGCACCACCGCGTCGATGCCTTCGATGACATCCTCGAAAACGCCGCTCCGGCCGTACAAGCCGTCGATGCCCAACGGGATGAGCAGTCCCGCCGCGACGAGATCGTCCCTGAACTGGCTGCGGGCGGATTCGAGCGCCTCGGCACGGGCACTGTCGGAGCCGGTCATCGGCTCATCTTGCCATCCAACCGGCGACTGCCGAAGGGCACCGAGCCATCGGCGCGTCCCGGTCGCAAAACGTCGATGCAAGCGGAATTTACTTTGCTAAAAACGCGCATTGGCGTCAATATTGCCACGCCAGGGCGATTGTGACACATCCCTCACCCCACCGCGCCGCGCCGGTGAACCCGGCTCAACTGCAGCCTATTTCAGCATGTCAGGGCGATTTCATCCCGGAGATCGGACCTGTCGCGATGGTCAGGCGGCCCGGTTCGAGGGCTCTCCACGCGATCTCCCGATGTTCAGATTTGATTGGCAAAGTAAGTAGCCATGATAGCGTCAGCAAACGAAATCGAAGCGCAGAATTGAGGATGGTCACCATGCATGATCGAATTCGTGCAGTACTGGCAACCTACGGACGGATGCCTGCCGACGCGCAGGGCATCGCGGCCGACGCCGACCTCTACGACCTCGGACTGTCCTCGCACGCATCGGTGAACGTGATGCTCGCGCTGGAGGACGAGTTCGACATCGAGTTTCCCGATGACGCGCTGAACAAGACGACGTTCGCGACGATCATCAGCATCGAGCGCGCGGTCTGCCAGCTGACCGCCGCCGCGGCCTGACAGCGGACGCCCCATGAGCGTCTCGAGCGAAACCCCCACCTTCTTCGGCCCCGCCGAATCCCCGCTGTTCGGTGTCGTGCACCTGCCCGCGGACAACCGCGTGCGCGGTGGTGTCGTGATCTGCGGATCGCTCGGCAAAGAAGGTATGGACAGCATCCGGTTCCAACGGATCCTCGCCGATGATCTGGCCCGGATCGGCTACGCCGTGCTGCGCTTCGACTACCTCGGCACCGGAGATTCGGCGTACGGGCACCACCGCGACGACGCCGTCTCGACGTGGTCGCTCAGCATCCGCCACGCCGCCGACTACCTTCTCGCCGCCGGCGCCCCGACGGTGTCTGCCGTCGCGCTGCGCGCCGGTGGACTGCTGGTCGACCACGCCATCGCCGCGGGGGCACCGATCGGCCGGGTCGCCTACCTGGACCCGCCGGCATCCGGGCGGCGCCACCTGCGCGAGCAGTCCACCTTGTTCCGGTTCACCGTCGGCTCCGACGCCGTCCAGGACGGCATGGTGTCGATCATCGGCGCGCGGCTGAGCGAACGCGCCGCACAGGCGTTCACCGCCCTGCGACTCACCGGGCCGGTCAGCGGAGCCGACCAACTCTTCGTCGTGCGCCCGGACGACACCACCCGGTTCGCCGCCGCCGACCCCACTCGAGTCATCACCGCCCCCGGACTACCCGAGTTCGCGCAGACCGCCGACGTCGTCGTCGCGATGCCGATGGCGGCCCTGAACACGATCGTCGCCTGGTTCGGCGCCGGCGCCGGCGCCCGCACGCTGGTACGCCCGCAGTACGTCACCGCCGCGAAGATGCCTGTCAGCAGCCCCGAAGGTCCCGTCCACGTGCTGGAGACCATCGAATCGGTCGGCCCCAAGGGACTGTTCGCCATCAGGACGCGCCCGGTGCGCAGCGCCCCCGGCGAAGGCCGGGTCGTGTTGTTCTTCGCGACCTCCAACGACTCACACATCGGGCCCGCGCGCGGCTGGGTCGAACTCGCCCGGCAGATCGCCGTCGGCGGCGCACAGGCTTTCCGGTGGGACGCCGCCGGTCTGGGCCAGTCACCGGACATCGTCCGGGGCCAGTGGCAGCCCATCTACTCGTCCCGTCGCATCGTCGACGGCAACGCCGCGGCCCGGCACGCGGCCCGCGATCCCCGCCAACTCTGCGTCGTCGGAATCTGCTCGGGCTCCTGGTACGCCGCCCACACGGCCCGCGAACTGGGTGTCGAGTCCGCGCTGCTGGTCAACGCAGGCAGCTGGGGCTGGCAGTCGGGCGCCTGGGCATGGCAGTGGAACGTCCGGCGCGACATCGTCACCGCCGCCGCGGATCGTGGCGCGGCGTCCCCCACCGCACCGACTCAAGGGCAGCCATGGCCGTTGCGCAAACGGCTCATCGAAATGCTCAAGCCCACCCGAGACCGGCTCAAGGTGCTCATCCGCACCCACCTGCCCCGCCCGCTGCTGAAACTGCTCGGCCGTGCCGGGGTGGCCCAGGTGCCGGAGGTGCTGCTGAACCCGCTGCTGCACAACGACACCCAGACCGTGCTGATGTTGTGCCCGTTCGACATCGACCAGTTCACCGAATTCGACGGATTCGCCACCGTGCGACGACTGCAGGAGGCGGGCCTTCCGGTGCGTACCGTGGAACTCGAGGGCGGCGACCACGCCGCGTACCACCAGGCTGTCCTGGACGGTATCCGCGACGAACTGCTCGGGCCGCCGTGCCGGCAGAACCTGGCGCTGGGCACATGAGCGCGGACCACAACGGCGCCAAATCCGAACTGCGCCGCAGCTTCTCCTCACGTGTCCTGGCGGCGGCCGTCGGCATGGTCGCGACGTTCCTGTTGACCGTCATCGTCGTCCGCTTCCTGAACACGCGCGACGCGGCCGCATTCTTCGGCGTGCTCGCTGCCCTGCCCATCGGCTCCATCGTCGGCCGGGTCGGCCTGGGCAACAACGTCGTCCGGCTGATCCCGTCCGAACCGGACCCGGAACGCAAGCGCATGATCGCCGGCACCCATCTGCGGGCCACCTTCCTGATGACCCTGCCGACCGCGCCGATCATCGCCCTGTGCGCGACGGCCGGACTGATCGGTCATTCGAATTTCGTGCCCGCGCTACTGCTCACCTCATTGATGGTGCTGATCGAATCCATCCGGATGATGTTGAGCGACATCTACTCTGCGGTAGGGCGGGTGTTCGCCTCGGTGGCCACCACCCACTATCTGCGCAGCATCGTCGTACTGCCGGTGGTCGCCGTCGTCGCGTTCTCCGTAGCCCAGCCCACGCTGGTCGAGATGCTGCTGGCCTACACCGCGGTGTCAGCCGGGCAGGTGCTCATCGCGCTGGTGGCGGGACGCTCCGACATCGCGCTGCGCCACACGCCCGGCCTGGCTTCGTTGCGCCGGACAATCGCTTCGGGCGCACGGCTGTTCACCCTCGAACTGACCGCCTTCCTCATCGTGTCGGGCACCATCTGGCTGTCCAACGCGGCACTGCCCCCGCACGACGCCAAGCTGTACGCCGTCGCCACCACCATCGCCATCCAGGTGACCATCCTGGAGAGCCTGGCCGCCACCGCGGTGCTGCCACCCGCGGCCCGGATGTGGGTGGCCGACCGTAAACCCGAAGTGCTGCGGATGCTGTCCAATCTGGCGACCGTGAACACCGTCATCACCACGACCGTCGTGCTGATGCTCGTGTTCTTCGGCGGGTTCTTCCTGGAACTGGCCTACGGGCCGGGACTGCGCGATGCGAACATCCTGCTGGTCATCCTGGCCGTCGGTGGTATTCCGCAGGCCGCCCTGAGCGTAAACACCTCGCTGTTGATCATCGCCGGACATCTCGACGCCGTCTGCCGCACGTCATTGATCGTGCTCGCGCTGGTCGTTCCCGGTGCCATCGCGGCGGCGCTGCTGGGTGGCGCGCTACCGCTGGCGATCGTGGCCGCAGCCGGCCTGTCCGCCCTGTACATCGGGCAATGGTTCACCGCCAGGCGCATTTTCGGTGACACCCCGAAACCGCGTTGGCACGTGGCCACCGCCGCACGCGAACTGGTCAGCGAACGTGGCGAGGCCGCCGAACCGGTCACGGCTCCGGTGGTGTGACGCCATGCCCACCCTGACCACCGTTGGCCCGACGGCACCGTCGCGTCCGGTGACCTCGGCCCGGCCCAGCCTGTGGTGGCTGTCCCCGGTAGCGATCGCGCTGGTCATCGGTGCCGCGTCGATCATCCCGACCGCCATGGTCGGGGACGAGAAGTTCCGCACCCTGTGGCGGACGCCCAAGGCCATCACATCCGAGACCCTGCTGCTGTTCGGTTGCGGCGCCATCGCACTGGCTTTCGGCGCAGTCGTCGCGTTCGCGTTCTACGCGGCACCCAAGCCGCAGGCCGCGCGGTGGCCGGCGCTGGATGACGGCACCCTGGCCCTGCTGAGTCGCGCCAGTACCGTGCTGACCTCACTGACGGTCACCGGCTACGTCGGCTTCTGCTTCCTGATCCTGCGCTCGGGCCTGTCGCCGGCCCAGCTGTTCGCCGGATCGGAGGACAACGGATACCTTCCCGCCAAGGATGCCATCGGCACGCTGCCCGGCGTGACCACCATGACGCAGCTCGGCATTGCCGCGGTTGTCGTCGCGACAACCGTTGTCGTGCAGAAGTTCTCGTGGTTCGAGCTGAGCAAGATCCTGATCGTCATCGGACTCGCGGTACCGCGCGCCTACATCTACGCCGAGCGGCTGGCGATCCTGGAACTCGTCATCCCGGTGAGTGTCATCGTCGCCGCGCACCTGTCGGTCGGCCGACGGGCCCAGCGTGCCACCGCCCGGTTGCTGCCGCTGGCGGGCCTGGTCCTGGTGGTCGTCGTCTTCAGCGTCTTCGAATACAACCGGTCGTGGACGTACTACCGTGCCCACGGCCAGTCCTCGTTCGTCGAGTTCGCGCTGAGCCGGCTGGCGGGTTACTACGTCACCGCGCTGAACAACGGGCAGTTGATCCTGTCGCACCTGAACTGGCCGGGGCGCTGGCCCTTCGACACCATGGACGGGTTCTGGAGCGCCCCCGGCATCGAACAGTTCGGGCTCTACGAAAAGCTCAGCGGCAACCCGTCGCCGTATCAGCGGGGCAACGTCTCGCCGTACTTCGACATGCTGGCCCAGTTCGGCAATCCCGAATTCAACAACCAGAGCGGCTACGTCGGGCCGTTCATCGACTACGGCTGGATCGGCGGGCTGATCTTCATGTTCGCCGCCGGTCTGATCGCCGGCCTGCTGTACCGCCAGTTCTGCCACGGCAAGCCGCTCGGCCTGCTGGTGTACCCCATCTTCTTCGTCGGCCTCGTGGAGATGCCGCGCTACGTGTACTGGGGTCAGGGCCGGGCCACCTACGCCTGGCTGGCGATCGTCATCATCCTGGTGATGCTGCATCGCCGCCGCAACAAGGTCCGGCTGGTACGCCATGCGTAAAACAGTTCAGGCACTGGTTGTTTCGGTGCTGACCGTGGCGATGGTCGCGTGCCAGACCTCGCGGTCGACCAGCGACCCGACGCAGGACGACACGGCCAGCCTGCAGGGCATGCTCAATGCCCTGCGACCCGGCGACACCCTGACCCTGGAACCCCGCGTGTACGAACACAGCGGAGTCCTGACAGTGCGGGTCCCCGGGGTGCACATCGACGGCAACGGCGCCACCCTTGCGGCCACCCACGACGAGACATCGGCCGTGCAGATCCTGGCTGACGGTGTGCAGTTCACCAACATCCGGCTCACCGCCCCCGCCGAGGGACCGCGGCTGACCGCCCTCGACGAGCACAAGCTGGTGATCGGCGCCGATGACGTCGCGGTGTCCCACATCAACATCGAGGGTTCAGCTGCCGCAGGCATTTTCGTCAACGGCGCGCAGCACTTCGCCATCCACGACGTCACGGTGCGCGGTACCCGCGCGGACGGCGTGCACATGACCAATGGTGCAGGCAACGGCGTCGTCGACGACGTGCGCACCGACCAGACCGGCGACGACGGCGTGGCAGTGGTGTCCTACGCCGCCGATCCGGCCAGCTGCCACGACATCACGGTCAGCAACGTGCACGTGGGCAGTACCCGGTGGGGACGCGGGATCACCGTGGTCGGCGGCGCCAACATCACCATGCGGGCGTTCACCGTCGCCAACACCGACTCCGCCGGGGTTTACGTTGCCACCGAAGGTGATCCGTACTTCACCCGGACCGTGGACAACGTCAGCATCTCGGGCGGCACCATCACCGGGGCCAACCGCAACCCCGACATCGTGCAGGGCGCCGTCCTGGTGGCGGCCGAGCACACCGGGACCGAGATCAACAACGTGTCGATCTCCGATATCAGCATCGCCGCCACCCCGTCGTCGGCCCAGCGCGACGTCGCTATCTACACCAAGGCCGGCACGCTGCGCGGCATCCGGATGCGCGACATCTCACTCGACGACACCGATCTGACCCCTTTCGTCTCCAACGCCGACGCCGGCTCCTTCGCCTTGCTGGGCTGGACGGCCGGCGGCAAACCCCTCGAGGTGAACTGACATGACCCAGACCGACGTCGCAACAACGAAGATCGTCCACGTCACCGAATCCTTCGCCAGCGGAACCGCCTCGGCCATCGGCGATTTCGTGCGCAACTACCCCGACGCCGAACACCACCTGGTGTACACCCTGCGCGAGGAGGCGCTGGTGGACCCCCGTGAACTGGAGCAGTTCGTCACCGCCACGCCGATGCCCGCGGGCACGCTGGCCCGGGTGCGCTTCGTCCGGCGTCGGCTGCGTGAGATCCGAAAAGGCTTCGACGGCACGGTGATCACCCACGCGCACTCCAGCAAGGCCGGGGCGTACGTGCGCGCCGCGGTGCGCAGGTCCGACCGGTTGCCGCTGGTCTACACCCCGCACTGCTATGCCTTCGAGCGGCTCGACATCGGCTGGAAGTCGCGCCAGGTCTACCGTGCGCTGGAATGGATCCTGTCCTTCAACACCTCGGCGTACGGGGCGTGCTCGCCCCGCGAGGCTGAGCTGTCCCGGTGGCCGGTCAGCGCACCCCGGGTGCACAGCGTGCCCAATGTCACCCCGCCGGAAGTGGCCCCAGAGGACCGCGCCCACGACGACCGCCCGCTGCGCATCGTGGGCAACGGCAGGCTCGGCCCGCAGAAGGACCCGGAGTTCTTCGCCGCAGCCTTCGCCGCCGCCGCGAAGGCCCACCCCGGCATCGAGGCCATCTGGGTCGGCGGTGGCGACGAGCAGTACATGAACACCCTGCGGAACTCCGGGGTCGAGGTCACCGGTTGGCTGCCCAGGACCGAGGCGCTGCGCGCGATGTCCTCGGCCGACCTATACCTGCACACCGCCCGCTGGGAGGGCTTCCCCATCTCGATCATGGAAGCCGCCAGCATGGGACTGCCGGTGGTCTCCCGGCGCCAGCCCTACATCCATGGCGTCGACCTGCCCGTGACGATCGATGATCCCGACGATTTCGTCTCGGCGGTAACGCAATTGCAGGGCAGCGACGCTCTGGACAAGCTGCGCAGGCGCACCCGTGAGGCACTGGCCGAGAACACCGACGCCGGCCAGCGGGTCGCGCTGCGCGCGCTGTACGGTCCGCTGCACGGGGCCCGGTCATGACGCAGCTCCATGTGAACGGCAAGTGGCTGGCGCAGCGACTCACCGGAACCCAGCGCTACGCCACCGAGATCGTGCGGGCGATCCTGGCCACCGACTCCGTGGATCTGGTGATCCATGTGCCGGCCGGGGTGGACATCCCCGGATATCTGGACCATCCCCGGGCCAGGATCCGCCAGGTCGGCGTCAAAGGCCAACTGTTCGAACAGGTTTACCTGCCCGCGGCCACCGCGGGGCGGCTGCTGCTCAACTTCGCGGGCCCGGCCCCACTGCTGAAGCGCCGCCAGCTGGTGACCATGCACGACGCCACCCCGTTCCGGTATCCGCAGACCTTCACCAAGACCTTCGTCCGGTCCTACCTGGTGGTGTACTACCTGCTGGGGCGGATCGCGCAGCGGCTGGTGACGGTATCGCATTTCAGCGCAGGCGAACTCGACGACGTACTGGGCATCCCGGAGGACCGCTTCGTGGTCGCCGGCTGTGCCGCCGACAGTCTCACCGGCGTCGAGCCCGTCCGGCCCGAGATCGAGGGTTCCGGCGGCTTGGATGGCGAGTTCTACCTCGTGGTGGGAACCCTTGCGGTGCACAAGAATCTGGTCGCACCGGTGCAGGCGGTGGCCGAGTCGGGCCGCAAGGTCATCGTGGTCGGGGCTTCGGGCAACCGGCAGGTGTTCTCCGCCGCCTCCGAGTTGACCGGAAACGCGGTCGTGGCCGGGCACCTGTCCGACGCCGAACTGGCGTGGCTGTACCGCAACGCCAACGCGCTGATCTTCCCGTCCAAGTACGAGGGTTTCGGTCTTCCGCCCCTGGAGGCCCAGTCACTCGGGTGCCCGGTGGTGACGTCGCGGGCGGCGTCGCTGCCCGAGATCGCCGGTGACGCAGCGCTTTTCTTCGACCCTGACGACCACGTGACGCTGCTGGCCGAACTGGACCGGCTGGAGTCCGATGCCGGCCTGTCCGAGAGCCTGCGGGCCCGCGGCCTGGTCAATGCGAAGCGTTACTCATGGGATGAGTCGGCGCGGACCATCCTGGCCGCGCTGTAGCGGCTCAGCGCAGCAGAGCGCCACGCGTGCAGGCCACCGCGACGGGTGCACCGCTCAGGTTCGTCGTGACGGCGACCTCATCGAGGGTGTCATGACCGATCCGGGTCACCACCAGGATCTGGTCGGCGAGTTCGGCGATGTCGACCACCTGCGACGACCCGGTCAGTGATCCGCCGTCGACGATGACGCTGCCCAGTTCACCCGAGCTGATCAACTCATCCACCGTCGCCTTGACCGCTGCCGAGTCCTTGCCGTTGAGCTCGGCCATGCCGAGCGACCCCGCGGACACGTGTTCGCCGGCGGCCGCGTGCAGCAGCCGGGCCACCTCGGTGGCTCCGGAGCCGTCGGTCGCACCGACCACCAGGATCACGCCGATGCGGGGCTGCGGCAGCTGGCTGTAGAGCGCGCGGGCCACCTCGAGCGACCGCCGCGACTTCCCGATCTCCACCACCGGGGCGATGACAGGCACCGGGTCGATCTCGCGCTGCAGCTGTCCCACGGAGGAGACGACATGGGACCGGCTGCGCCAGACCAGCGTCGCACCGAGGGCCACCAGACCGCCGAGCAGGGCCCCGCCGATACCGCCGAGCAGCTTGGTGCTCTGCCCCGCACTGGATTGCGCCACAGTGGTTTCCACGGGCTGGATGCCGGGGGCACGGTCGATCTGGGATTCCAGGGCCACCCGCTTGCCGTCGAGATCCTTGGTGCGCTCGTTGAAGACGGCCTCATCGAAGGGCTCACTCTGGGTGGCGGCATCCGCGACCGCCTGCTGACGCAGTCGCACGACGGCACCGTTGACGGCGTCGAGCGCGGACTGCACGCGCACCTTGTTCAGGTCGTAGACATGTCCGCCGTACACCTTCAATGCCACGTCCACCGTCCGCTTCGCGGCATCGGGTGTGGGTTCGGTGGCCGCGATGGCGATGATGGCGGCCTGGCCCTGCTGGGTGGCCGTCAGGGCGGGCGATGCGTCGCCGCCCAGTTCCTTGGCGACGGCGTCGTGGAAACCGCTCGACGTCAGGTAGGCGACCTCGCCCGCGAGATAGCCCTGCAGGGTGTCCGCGGGCATCGGGCTGTTGGTGAGGATCTGATTGGGGTCGACCGGCGGGTCGATACGGACCTGGGTGGTCGCCGTGGTGGCGTCGGCGGTGATCGACAACGCGACCAGTGTGCCGATGATCGCACCGAGTACGACGCCCACGAGGGTTGCCGGCCACATCGGCGTCAGCAATCCGTAGACGGTCGCCCGTAGCCGTTTCCGCATTTCGACTCCCCTGTCCTCCGATTCGACTTCATAGTACGGACGGAAGTCGTCAAAGCGAATTCAAGAATGTTTGCTTGAACTCACAGCGGAGCCTATCTGCGCTACTAAAAGGTCATAAAAGCCCAGCACCGAGGTAGCTCATAAGTTGCCGAGCGACCATGGTGCCGCTATGCGACTGTGACCGATTCAACGCCTCAAGCGCCCGTGGGCGCCACCCAGGGACGGCCTATCCCTCGAGTTTGTAACCCAATCCGCGCACCGTGACAAGGTGCACCGGGTTTGCCGGGTCGGCCTCGATCTTGCTGCGCAACCGCTTGACGTGCACGTCGAGGGTCTTGGTGTCGCCGACGTAGTCAGCACCCCAGACGCGATCGATGAGCTGCCCGCGGGTCAGCACGCGGCCGCTGTTGCGCATCAGGTACTCCAGCAGGTCGAACTCCTTGAGCGGGAGGGTGATGGCCTCGCCGTTCACGCTGACGACGTGCCGCTCGACGTCCATCCGCACCGGGCCGGCCTCCAGCACACCGTCCCCGGAGCCGGTCTCGTCGGTCTCCGCCCCGCGTCGCAGCACCGCGCGGATGCGGGCGATCAGCTCGCGCGCCGAGTACGGCTTGGTGACGTAGTCGTCGGCGCCCAGCTCCAGGCCGACCACCTTGTCGATCTCACTGTCGCGCGCGGTCACCATGATGACCGGCACGCTGGAGCGGGACCGCAGCTGCTTGCAGACGTCGGTGCCACTCATGCCGGGCAGCATCAAATCGAGCAGGACGATATCCGCACCCACCCGCTCGAACTCCGCGAGTGCCGACGGGCCGTCGGACACCACGGTGGCCTCGAAGCCTTCCTTGCGCAGCAGGAAGGCCAACGGATCGGCCAGGGACTCTTCATCCTCCACGATCAGCACACTGGTCATCAGTCTCGTTCGTCCTCTCGGTCGTCTCGTTCATACGAGTCGTCGTCGGTATCGGGGTATGCCGGAATCGACAGGGTGAACGTCGAGCCGGTGCCCGGCTGACTCCACAGCCGGATGGTGCCGTTGTGATTGGCTGCGACGTGTTTGACGATCGCCAGGCCCAGCCCGGTGCCGCCGGTGGCGCGCGACCGAGCCTTGTCCACCCGGAAGAACCGTTCGAAGACCCGCTCCTGGTCGGCGCGGGCGATGCCGATGCCGCGGTCGGTGACCGCGATCTCGATGTCGTTGCCGCGCCTGCGTCGGCTGATCGACACACTCGACCCGTGCGGCGAGTAGGCGATGGCGTTGGAGACCAGGTTCGCGATGGCGGTCACCAGCAGACCCTGGTCACCCAGCACCCGGTATCCGGTCGGCGCGTCGGTGGTCACGGAGATCTCGGCGCTGTCCGCGGGCACCTTGTGCCGCGACAACGCCTCCGAGACGACGGTGTCGACCTCCACCACGTCGAGGTCGGGCAGGGGTTCGGCGCCTTGGAGCCGGGACAGTTCGATCAGCTCGCCGACCATGCTGGCCAGCCGGTGGGATTCGACGAGCATCTTGTCGGCGAACCGGCGCACGGTCTCGGGGTCGTCGGCCGAAGCCTGCAACGCCTCGGCGAGCACCCCCATGGCCCCGACCGGGGTCTTGAGCTCGTGACTGACGTTGGCGACGAAATCCCGGCGGGTGGCCTCCATGCGGGCCTGCTCGGACTGGTCCCCGACGAACACCACCGCGAAGCGCCGGTCATCCTCGGTGAGCAGCCGCACGTGACCGCGCACCGACAGGCCGGAGCGGCCGGTGGCCTGGCGTTTGCGGGGCGACAGGTCGATGTCGACGTCGTCGCCGCCGGCCAGGCAACGCTGCACGGCCTGCCAGGCCCGCTCGTCGAGCAGCCGGTCCCGCACCAGGCCCAGTTCGGCCGCCTGATCATTCATGTAGACGACATCGCGGAACGCGTCGACGACGACGATGCCCATCGGCGAGAGCCCCACCACGTGGCTGAGCATCTGGGAAACGGTGATCCCGCCCTGCTCGGCTTCGCGACGTGCTCGTCGCTGCTGCCTGACGCGAGATACGGCGGCTCCCGCCGCCGCGCCGATGACGAGCGCGAACAGCGTCACGGCTGCTGTCAGCAGCAGCACGGATGCCACACTCACGCGGAAATCGTACGCATCCGGTGAACGCCATCCCAGCAGCGTGAGGCCAAATCGGGACAAGTCACACAAGCAAACACAGGAGTTCGGCCCGCGTTCACCTGAGTTAACCGGCTATTTGCCGGATTACTTCTTGGCACCTTGCGCGGCCACCGCGGCCGCACCCGCCGCCGCTGCTTCGGGATCGAGGTAGCGCCCACCGGGGACGGTGGGCTTGAGGTCGGCGTCCAGCTCGTAGAGCAGCGGGATGCCGGTCGGGATGTTCAGGCTGACGATGTCCGCGTCGGACATCCCGTCCAGGTACTTGACCAGGGCGCGAAGCGAATTGCCGTGCGCGGCGATCAGCACGGTCTTGCCGGCCTTGAGGTCGGGCACGATGTCCTGCTCGAAGTACGGGACGAACCGGGCCACCACGTCGGCCAGGCATTCGGTCAGGGGTCCGCCGCCGATATCGGCGTAGCGCGAGTCGCCGTCCTGGCTGAACTCGCTGCCCTTCTCGATGGGCGGGGGCGGCGTGTCATAGCTGCGCCGCCATGCCATGAACTGTTCTTCGCCGTACTTGGCCAGCGTCTCGGCCTTGTCCAGACCCTGTAGCGCGCCGTAGTGCCGCTCATTGAGGCGCCAGTCGCGGTGCACCGGGATCCACAGCCGGTCGGCGGCCTCCAGCGCGAGATCGGCGGTGATGATCGCCCGGCGCAACAGCGAGGTGTACAGCACGTCGGGCAGCACACCCTCTTCGGCGAGCAACTCGCCACCGCGCACCGCCTGGGCCCGGCCCTTGTCGGTGAGGTCGACGTCGACCCATCCGGTGAACAGGTTCTTCTCGTTCCACTGGCTCTCGCCGTGGCGCAGCAGGATCAGGTTCGCCATGGCACAGATCCTCTCATGAGCCGGAGCCGTCTTCCCGGTCGATCAGATTGTGCTTACTCATCTCCGATGAGATGTGCAAAAGCCTCGAGGTTCTTCAGCGACTCGCCGCGCGCCACCCGCCACTCCCATTCCTTCTCGATGGACGTGCGAAAACCCAACTCCAACAACGTGTTGAAGTCCGAGTCCACCGCTTCGAGGACTTGGCCCAGTACCCGGTCGAGCTCGTCGGCGCTGACCGATTCCAGCGCCATCCGGCCCACCAGATAGATGTCGCCCAGGTTGTCCAAGGTGTAGGCCACGCCGTACAGCCTGCGGTTGCGTTTGAGCAGGAACCGGTACACGGACTCGAAGTTCTCGTCCGGTCGGCGGCAGACGAACGCCTCGACCCGCACCGAATGCTCACCGATGCTCAGGATGGTGTTGGTCTTCAGCCGTCGCTCGCCCGGCAGCGCGACCACCAGGCCGGGCAGCCCGCCGTGCGCGCCCTTGTGATGGGCGTATTCCAGGTCGTGCTCCTGCAGCGTCGCCTCGATGAGGTCCTGAACGGGTGAGCTCACGCCCGCACCCCGCGGCGCATGGAGAACCGGCGCCCGCTGCGCCGCACCGTCGCGTCGCGGCGCGGATGCCGCACGCGGTAGTCACCGATGGCGCGTTCGTAACTGGCCAGCAGGCCGTCGACGGTGTGTGCCCAGGAGAAGGTCGCGGCGTGCGCGATGGCCGCCTCGCGCATCCGTTCCGGTCCACCCGCCAACAGTGCGTCGATGGCGGCCGCCCAGTCTTGCGGGTCGTGCCCCTCGACCAGGGTGCCGGTGATGCCGTCGCGAACCGCGACGGGCAGTCCGCCCACCGCGGCCGCCACCACCGGCGTCCCGCAGGCCTGCGCCTCGACCGCGACCAGCCCGAAAGACTCCGAGTAGCTGGGCACCGCGACCAGATCGGCCGCGCGATAGACGTTCACCAGCTGCTCCCGGGACTGGGGTGGCAGGAAGGTGACCCGCTCGGCGATACCCAGTTCATCGGCCAGCCGCATCAGACCGTCGGGCGCGGCCAGGCCGGACCCGGACGGGCCGCCGGCCACCACCACCCGCAATTGCGGAACTCTGGCCACCGCACGCAACAGCACGTCGGGCGCCTTCAGCGGCTGGATCCGGCCCACGAACGCCACGATCCGCTCGTCGGGATCCAGGCCCACCGCGGCCCGTGCGGCCCGTGCGGCCCGCTTGTCTCCCGGCGTGAAGACCCCGAGATCGACGCCGGGATGCACCACGTCTATCTGCGAGCGACTCGCGTGGTGCAGTGAAACCAGTTGCTGCGCTTCGATTTCGGTGTTGACGATGAGGCGGTCCGCCTCGTCGACCACCTGCTGCTCACCGATCGCGCGCATCGCGGGCTCCGGGGTGTCCCCCGCCGCGAGCGCCGCGTTCTTCACCGCGGCCAACGTGTGCGCAGTGTGTACCAGCGGTACGGCCCAGCGGTCCCTGGCCAGCCAGCCGACCTGCCCGGACAGCCAATAGTGCGAATGCACGATGTCGTAGTACCCGGGCTCGTGGTTGGCCTCGGCGCGGAGCACCCCGGCCGTGAACGCGCACAACTGCGTCGGCAGGTCGGTCTTGTCCAGGCCCTCGAACGGTCCGGCGACCACGTTGCGCACCAGCACTCCGGGCGCCACCCGAACGACGGGTTCGTCGGCCGATGAGGTGGCCCGGGTGAAAATCTCGACCTCGACGCCGCGCCGCGCCATCTCGCACGCGGTCTGCAGCACGTAGACGTTCATCCCGCCGGCATCTCCGGTGCCCGGCTGCGCCAGCGGTGAGGTGTGTACCGACAGCACCGCCACTCGCCTCGCCGACGCAGGTATGGCGCTCAGATCGCTGGAAAGACGCACACAGACATGTCTACACCCACGTCTTTGTCAGGCGCCCGCGACGTTCAGCTCACCGCGGCGCAACTGGGCGCGGCGCATCGCGGCGATCGGATCGGCGTAGAGCCCACCCAGGGAAACCACACCGGCACCGGCCTCCTGCACCCGGTTACCGAACGCGGTGACCCGGATGTCGCGGGCCGGCAGCACCGACCGTGCGACGAAGGCCCGCTCCAGCACCTCCATACCCTCCGGGTACTCGGTGAAGGCCTGTCCACCGACCACCAGGTCGTCGGGGTTGAGCATGTCGCGCAGAAGCGCCACGGCTTCACCGAGCACGCGGGCCCGCTCGGCGAGTAGCGCCTGGGCACCCTCGTGACCGCCGCGGGCGGCACGCAGCACCGCCGTCAGCGTCGACGCCGGCCCCTCGGCGGGGATGATGCGTTGCGCACGGGCCGCGGTCAGCACCGCTTCGTCGCTGACGGTGGACTCCAGTTGCCCTGTGCCACCCAGCAATTCGGAGTTCACCGGCAGGGCGGCGATGGTGCCGGGGCCACTGGCGGGCGAGTGCACCCGGCCGCCGATGGACAGCGCGTAGCCCACGGTTTCGCGGGCGTAGACGTAGAGGCTGGTGCCGGTCTGGGTGCCCGGCCTGCGCACCCCGAGCAGCAGTTCGGCGCCGGCCATCGCGTCGACGTGCGAGGCCACCGACACCGGCAGACCGAGCGTCTCGGCCAGCACGGGGCCGACGGGCGCCTCCGACCAGCCCAGCCGCGGGTGGTCCAGGTAGCCGGACACGCTGTCCACCACACCACCGGCGGCCACGCCGACCCACAGCGGGCGCCGGCGATGCCAGCGGCTCAGGTAGCGGCGGGCGCTGCCGGCCAACGAGGCCAGGGCCGCGTTCTGCGTGCCGCGCGGGGTCGGGGTTTCGACGACATCGAGGGTCCGGCCGAACAGGTCGGTCGCGACGATGCTGGTGGTGCGCGCACCGATGTGCAGGCCGAGGGTGAGGAATGGTTCGTGGTTGACCTCGACCGGCACGCGGGGCCGGCCGATGGCGCCGGAGACGGCGAGGTCGGCGCGCTCCCGCAGCACGCCTGCGTCGAGCAGGGCGGTGACCTGGCGGTTCACCGTCGCGATGCTCAGGCCGGTGACCCGGGCGACGGCGTCACGGGCGATCGGGCCGCGCTGGCGGGCGGCCCCGAACACGGCCGCCGCGGCAGCGTCGGCGACCTTCAACGACGGGGCGACGATGTGATGACGGGCCAGCAGGGCGCGCTTGGCGTGGGCCACCGAGGCCGCGGCGGCGGTGTTGGTGGCGATGGGAGCAGAGGCAGCGGTGGCGGTACGCACAGGGGTTGTCCTTTGGGAAGTTTCGACGATGGGGGCTTCTGCCACACCGTCGACTTCTGCAGGACGAAAGTCCGCTAGATCAGTCGGGCGCGGCGGGATGCGCAACAACAACACGCACGCCGCACGAAAACGCGGTTCATCGGACTGGTCTGCAACACACGGTGAACTTAGCACGCCAACTAAAGTTCGGGATATGACTTCGACATCAGCCACCCCCCGCGTCGCCGTGGTCACCGGCGCCAGTTCCGGTATCGGCGAGGCGACCGCCAAAACCCTTGCTGCGCTTGGTTTTCACGTGGTCTGCGTAGCCCGCAGGGCCGACCGTATCCAGGCACTGGCGGACCAGATCGGCGGCTCGGCGATTGTGGCGGACGTCACGTCCGACGCGGATGTGGCGCGCCTGGCCGAAGCTCTGGACGGGGTTTCGGTGCTGGTGAACAACGCCGGCGGGGCCATGGGCCTGGCACCGGTGGCCGACGCCGATCTGGAGCATTGGCGGTGGATGTGGGAGACCAACGTGCTGGGCACCCTGCGGGTCACCAGGGCGCTGCTGCCCAAACTCGTCGACTCCGGCGACGGGCTGATCGTCACCATCACCTCGATCGCGGCATTCGAGACCTATGACGGCGGCGCCGGTTACACCTCGGCCAAGCATGCCCAGGGCGCGCTGCACCGCACGCTGCGCGGTGAGCTGCTCGGAAAACCGGTGCGGCTCACCGAGATTGCGCCCGGCGCCGTCGAAACCGAGTTCTCCCTGGTGCGTTTCGAGGGGGATCAGGACCGCGCCGACAAGGTGTATGAAGGCATCACCCCACTGGTGGCCGACGACGTCGCCGAGGTGATCGGGTTCGTCGCCGCCCGCCCGTCGCACGTCAACCTGGATCAGATCGTCATCCGTCCGCGGGACCAGGCGCCGAACGGGCGGTTCAACCGCCGGGTGTAGCGGCCGGGCTCGTCGTCGTTGTCGGGGCCGTCGTCGTCGGAGTCGTGGTCGTCGGGGTGCCCGACAGGGTCGGCGCATCCGTCGGGGTGGCCGGCGCCGACGCCGGGATGCCCGACGGGGGCTTCTGATTCGTCAGGGCGGACATGGACTTCCACTCATCCCACGGCACGGCCCAGTCCCAGATGTCGCCGTCGGCGTAGGACAGATCGATCCGGGTGCCGGTGACCTCCACCGGGTCGCCGTAGATCGCGCTGTTGAAGTACTGCTGCGAGTTCTCCAGGTTCAGGTTGATGCAGCCGTTGGTGACGTTGGTGTTGCCCTGCGAGCCGACGCTGTTGGGATTGCAGTGGATGAACTCGCCGTTGTTGGAGATCCGCACCGCGAACCGCTCGTGCACGTTGGCATAACCGGCGGCCGGGTTCGTCATGTAGAAGTCCTCGTACTTCTCACTGACGACGTGGACGCCGCTGCGGGTGACGTTGCGATCCAGGTCGCCTTCGCCGTAGCTGCAGGGGAAGTCCATGATGACGCCCTCGTCGGTGATCACCTGGATGCGGTGGCTGGACGCCTCCGCCTTGACCACCTGGCGCCGGCCGATGCTGATGTCCAGCGTGGAATCCGTTGCGCCGAAAGCGTCTTCACCGAACGGCACGCCATACAGCGCGGCCCGCACGTTGATCGTGGCGCCTGCCGGGTAATACTCCCTGGTCCGGTAGTGCACGCGGGAGCCGCCGGCCTCGTCGGGCAGCCAGGCCCAGCCGCCCTCGACGGGCGGGGTGGTGGTGACCTTGAGCGCCTTCTCCACGTCGGCGCGGTACTTGTCGTCGATGGCCGCGTCGAACTGCAGGATGATCGGGGCCGCGACGCCCACCACCTGTCCGTCGGAGAGCTGGAACTGGCCGTTGACCATGGTCTGCGGGTTGATCGTGGTGAAACTGCCGGACAGCTTCACGGCCTGCCCGTCCTTGCCGACCACCGACCCCGCCCAGGTGTACTCGGCGTCGTATCCCAGCGGTTCGGTGACGGTGAAGCCCGTCCGGTCCTGGTTGAGCGCACCGCCGACGGCCTTGCCCGCCGCATTGGTCAGGCTGACGTGCTGGAACCAGCCGTCACTGACGGCGATGCCGATCGGCGAGGTCGGCACGACGTCGTCGGACTTGTCTTCGGGGGTGTAGGTGATGACCGGGGCCGGCGGCGGGGCCGCGGACGGCAGATCGGGCGTCAACGATTTGCCCGCACACGCGGCCAGCAGTCCGGCGCTTCCCGCGGCCAGCACCGTCAGCGCACGCCGACGATTCACTAGCGGGGACGTCTCACCTGCAGGGCTCACGTGGAACAACGGTACCTAGAGACGGCACCCAAGCAGAATCGGTTCGGGTGTGAGATCTATCCCGAATTGGTTGCGCACCCCGTCCCGAACCGTCCTGGCCAGGGCAATCACGTCCGCCGAGGTGGCCTCGCCGCGGTTGGTGAGGGCCAGCGCATGTTTGGTGGACAACGCCGCCGCGGCGCCGGGACCTGGGAATCCCTTGCCGAAGCCGGCCTGCTCGACCAGCCAGCCGGCGGCCAGTTTCACCCCGTCGGGCGCCGGATAGTTCGGCACCCGGCCCGCGAATCCAGCCTGGATGCGCTCGAAGACCTCCGTCGCGACCACGGGGTTGGTGAAGAACGACCCGGCGCTCCAGGTGTCGTGATCCTGCGCGTCGAGCACCATGCCCTTGGCCGCGCGCAGCGCCAGCACGGCCTCCCGGACCCGCAGCGGGTCGGTTCGCTCCCCCGGCGGCACCTCCAGCACCGTCGCGAGCTCGCCGTAGCGCAGGGGCGCGCTCCGCCCGGCGGCGTCCAGGGTGAACTCGACCTCCAGCACCACGGCGTCCGGCGAGTTCTTCAGCACGCTGTGCCGGTATCCGAAACCCAGCTCCGCCGGGGCCACCCAGCGGTCCGCCCCGGTGCGGCGGTCCAGCAGCCGGACCCGCGCGAGGGTGTCGGCCACCTCGGCGCCGTACGCGCCCACGTTCTGTACCGGCGTCGCCCCCGCCGACCCGGGAATACCGGACAGGCACTCCAGTCCGCCGAGGCCGTGCGCCAGGGAGGTCACCACCACGTCGTCCCACAGCGCGCCGGCTTCCGCCCGCACGGTCGCGTCGTGCACGGTGATCTCGGTGTTGGCCACGGCCACCACGGTCAGGCCGGTCAGATCGTCGGCCAGGACCACGTTCGAGCCGCCCGCGAGCACCAGGACATCCGGGGTGATCGGCAGTGCGCGCAGCACGTCGATCAGCTTGTCGGTGGTGTCGCAGGTGATCACGCGATCAGCGACGGGGCCAACCCGCAGCGTGGTCAGCGGCGCCAGCGGGACATCCCGGGCCACCGCCGCGCCCTCGAAAGACTCACTGACCACGGGTCATAACGGTAGCGTGGCTGCCATGCCACGTTCATTCGACATGGCAGCCACCTACGAATGCACCGCCGGCCAGGTCCTCGCGGCGTTCTCCGAGAAGCCGTACTGGCTGACTCGGTTGGAGAAGTCCGGCTGCGATGAGACATCACTGGATGCCCTGGAGACCGCTGCCGACGGCAGCATCGAGGTGGTCACCACCCAGACGGTCCGGCCCGCCAAGCTGCCCGCCGTCGTCACCCAGTTCCACCGGGGTGACCTCACCCTGCGCCGCGTGGAGTGCTGGACCGCGCCGGTGGCCGGCCGTTCCGCCGGGACCATCGAGGGTGACCTGTTGGGCACCCCGGCGCGCGTCACCGCCACCGTGGCGCTGGCCGACACCGCGACCGGCGCCCGCGCCGACGTGCACGTCACCGTCGAGGTGAAGATCCCGCTGGTCGGCGGGAAATTGGAGAGCTTCCTCGGTGGCCAGCTGGTCGACTTGCTGCGCCTGGAGCAGGTCTTCACCAGCAACTGGATCAAGGACCACGGCTGAACAAGCCCATCGGCCACGCGACCCGGGGCACCACCGGATACAACCGGCTGCGCCGCAGCGACCGCTGGCTGGTGCACTCTCCTGCAGTGCGCGCCGCGTTGCTGACCGCCGCCGAACCGTTGGTCGTCGACCTGGGCTACGGTGCGCTCCCGGTCACGACGGTCGAACTGGCGGCGCGGCTGCGGACGGTGCGCGCCGATGTCCGCGTCGTCGGCCTGGAGATCGATCCGCAGCGGGTGGCCACCGCCCGGGCGGCGAACACCGATGTCGAATTCGCCCTCGGCGGGTTCGAGCTGGCGGGCCTGCGGCCGGTGCTGGTGCGGGCGTTCAACGTGCTGCGCCAGTACCCCGTCGACGAAGTGGACGCCTCGTGGGCGCAGTTGCGCGGGCGGCTGGCCCCGGGCGGGCTGATCATCGACGGCACCTGCGACGAGGTGGGCCGGCGCTGCTGCTGGGTGCTGCTCGACGCGGCGGGGCCGGTCAGCCTGACGCTGGCGTGCGACCCGTTCGCCATCGAGCGTCCCTCGGATCTGGCCGAGCGGCTACCGAAAGTGCTTATCCACCACAATGTTCCGGGTCAGCCGATCCATGAGTTGCTGAGCCTTGCCGACCGCGCCTGGGCCGGGGTGGCCGGCCACGGGGTGTTCGGCCCGCGGGTCCGCTGGCGCGCGATGCTCGACGAGTTGCGCGCCCAGGGGGTCAGCGTGCAGGCGCCGCGGCGGCGGATGCGCGACGGCGTGCTCACCGTCCCGTGGGAGACGGTCGCGCCGCATTAGTCTTGTCCCATGCGGATTGCCCTGGCACAGATCCGGTCGAGTACCTGTCCAGCCGAGAACCTGGACGTCGTCGCGCAGTACACCCGCGACGCCGCCGAGGCCGGGGCGGGCCTGGTGCTGTTCCCCGAGGCGACGATGTGCCGATTCGGTGTGCCGTTGGCGCCGGTGGCCGAACCGCTCGACGGCAGCTGGGCCGACGGTGTGCGCGCGATCGCGCAGAAGTCCGGGATCACCGTCGTCGCCGGGATGTTCTGCCCCTCCGGGGACGGCAGGGTGACCAACACGCTGCTGGCATCCGGGCCGGACGTCGACGCGCACTACGACAAGATCCACCTCTACGACGCGTTCGGGTTCGCCGAGTCCAAGACGGTCGCGCCGGGTCGTGAACCGGTGGTGATCGAGGTGAACGGTGTGAAGGTCGGCCTCACGCTCTGCTACGACGTCCGGTTCCCCGAGCTCTACCTCGACCTCGCCGACCGCGGTGCGCAGCTGATCACCGTGCACGCCTCCTGGGGCACCGGTCCGGGCAAGCTCGACCAGTGGACCCTGCTGGCCCGGGCCCGTGCCATCGACACCACCGCCATCGTGGCCGCCGTCGACCAGGCCTACCCGGGAGACGAGATCGCGGCGCTGGGCCCGACCGGGGTGGGCGGCAGCCTGGTCGCCTCCGCGCGGGGCGAGATTCTGCAGTCCGTCGGGGACGAACCGCAGCTGGTGGTGACCGATATCGACCTCGATGCGGCCGCCCGGGCCAAGGAGACGATCGCGGTGCTGCGTAATCGCACGCAGTTCGCTAAGGCACAATCGACTGCGTGACCGATCCCTGGGCTCAACCTTCCGAAGCAGCGGCCGCCGGGTCTCCTGCGTCCGCAGGCGCTCCCGTGCCCCCGCCTCCGGGGCCCCCGGAGGCGCCGAAATCGGTGGGCGCCAAGATCGCGCGCCTGTTCCGCGACCCGCTGTCCATCGTGCTCGTCGTGGTCATCGTGTTGGCGCTCGTCGTCGCGGGCGCGGTCGGCGCGGAGCTGGTGGCCCGCCACATCGCGGACAAGACGGTCACCCAGATCACCTCCTGCGTGGTGCAGGACGACGTGGACGTGTCGTTCGGCAAGACCCCATTCCTGCTGCAGCACCTGGCCAAGCACTACAACAACATCACGGTGACCACGGCGGGCAATCGCGTCCGCGAGGCCGACGGGATGAAGGCCGAGATCATCATCAACGACGTCCGGCTGACCGGGAACCAGAGCGCGCCCGGCACCATCGGCGCCCTGGACGCCAACATCACCTGGACCGCCGAGGGCATCAAGAACACCATCCAGAACCAGATCCCGCTGGTGGGCAGCTTCGTCAGCAGCGTGAGCACCCATCCCAGCGACGGCACCATCGAACTGCAGGCCGCCCTGGGCAGCATCGTCGTCAAGCCCGAGGTGCAGAACAACAACCTCACGCTGACAGTGCAGAGCCTGTCCGGTCTGGGCTTCATGCTGCCGCGCGAGACGGTGCAGCCCGCGCTCGACGCGTTCCTCGACCAGATCACCAAGAACATCCCGTTGGGCATCCACGCCGACAGCGTGCAGGTGACCGACAAAGGCGTGTCCGCCAAGTTCCTGACCCGCAACGCGACGATGCCTCCGGGCCGCAGCGGCAACGGCGGCGACCCCTGCTTCGCCGGACTCGACTAGAAGCTAGGTCAAGCCGTCCAGCACGGCCCGGGTGCCCGAAAGCCCGAGCCGGGTGGCGCCGGCGTCGAGCATGGCCAGCGCGGCCTCCGCGGTGCGGATCCCGCCACTGGCCTTGACCCCGAGGCCCGGCACGGCCGCGGCCATGATCTGCACTGCGCGCGCGGAGGCCCCGCCGCTGGGATGAAACCCGGTGGAGGTCTTCACGAAGTCGGCTCCCGCATCGAGCGCGACGCGGCACACGTCGGCCAGCAGTTCCTCACCCGAGAGTTCCAGCAGCGCAGCCGATTCCACGATCACCTTGAGCGTCGCCCCCAACGTCTGGGCACGCACCGCGGCGATGTCGTCGCGTACCGCGTGCAGGTCACCGGACAGTGCCGCGCCCACATCGATGACCATGTCGATCTCGGCGGCACCGGCGGCCAGCGCGTGCGCGGCCTCGGCGGCTTTGATGACCGACAGGTGCTTGCCGGACGGGAATCCCGCCACGGCGGCCACCAGCAGACCGGCCGGGCTCGCCTGCACGGCGACCGGCACCAGCGGCGGGGACACGCACACCGAGAACACCCCGAGGTCGGCCGCCTCGGCCACCAGTGCGAGGACGTCGGCCTCGGTGGCCTCGGGTTTGAGCAGGGTGTGGTCGACCAGCGCGGCGACCTCGTCGCTGGTCCGCATCAGAACGGCTCCTCCGTGCCGCCCGGGTTGCAGCCCGCGGCGAACATGGCACTCTCGCTGACCTCGGGCCGCCACGGCTCCAGATTCCAGCTGGACTTGCCGGGCTCGGCGATCTCGGCGTATTGCCAGTGGCAGAGGAACTGGGCGCGCATGCCGGGCAGGTCGGCGTCGGGCGCGTCGGCCAGTACCTCGGCCCACGCCTGATCGGCTTGGCCGAGGCTGTTCGGGCGGGCCGACGCGGCGCGGGCGGCTGCTGTCGGATAGACCCGCAGGCTGGACAGGTCGCCCCATTTGGCCCACGTCGTGTGGTCCACGTAGTGACTGTCGGCGTGCGCGATGGGCGCCGCACACACCAGGGCGCCCGCTGCACCCAGCGCGGCGATCAGGCTGCGCATCGCGTCAGCGCGACTTTCCCTGGATCTCAAGAATTTTCGGCCGGACGTCGACGAGGTAGACACCCGCCGCACACGCGCAGATCGCCGCACCGAACGCATCACGCATCAGCAGGCCGAGCAGGACGCCGCCGGCCAGGATGAGCAACCACACCGGCTTCGTGAGCTTTCCCGCGGCGGTGTACGCGTCGGTCCGTTGGATGGCGGCGTGCACAAATGAATAGACACCGACCAGGACGACGATCCCGACCAGCACAAACATAATGGCACCCGCCAGGTCTGCAAGCATCACACTTGCAGCCTAGGCGGGTGCCATCGGATGCGTCGAACTTACTTCTGGGTGACCTTCTTGGCCGGGGCCTTCTTGGCAGCCGGCGCGGCGGCCACGGGGGCGGCCTTCTTGGCCGGGGCGGCCTTCTTGGCGGGCACGGCCTTCTTGACCGGGGCGGTGGCCTTCTCGCCGGCCTTCTCGACCCGCTTCGGCAGCTCCACGCCGACCAGCTTGGCGGCACGCTCGCCCACGGCGCGGGTCTGCGACGCCACGGTGCCCAGCGCGTCCTGGGTCAGCTCGACGGCCTGATCGGTGACCTCTTCGAAGCGACCTGCGGCCTCTTCCAGAGCCGGCTGGTTGCGCAGGCGCTCCAGGGCGGCCTCGCCGCGCTCGACCAGCTTGTTGTACGTGGCCTGCGCCTCGTCGGTGTACTTCTCGGCGGCCTTGCGCAGTTCGTCCGAGGTGAGCTTGTCGCGCAGCTCCTCGAACTGGGTCGGCAGCTCTTCCTGAATCTTCGTCAGGCGGGCACGGCCCTCTTCGACGCGGCCCTGGGCGTCGGTGCGCGCATCCTCGGCACGCTCACGCAGGCTGGCGACGATCTCGTTGACGGTGGCCAGCGCCAGGTCGGCGGCGCCGACAGCGGCAAGCAGCGGGGCCTTGAGGTCCTCGATGGTCGGCTGGGCCTTTTCGGTCTTCTCGGTCATGGTTGTTCCTTTCAAGATCAGCTGAGTGATGTTGGTGATTCGGTGGTTGATTCTGTTGTCGTAGCTTGAGATTCAGACGTGGGCGGCACCCCTTCCGCTTTCCCCTCAGCGCCGGATTCGGCTTCTGCTTCGGCCTCGTTCTGCTGGCAGAACGACGTGTAGATGTCGAGCAGCACCTGTTTCTGCCGCTCGGTGATCGCGTTGTCTCCGATGATCGCGTCACGTACCTGACTACCCTCGGACGGCTCGAGAATCCCGGCCTGCACGTACAACACCTCGGCTGAGACGCGCAGTGCCTTGGCAATCTGGCTGAGCACATCGGCCGACGGTTTGCGCAGTCCCCGCTCGATCTGGCTGAGGTAGGGATTGCTGACGCCGGCCTTCTCCGCGAGTTGACGCACCGAAACCTGTGCCGCCTCACGCTGAGCACGGATGAAGCTGCCGATATCGGACGCGGCGTTGCTCACCACTTCGACGATCTTCTCGTTGGCTACGACGGCAACTATCTTGTCGCTTCCAGCGATCCCGTCGCTGCCGGCGGTGCCGGCGATCCTCTCGTTGCCCACAGCCGAAGCAGAATCTTCGTTCTGCGACATCTGAGCCTCGATCCGTCGGGTTCCTGCTGGCACAACCCACGGTACGACCGAGTGCTAGCTATTGCAAGCACTTGCTAGCAGGGCTCAGAAAAGTAGCTGGGCTACCGAATAGATGACCAGGCCCGCCAGCGAACCGACCACCGTGCCGTTGATCCGGATAAATTGCAGGTCACGGCCCACGTGCAGTTCGATCCGGCGACTGGCCTCGTCGGCGTCCCACCGCTCGATCGTCTCGGTGATGATCGCTGTGATCTCCGTCCCATACTGGGAAACCAGGTGCTGAGCAGCCCGGATGATCCAGCTGTCCACCTTGTCGCGCAGCTCGGCGTCGTCACGCAACGACTCCCCGATGCGCACCACCGAATCGGCGATCCGGGTGCGCAGCGCCGAGGACGGATCGTCCACCGACTCCAGGACGATGCGCTTGGCGGCGGTCCACGCCGTCTCGGCGGCCTTGGTCACTTCGTCACGCGCCATGACCTGCTCTTTGACCTTCTCGGCGCGCGCGATGGTGGCGTCGTCATGTTGCAGGTCGTCGGCGAACTCGAAGAGGAACTTCGTCGCCGACCGGCGCAATTCGTGATTGGGGTCGCGGCGCACCTTGTCGGTGAAATCCATCAGCTCGCGGTGGATGCGCTCGCCGACCAGGTGGTCCACCCAGCGCGGCGACCAGGTGGGCGAATCACGCTCGATGACCCGCTCGATCACCTCTCCCGAGTTCAGCGACCACTGGAACGCCCGGTCGGCCAGCAGCTGGAGCAGTGCCTCCTGCCGCTGCTCGGCCAGCAGGCCGGACAGCACCCGGCCCACCGGTGGCCCCCACTGCGGTTCGGCGATGCGTTTGACGATCATCCGGTCCAGGACGTGCTGGACGTCCTCGTCGCGCAGCATCTCGACCAGCACCCGCAGCACCGTGGACGCCTCGGCGGCCACCCGTTCGGCGTGGCTGTATTCGGAGAGCCACTTGCCCACCCGGCCCGCGACCTGGGCGTCGCCCAGCTTCGTCGCCACCACCTCGGCAGACATGAAGTTCTCCCGCACGAAGGTGCCCAGGCCCTCGCCGAGCTGGTCCTTCTTGCGCTTGATGATCGCGGTGTGCGGAATGGGTATACCCAGTGGGTGCTTGAACAGCGCCGTCACCGCGAACCAGTCGGCCAGCGCGCCGATCATCCCCGCCTCGGCGGCCGCCCGGACGTAACCGACCCACTCGCCTGCGCCGCGGGACTGAGCCCACGTGGAGACGAGGAAGATCACCGTCGCCCCGATCAGGAACCCGAGCGCGACTGCTTTCATCCGCCTCAGGCCACGGCGGCGTTCACGGTCTGCTTCGGAGTCCGAGCCCGCCAATGATGCGGCGAAACTTGCCGTCAACGAGGGCGGGCCGGGAGCTGGTCTGTGCGCCACCCCTCCATCATCCGCTACCGCGCCACCGGCGCGCGGCAGGCGATCGACCGCAGGGCCGGAACCACCGTATTATCAAGGCGACCTAGTGAACGGACCTTCACGGACAGTGGCACAGCAGAGCTCGGCGGCAGCGGTAAAAACCGATGGCCGTAAACGACGCTGGCATCAGCACAAGGTGGACCGTCGTAATGAGCTTGTAGACGGCACCCTCGGAGCGATTCGCCAGCGGGGCAGCAACGTCAGCATGGACGAGATCGCTGCCGAGATCGGCGTGTCCAAGACGGTGCTCTACCGCTACTTCGTCGACAAGAACGACCTCACCACCGCGGTGATGATGCGCTTCGCGCAGACCACCCTGATCCCGAACATGGCGGCGGCGCTGTCCTCGACCTCCGACGGGTACGCGCTGGTGCGCGAGATCATCCGGGTGTACGTCGACACCGTGGCCGCCGAACCCGAGACCTACCGGTTCGTGATGTCGAACAACTCGGCCAGCCGCACCAAGGCCATCGCCGACTCCGAACAGATCATCGCCCGCATGCTGGCCGTCATGCTGCGCCGCCGGATGCAGCTCAGCGGGATGGACACGCAGGGCGTGGAAGCGTGGGCGTTCATGATCGTCGGTGGCGTGCAGTTGGCCACCCACTCCTGGATGTCGAACCCGCGGATGACCACCGACGAGCTGATCGACTATCTGACGATGCTGTCCTGGAGCGCGCTGTGCGGGATCGTCGAAGTCGGCGGCTCGCTTGACACGTTCAACTCACTGCCGCATCCGTCACCCACATTGCCTGCATAACTGCTTGACTGGCGGCCATGAGTACCGACTCGGACCTGCCGGCACTGTGGACCCACGAGCCGCACACGCATCTGGAATTCAAGCCCGGTGACACCGTCGCCCGGATCGACCCCGATGCCACACCGGGTTTCGTCGGATCCAAGCGCGATGCGCCGGTGCTGCAGGCCGAACGCAACATCCGGTTCGCCGAACTGCAGGAGATGCTCTACGCCAACAGCCGCGCCGGCGACACCCGCTCCCTGCTGCTGGTGTTGCAGGGCATGGACACCGCGGGCAAGGGCGGCATCGTCAAACACGTTGTGGGAGCGGGCAATCCACAAGGTATCGACTACGCGAGCTTCGGCAAGCCGACCGAGGAGGAGCTGGCCCACCACTACCTGTGGCGGATCCGTAACGCGCTGCCTGCGCCCGGTCACGTCGGGGTGTTCGACCGCTCCCATTACGAGGACGTGCTGATCGTCCGCGTGCACGACCTGGTGCCGCCGGAGGTGTGGGGCGTCCGCTACAACGAGATCAACGCCTTCGAGAAGGAACTGGTCGAGGGCGGCACCAAGATCGTCAAGGTCGCGATGTTCGTCTCACTCGACGAGCAGAAGAAGCGTCTCGCCGAGCGCCTGGACCGGCCGGACAAGTTCTGGAAGTACAACCCCGCCGACATCGATGAGCGCCTGCTGTGGCCCAAGTACCAGGAGGCCTACCAGGCGATGCTCGACAAGACGTCGACCGACTACGCGCCCTGGCACGTCATCCCGTGCAACCGGAAGTGGTACAGCCGGCTGGCCATCCTGGAGCTGCTGATCGAGGCGCTCAAGGAGTTCAACCTCGCCTGGCCGCCCGCCGACTTCGACGTCAAGGCCGAGAAGAAGCGGCTCGCGAAGGCCTGACCCGTCCCTGGCGCCGCGCCGACACGTCGAGGGTGCACCCAGATCGCTCGCGAAGGCGAAATTGCGATCTGGATGCACCCTCGGCGCGTTGAGACAGCCCTACTTGGCCAGCGTGAACTGACCGATGTTGGTGATGCCGCGACGGAAGAAGTCCGCGCAGCCGGTGAGGTACTTCATGAACCGGTCGTAGACGACCTGGCCCTGCATCGCGATCGCCTCGTCCTTCTTGGCTTCGAGGTTGGCGGCCCACATGTCCAGCGTGCGCGCGTAATGCGGCTGCAGCAGGTGGGTGCGCTGGAGCTTGAAACCGGAGTCGGCGGCAAGCTTCTCGATGTCCTCGACGGCAGGCAGCTGTCCACCCGGGAAGATCTCCGCGGCGATGAAGCGCATGAACTTCAGGTCGCTGATGGTCAGCTTGATCTGGTTCTCGCGGAAGAACTGCTGCGTGTGGGCCAGGATCGTGTGCAGCAGCATGACGCCGTCGTCGGGCAGAATGCTGTAGGCCCGCTCGAAGAACACCGGGTAGCGCTCCTGCTTGAAGGCCTCGAACGCACCGATCGACACGATGCGGTCGACCTTCTCGTCGAATTCTTCCCAGCCCTGCAGCCGGATCTCAACGTTGCGCTTGGTCTCGATCTTGGCCAGCCGCTTGCGGGCGTAGTCGGACTGTTCCTTGCTCAGCGTGATACCGATGACGTTGACGTCGTAGTTGGTGAGCGCCCGCTCCAGCGCGCCGCCCCAGCCGCAGCCGACGTCGAGCAGGGTCATCCCGGGCTGCAGGCCCAGCTTGCCCAGCGCGAGGTCGAACTTCGCGTTCTGCGACTCCTCGAGGTTCATGTCCTCGCGCTCGTAGTAACCACAGGTGTAGCCCATGGTCGGGCCCAAGAACAGGGCGTAGAAATCATTCGAGATGTCGTAGATCGACTGCGACTCCTCGTAGTACGGCGCAAGATCGGACTCGACGTTTGACATGAGAAAAATAACCTCGTTTGTTGATTTGACGACCGCGGCTCGGGAACCCCACCAGGGCAATGTCGAACCGTATCCGACGATGCTACCCCATGTTAGCTAGGCTAACTACTTCCCCGCCCTAGTACGTGTAGAAGCCCTGGCCCGATTTCTTGCCCAACTGACCGGCCTCCACCATGCGGAGCAGCAGCGGCGGCGGCCCGTACAACGGCTCCTTGAATTCCTCGTACATCTTGTCCGCGATCAGCTTCAGCGTGTCGAGACCGACCAGGTCCGACAACCGCAGCGGGCCCATGGGGTGCGACAACCCCCCGACGACGGCCTTGTCGACGTCCTCGATCGTGGCGAAGCCCGCTTCCACCATGCGGATGGCGGCCAGCAGGTACGGCACCAGCAGCGCGTTGACGACGAATCCTGATCGGTCCGAGCAGCGCACGACCTGCTTACCCAGCACTTTGCCAGCGAATTCCTCGGTGCGCGTCAGCGCGTCGTCCGAGGTGACCAGCGTCGAGATCAGCTCGACCAGCGGCAGGACGGGCACCGGGTTGAAGAAGTGCAGACCCAGCACGCGCTGCGGGTTCTTGGTGGCCGCCGCGATCTTCATGATCGGGATGCTGGAGGTGTTCGACGCGAGCACGGCGTCCGGATCGGTGACGATCGCGTCGAGCTCGGCGAAGACCTTGGTCTTCACCTTGTCGTCCTCGATGATCGCCTCGATCACCAGCTGCCGGTCGGCGAGATCGGTCATCTCCGTGGTGAAGGACAGCCGGCCGAACGCTGCATCGCGATCTGCCTGGCTGAGCTTGCCCTTGGCGGCGGCGCGGTCCAGCGAGGCGATGATGCGGGCCTTGCCGGACTCCAGGAATTCGGCGGCCTGTTCGTAGACGACGACCTGTGCACCGGCCTTGGCGCACACCTCGGCGATACCGCCGCCCATCTGCCCGGCGCCGATGACGCCGACTCGCTCAATAGTCACTGCTCTCCTCAAACTCCCGTTACGGCGTCAGGCCCCGCCCGCATGACGCGGACGGGGCCTGACGTTATCAACACACGACTTAGTGGCTCCGGCTATCGGTTCCACTTCGCTTCGCTCAGTGGCTCCGGCTATCGGTTCCACTTCGCTTCGCTCAGTGGAACTGGCCCTCTTCGGTCGAACCCGCGAGCGCGGTGGTCGAGCTGGTCGGATCCACCGTGGTGGCGATCCGGTCGAAGTAGCCGGCGCCGACCTCACGCTGGTGCTTGGTGGCGGTGTAACCGCGCTCCTCGGCGGCGAACTCGCGCTCCTGCAGCTCCACGTAGGCGCTCATCTGGTTGCGGGCGTAGCCGTGGGCCAGATCGAACATCGAGTAGTTGAGGGCGTGGAAGCCGGCCAGGGTGATGAACTGGAACTTGAAGCCCATCGCGCCGAGCTCGTTCTGGAACTTGGCGATGGTCGCGTCGTCCAGGTGCTGCTTCCAGTTGAACGACGGCGAGCAGTTGTAGGCCAGCATCTGGTCGGGGAAGTCCGCCTTGACGGCCTCGGCGAACTTCTTGGCCAGCGCCAGGTCCGGGGTGCCGGTCTCCATCCAGATCAGATCGGAGTACGGGGCGTACGCCTTGGCGCGGGCGATGCAGGGCTCCACACCGTTGGTGACGTGGTAGAAGCCTTCCTTGGTCCGCTCACCGGTGACGAACGGGCGGTCGCGCTCGTCGACGTCGGAGGTCAGCAGCGTGGCGGCCTCGGCGTCGGTGCGGGCGATGACCAGGGTCGGGACGTCGGCGACGTCCGCGGCCAGACGGGCCGAGGTCAGCGTGCGGATGTGCTGCTGGGTCGGGATCAGCACCTTGCCACCGAGGTGGCCACACTTCTTCTCCGAGGCCAGCTGGTCTTCCCAGTGCGAACCGGCGACACCGGCGGCGATCATGGCCTTCTGCAGCTCGTAGACGTTGAGCGCGCCACCGAAGCCGGCCTCACCGTCGGCGACGATCGGGGCCAGCCAGTTCTCCACCGAGGTGTCACCCTCGACCTTGGCGATCTGGTCGGCGCGCAGCAGCGCGTTGTTGATGCGGCGGATGACCTGCGGCACCGAGTTGGCCGGGTAGAGGCTCTGGTCCGGGTAGGTGTGGCCGGAGAGGTTCGCGTCACCGGCGACCTGCCACCCGGACAGGTAGATGGCCTTCAGACCCGCGCGGACCTGCTGCACGGCCTGGTTGCCGGTCAGCGCGCCCAGCGAGTTGACGTAGTCCATGTTGTGCAGCTGATCCCACAGCACCTCGGCGCCGCGACGGGCCAGCGTGCTCTCCTCGACGACATGGCCCTGCAGGGCGACCACGTCCTCGGCGCTGTAGGTGCGCTCGATGCCCTTCCAGCGGGGGTTGGTGTTCCAGTCGTGCTGGATCTGCTCGGGGCTCTTCGGCGTGCCAACGGTGGACATGGCTCTCCTTAACGGGTTAACAGGGTGCGGGTGTCGCTGCGGCCCTATCAACCCTCAGGTTGTTAATGCCACCGCGGCTTCGCTGGTGTGCTAATCCGAGGATGCCCTACTGCATATGCGCAGGTCCACCCGTTTCAGTTGCCAATTTTGGCTAACGCTGAGCGCTAAGTTGCAAAGTTTGCGAAGTTCGCGAACGCCTTGACCGGTTCAGAATCTACTCATCGGTAGCCAATTGCCGCTGGTCAGTACGCCCGTACTGTTAAACCTTCGGACCTCACCGAGCGAACAAGCTGGCGACCGCTTTGGTCTCCTCGCCCACCGCGTATGTGAGCGTTGTAACAGTCCGATCTGTCAGCTCCGGACCGAACGTGTCGGTCGATCCGGCCGGATAGACGTGCACCCTGATGTCCAGATCGTCGCCCAGCGCCACCGCCGAGTCGTGCTCGATGGTCACCCGCAGCGGCTCCTTGAGGAGTTCGGGCACGGTCGACAGGTAGTCCTCGACGACGCTCCAGTAGACCGAGTTGTTCATGTGGTCGAAGAGGTCGATGTCGGTGACGCGGACCGGGTACTTGCGCACCGCGACGGCATCCTCGGGGTTGCCGGCCTTCAGATAGGCCTTCCACCGCAGCCGGTCGACGTCCGTCGTCCGGCGCAGCCCCGCCAGGAAGTCGTCGGAGATGCGTCCCGGGCTCTGCGTCTCGCGGCTGAAGCAGATCCAGAAGGCTTCCGATTCCACGAGACCGCCCTTGCGCCCATCGAGGCGCACCCGCATCTCGCACCACCGCGTCGAGGTCCCCGAACACCACCGCCGCAAGCGCAGCGTGTCGGGGAATTCGATGGGCTCGATGATGTCGATCATGGTGCGCCGGACGATCCACGCCGGGTGCACGTCCTCGTAACCCATCTGCCGCAGCTGGTCCTGACCGACGTCTTGGATGTGCCGGGTGGCACCGTCGAATCGCAGCCGGCCGTCCCGGTCCACGTCGGCCATGCGCAGCGGCCATTCGGTATCGAAAACGTCGGGGTGGCCGTCGGGCACGGGCATCATCATCTTCGCCAAACCGGTCATGAAGTACATAGTGGTCTGCGAACAATGCAAAGCCAATCTTTGCATTGCTCACTACCCTGGACGGGTGGCCAAGACGTTCGTCGGATCGCGGGTGCGACAACTGCGAAACGAACGCGGGTTCAGCCAGGCATCGCTGGCCCAGACGCTCGAGATCTCGCCGAGTTACCTCAATCAGATCGAACACGATGTGCGGCCCCTCACCGTCGCCGTACTGCTGCGCATCACCGAGGTGTTCGGGGTGGACGCCACGTTCTTCGCGTCGCAGGACGACACCCGACTGGTCGCCGAGCTGCGCGAGATGACCATGGACCGCGATGTCGACCTCGACGTCGACGCCACCGAGATCGCCGAGCTGGTGGCCGCACATCCGGCGATCGCCCGGGCGATGGTCAATCTGCATCAGCGCTACCGGTTGACGACGACGCAGCTGGCCGCCGCCACCGAGGACCGGTTCGGCGTGGCAGGCGCAGGCAGCGCCGCGGGCTCGGGGTCCGGCTCGATCACCATGCCCCACGAAGAGGTGCGCGACTACTTCTATCAGCGGCAGAACTATCTGCACGAGCTCGACACCGCCGCAGAGGATCTCACCATCCGGATGCGGATGAACCGGGCCGACCTGGCCGGTGAACTGTCCGCCCGGCTGACCGCCGTGCACGGGGTGCACATCGTCAAACGCCAGAACCTGGGCGACAACGTGCTGCACCGATTCGACCCGGCCACCCGCACGCTGGAGATCGGCAGCCACCTGGCCAGCGGGCAGTACGTGTTCAAACTCGCCGCCGAACTGGGCTATCTGGAATTCGGCGATCTCATCGACAAACTCGTCGATGAGGGCAAGTTCACCAGCGACGAATCCCGCACGCTGGCCCGGCTGGGTCTGGCCAACTACTTCGCGGCGGCCACCGTGCTGCCCTATCAGCAGTTCCACGCCGTGGCCGAGGAATTCCGGTACGACGTCGAGCGGCTGTCGGCGTACTACGCGGTGTCCTACGAGACCATCGCCCACCGGCTGTCCACCCTGCAGCGGCCGTCCATGCGCGGCGTCCCACTGTCCTTCGTCCGGGTGGATCGAGCCGGGAACATGTCGAAACGTCAGTCCGCCACCGGTTTTCACTTCTCGTCGTCCGGCGGCACCTGCCCACTGTGGAACGTCTATGAGACCTTCGCCAACCCGGGCAAGATCCTGGTGCAGATCGCCCAGATGCCCGACGGCCGGCAGTACATGTGGGTGGCGCGCACCGTCGAGCGCCGCGCGTCACGCTATGGTCAGCCGGGTAAGACGTTCGCGATCGGTTTGGGCTGTGAACTCCGTCATGCGCACCGGCTGGTCTACTCCGAAGGGCTGGAACTGACCGGTGACCCCAACGTCGCAGCGATACCGATCGGCGCCGGCTGCCGCGTCTGCGAACGCGACAACTGCCCACAGCGCGCCTTCCCCGCTCTCGGCCGCGCCCTCGACCTCGACGAGCACCGCAGCACGGTGTCTCCGTATCTGGTGAAGCAGTCATGACGACCCCTCCCCGCATCCCGCCCGGCGGCCTTCGCGAACTCGGCCCCGTCAACTGGGCCATCGCCAAGGCGGGCGCGCGCGGGATCCGGGCGCCGAAGTTCCACCTCATGAACGTGCTCGGCCAGCACCGGCTGATGTTCCTGGCCTGGCTGCCGTTCTCCGCGTACCTGCTCTATGCGGGCAAGCTGTCCCGCCAGGACGCCGAGGTGGTGATCCTGCGGGTCGGGCATCTGCGCGACAGCGAGTACGAATTGCAGCAGCACCGCCGGCTGGCGCGCAGCCGCGGACTGGACGCCGACACCCAGGCCGCCATCTTCGAGGGCCCGGACGCCGACGGGCTCACGCCCCGGCAGCGGGTGCTGGTCACCGCGACCGACGAGTTCGTCATCACCCGGTCGATGTCGGCCGAGACGTGGACCGCGCTGTCCAAGCTGTACACCCGCGCGCAGATCATCGAATTCTGCACGCTCGCAGGGCAATACGACGCACTGGCCGCGACCATGGCGACGTTGCAGATACCGCTGGATTACCCGGACTAGTCAGAGATACGTGACGCCCAGCACCGCCACGGTCATCAGCACCGGGGCGACGGGCAGCGCCCACAGGAACGCCGTCCACACCTGATCTTTGCGCCGGTATGCCCGCAGGCCCACCAACCCGATGCCGATGGCCAGAGCGATGATCACCGCCGAGACGATCAACACCCAGAAACTCACGTCACTGGTGTTGATCGCCACGGTGATGGCGAGCAGCCACAGGATGTGGCCGATCACCAGCCCGCCGACGGCGGCGACTACCTGCGCGCGCACCGGCGATCAGAAGTTGATCATGTGGCCGGTGAGGCCGTGGAAGCATTCCTGCAGCGCCTCCGACAGGGTCGGGTGGGTGTGCACGTTACGGGCCAGCTCGTGGGCGGTCAGGTCCCACTTCTGGGCGAGCGTCAGTTCGGGCAGCAGCTCCGAGACGTCGGGTCCGATGAGGTGGCCGCCGAGCAGTTCGAGGTGCTTCTTGTCGGCGATCAGCTTGACGAAGCCGGTCGGGTCGGCCAGGCCGTGCGCCTTACCGTTGGCGGTGAACGGGAACTTGGCGACGACGACGTCGTAGCCCTCGTCCTTGGCCTGCTGCTCGGTGAGCCCGAAGCTGGCGACCTGCGGCTGGCAGAACGTGGCGCGCGGCATCATCCGGTAGTCCCCCAGCGCCAGCGTCTCGGCGCCGGCGATGGTCTCGGCGGCCACTACGCCCTGCGCCTCGGCCACGTGCGCCAGTTGCAGCTTGGACGTCACGTCGCCGATGGCGTAGATGTGCGGCACGTTGGTGCGCATGTAGTCGTCGATGGCGATGGCCTTGCGCTCGGTCAGGGCGACGCCCGTCTTCTCCAGCCCGAAACCCTCGACGTTCGGGCCGAAACCGATGGCCTGCAACACTTTATCGGCCTTGAGCTTCTCGGTCTTACCGTCCTTGCTCACGGTGACCGTCACCGCGGAACCGTCGTCGTCGATCGACTCGACCTTGGTGCCGGTGAGGATCTTCACGCCCAGCTTCTTGTACTGCTTCTCGATCTCCTTGGACACCTCGGCGTCCTCGTTGGGCAGCGCCCGCGGCAGGAACTCGACGATGGTGACCTCCACGCCGTAGTTCTTCAGGACGTAGGCGAACTCCATGCCGATGGCCCCGGCGCCCGCGATGATGATCGAGCCGGGCAGCTCGCGGGAGAGGATCTGGTTCTCGTAGGTGACGACGTTCTCGCTCAACGACGTGCCCGGAACCAGCCGGGTGGACGATCCGGTGGCGATGATCGCGTTGTCGAACGTGACGTCCTCGGTGCCGCCGTCGTTGAGGTCGACGGTGAGCCCGTTGGGGCCGGTGAATTTGCCGTACCCGTTGATCTCGGTGATCTTGTTCTTCTTCATCAGGAAGTGCACTCCCGCGACGCGTCCGTCGGCGACCTTGCGGCTGCGATCGAAGGCGACGCCGTAATCGAAGGTCGCCTCCCCGCTGATGCCGAAGGTCTTGGCTTCCTTGTTGAAGATGTGGGCCAGCTCGGCGTTGCGCAGCAGCGCCTTGGAGGGAATGCAGCCCACGTTCAGGCACACCCCGCCCCAATATTTCGGTTCGACGATGGCGGTGGACAGGCCGAGTTGGGCAGCGCGAATGGCCGCGACGTATCCGCCGGGACCAGCTCCGAGTACGACGACGTCAAAATGGGTCACGGCACTACCCTATCGGGGTGGCCCGCCGGTCGGCCGGGGACCGACCGGTCGGTTCAAAGTGGTGCAATCCGGGCCTGCGTCAGCTACGAATACTGCGGGGGCTGCCTGAACCATTCAGGCACCAGTTTCGTGGTTTCAAGGGTGAACCGCGGGGTAAACCTAGCCCGTATGTCAATCGAGAGGCCAAGCTTTTAATGTCCAAGCAGTTGAAACCGCACTTCGAGGACGTACAGGCGCACTACGACCTGTCTGACGACTTCTTCCGGCTGTTCCAAGATCCCACCCAGACCTACAGCTGCGCGTACTTCGAGCGTGACGATATGACGCTTGAGGAAGCGCAGATCGCGAAGATCGATCTTTCCCTTGGCAAACTTGGGCTTGAGCCGGGCATGACGCTGTTGGATGTCGGCTGTGGATGGGGCGCCACGATGCGCCGCGCGATCGAGAAGTACGACGTGAACGTCGTCGGGCTGACGTTGTCGAAAAACCAGGCCGCACACGTCCAGGAAGAGTTCGACAAGCTGGACACCGCGCGCACCCGGCGGATCTTGCTGCAGGGCTGGGAACAGTTCGACGAACCGGTGGACCGCATCGTCTCGATCGGCGCGTTCGAGCATTTCGGGCACGACCGGTACACCGAGTTCTTCGAGAAGACCTACCGGATCCTGCCGTCGGACGGCGTGATGATGCTGCATTCCATCTGCGGGATCCATCCCGCCGAGGCGCGGGAACTCGGCATCTCGCTGACCTTCGAGCTGGCGCGCTTCATCAAGTTCATCTTGACCGAGATCTTCCCCGGCGGCCGCCTGCCGTCGGTGCCGATGGTCGAGGAGCACGCCACCGCGGCGGGCTACAAGGTCACCCGGGTGCAGTCCCTGCAGCCGCATTACGCCAAGACGCTCGACATCTGGGCGGCGAACCTGGAGGCCCACAAGGACGAGGCCATCGCCATCCAGTCCCAAGAGGTCTACGACCGCTACATGCGCTACCTGACCGGCTGCGCAGACCTGTTCCGCAACCGCCAGGTCGACGTCGACCAGTTCACCTTGGAGAAATAGCGCACGCATCGGCCGCTTCGGCCACGATCCGGGTCTGTACGTCGGCGGGGCGTTCCCCGTCGGCGTACCGAACCCCGGTGATCGGTGGCCGACCGCCGACCTCGGCGTTCTCCTCGTCGGTGAAGACCCGGCCGCGGGACAGGAATCGCATCCCTTCGGGGGATTCCAGGCTGAACCCGCCACCGCGGCCGGGCACCACGTCGATGATCAGCTGGGTGTGCTGCCAGGCCTCGAATTGCGGGCCCGAGATCCACACCGGCACGCCGTCTCCCACGTCCAGCACGCCCAGCAGGATGTCGCGGTCCCCCACGATGAAGTCGCCGTCGGGGTAACACATGGGCGACGAACCGTCGCAGCAGCCGCCGGACTGGTGAAACATCAACGCGCCGTGGCGCTTCTGCAGCATCGCGAGCAGGTCGGCGGCCTGGGCGGTGATCAAGGCTCGGCTGGTCATGAATTCACGGTACGCCCACGGTACAAAGGTCACATGAGTTCTGAACGTGACCCCGTCGCTTCGCTCGCCCCAGACCTCCACCTTTGGCTAGAAGACGTCACCGGCGACGACGCGCTCGCGTGGGTGCGCCGGCACAACGAACCGACGCTCACCGCGCTCGGCGGAGAGCAGTTCGACGCCATGCGCGCCGAGGCGCTGCAGGTGCTCGACACCGACGCCCGGATCCCGTACGTGCGCCGCCGCGGTGAGCACCTCTACAACTTCTGGCGCGACGAAGCCAACCCGCGCGGACTCTGGCGGCGTACCTCCCTGGAGTCCTACCGGACCGACGCCCCGGTGTGGGATGTCGTCATCGACGTCGATGCGCTCGCGGCCGCCGACGACGAGAACTGGGTGTGGGCGGGTGCCGATGTGATCGAACCCGATCACTCGCGCGCGCTCATCAGCTTGTCCCGCGGCGGTGCCGATGCCGTGGTGGTCCGCGAATTCGACATGTCCACAAAGGAATTCGTCGCCGGTGGATTCGAGCTGCCCGAGGCCAAGACCCAGATCACCTGGGCCGGACCGGATACCGTGCTGGTCGGTACCGATTTCGGCGAGGACGCGCTGACCGACTCCGGCTACGCGCGACTGGTGAAGCGGTGGCAGCGCGGCCAGGACCTCGCCGACATCCCCACGGTGTACGCCGGGGAGCGCACCGACGTGATCGTCGCCGCCTCGGTGGACCGCACGCCGGGGTTCGAGCGGACGCTGATCAGCCGGGCCGTGGACTTCTTCAACGACGAGATCTACGAGCTGCGCGGCGACGAGCTGATCCTGATCGACGCGCCGACCGATGCGTCGCTGTCGCTGCACCGGGACTGGCTGCTGATCGAACTGCGCACCGACTGGAGGGGCTACACCGCGGGCTCGCTACTGGCGGCCGATTATTCCGAATTTCTCACCGGCACAGCAGATATCGCCGTGGTTTTCAAGCCCGACGCGCACACCTGCCTGCACCAGTACTCGTGGACCCGCGACAAACTGGTCGTGGTGACCCTCGCCGACGTCGCCAGCCGGGTACAGATCCTCACCCCCGGTGACTGGGCAGCGGCCGACGTCCCCGGGCTTCCCGCCAACACCAACATCGTCATCGCGGGCGCCGATTCCGACGGCGATGAGATCTTCCTGGACTCAAGCGGATTCACCACGCCGTCGCGGCTGCTGCTCGGCTCCGACGGTGGCGGATTCAGCGAGATCAAACGCGCCCCGGCCTTTTTCGACGCCGAGGGCCTGGAGGTCGCGCAGCATTTCGCGGTGTCCGCCGACGGCACCCGGGTCCCGTATTTCGTGGTGGGGCGCCCGGGCGCCACGGGCCCGACCCTGCTGGGCGGCTACGGCGGCTTCGAGGTGTCACGCACCCCCGCGTACGACGGTGTGCTGGGCCGGTTGTGGCTGGCCCGCGGCGGTACCTATGTGCTGGCCAACATCCGCGGCGGCGGCGAGTACGGACCGGGCTGGCACACCCAGGCCATGCGGGCGGGCCGGCATCTGGTCGACGAAGACTTCGCGGCGGTGGCCCGTGATCTGGTGACCCGCGGCATCACGACGGTGCCGCAGCTTGGCGCCCAGGGCGGCAGCAACGGCGGACTGCTGATGGGCATCATGTTGACGCGCTACCCCGAACTGTTCGGCGCGCTCGTGTGCAGCGTGCCACTGCTGGACATGAAACGCTTTCACCTGCTGCTGGCCGGCGCGTCCTGGGTGGCCGAATACGGCAACCCGGATGACCCAGCGGACTGGGAGTTCATCGCCAAATACTCCCCGTACCAGAATATTTCGGCCGACGGGGCCTATCCCCCGATACTCATCACCACCTCGACCCGCGATGACAGGGTGCATCCGGGACACGCCAGGAAGATGACGGCGGCACTGGAGGACGCGGGTCATCAGGTGGACTACTACGAGAACATCGAGGGCGGACACGGCGGCGCCGCCGACAACTCGCAGGCGGCGTTCCGGGCCGCGCTGATCTACTCGTACCTGTGGCGCACGCTCAGCTGATCTGAAGGACCGTCACCTTGGTGGGCCCGGCGCTGGTGGAGGCCGAGGCGACGATGTAGTCGCCGTCGGCGCTGATCCGCGCGGGGTCGACCGCCGTACCCGCCAACACGGTGGTGGTGCCGATCTGCGCGCCCGTGGCTGTGTTGAGCAGCGCCACCTGGGTGGTGCCGCCGAGCACGGTGGTGACGACGACACGGGTACCGTCCGCGCTGAGCTGAGGCTGCCCCGTGGTGGCTCCGGTGAGAGTGAGGCTGTCGCCGACCTGCGCCCCGGTGAGCGCGTCGAGCACCGAGACCGTCGTGACGCCACCGGTCGCCGAGGTCACCACCACCCTGGTGCCGTCGGAGTTCAATTGCAGCCCGGCCAGCTGATCGCCGACGCCGGTGACCGCGGATACCTGTGCACCCGTGGCGGTGTCGACGGTGACGCCGTTCGTCGTGTACTGCCCGTCCCCGTCTGCGGTGGTAGCGACGATCAGCACGCGGCCGCCATCGGTACCGGACTGCGCCGTCGACGCCAGTCCGCTGCCCGCCACCCAGCCGCCGGCGAGACTGAGGGTGGCGCCCACCTGCGTCCCGGCGGTCAGGTCGATCAGCAACACGCAGGTCGCCGACTGGTCGGGTGACTGCACCACCAGCACCGCCCTGGTGCCACTGGGGTTCAGGATGAGCCGATCGTAGGAGCTCTTCGAATCCCCTGAGCCCGAGGGCCATCCGCTGGTCTGGATCACCGAGCCCACCTGTGCGCCGGTCGTCATGTTGACCACCACCACACCCGCCCGGAAGACATCGGTCTGCGAACTGCCGTCGATTCCCTGCAGCGTCAGCACGGCCCGACTTCCGTCGGCGCTGAATTGCGCGCGCGTCACCGCGGCATAGGACGACACCGTGAACCCGGTCCCGATCTGGGCGCCGCCGACGTTGTACACCGAAACCTTTGAGCTCAAGCCGGTCTCGCTGGTCTGCACGAAATCGGTGAGGACGAGCTTGGACCCGTCGGCGTTGAGAGCGGCCAGCGTCGAGCTGTTGTACGTCGTGGCCGAGACGGCGGCCCGGGTGATCGGCGCTCCGACGGGGATACCCGTCGCCGCGTTCACGACGGTGATCGTCGTGGCGGTGGTGACACCACCGATCTGCCCGCCGGTCACGACGGCGGCCCTCGATCCGTCGGCGCTGAACGACGCCGCCGCGGTGCCCACCACGGCTCCCGAGTCGTAGACCAGCCCACCCGTGGTGGTGTTGATCAGGACCAGCCGCCCGGACGGTTTGGCGTCGCTGGACAATCCGGTGGTCGCCACGGCGACGCGGCTGCCGTCGGCGTTCGTCTGCAACACCGGACCGACCGCCTTGTCCCCCAGGTAGTTCGACGACGTATAGGTGACACCCACCTGCGCGCCGGTGGTGGCGTCGATGACCGCGACCCGCACGGTGTTCGACGAGTCGGTGGTCGCCACGGCGACGCGGCTGCCGTCGGCGGTGAACTGGACGAGGCTCGGTGCCGAACCGTTGAGGGTGAAGAAGTTTCCGACCTTCGCGCCGGTGACGGTGTTGATGACCGAGAAGGCGACGACACCGCCGGCGGCAGCCTTGGTGACCACCACCGCACGGGTGCCGTCGCCGTTGAAGTACGCGTCGTGGGCGACGCCGTTGACCGTGATGGTGCCGACCGTCGCGGCGGTGCGCGTCACCGGGGCGATGTCGACGGTCACGCTGGCAGTCGCGGTGCCGCCGTGGGCATCCGTGACCGTGACGGTGACGGTGTCCTGCTTGTCGGCGGCGGTGGCGCCGCCTGCGGCCGCGAGAAGTCGTGCCGCCTCGGTCGGGGTGTAGGTGAACGCCCCTGTCGACGCGTTGACGGTGACGGTGCCCTTGGTGGAGGCGGGCGCGGTGTAGGTGAGGGTATCCCCGTCGAGGTCCGTGCCCGTCGCGGTACCGGTCACCGCCCCGGTCGACGTGTTCGGCGACCCGGTGGTCACCGTCAGCGTCGGGCCGCTGTTGGCGGGCTGGATGCTCACCGCCACCGAAGTCGTTGCGGTTCCGCCGAATCCGTCGGTCACCGTGATGGTGAAGGTGTCGGCCTTGTCGGCCGCGGTCGCCGTGGCGGCGGCCGACGCGTGGCGCGCCGCATCGGTCGGGGTGTAGGTGAACGATCCGGTCGCTGCGTCGATGACGACGGAACCCTTGGATGTGCTTGCCGGAGCGGCGTATTGGAGCACATCGCCGTTGCCGTCGGCACCCGTCGCCTTACCGGTCACGATGCCCGTCGAGGCGTCCGGGGAGCCCTTGGTGGCCGTCACGGTGGGCACGGTGTTGGCCGGCAGGATGTTCACCGTCACCGTCACCGGCACGCTGGCGCCATAACCGTCGGTGATGGTCACTGTGAAGGTGTCCGTCTTCTCGGTGGTCGCCGTCACCGATGCAGCGGCGTGGCGCGCTGCGGCGGTCGGGGTGAAGGTGAACGCACCCGTGGTGGAGCTGATGGTGACGGTGCCCTTGGAGGCCCCTGCGACAACGTATTTCAGCGTGTCGCCGTTGGCATCGGTGCCAGACACCGTTCCGGTCACCGCACCCGTGGTGGCATTGGGCGCATTCGTGGTCACCGTCGCCGTCGGGACGGTGTTGGCCGGCTGGATGCTGACCGACACCGTCGCGGTGACCGTGGACCCGAATCCGTCGGTGACGGTGACGGTGAAGCTGTCCGACCTGGCCGTGGTTGCGCTCGTCGCGGACGCCGCGTGCCGGGCCGCCGCCGTCGGCGTGTACGTGAACGCGCCCGTCACGGCGTCAATCATGATGGCGCCCTTGGTGGTTGTCGCGGGCGCCGCGTACTTGAGGGTGTCCCCGTCGGTGTCGGTGCCCGACACGGTCCCGGTAACCAGACCGGTGGACGGGTCGGGGGATCCCGTCGTGACCGAGAGGGTCGGCGCGGCATTGGCCGGCCGCACGGTCACATTGACGGTGATCGGCACGCTGGCTCCGTACCCGTCGGTGACGGTGACTGTGAAGCTGTCGGCCTTGTCGGCCGCGGTCGCCGTGGGCGAGGCCGCCGCGTGGCGGGCTTGCGCGGTCGGCGTGTAGGTGTAGGACCCCGTGGACGCATTGATGGTGATGGTGCCCTTGGCACTGGTGGCGGGCGCGGCGTAGGTCAGGACGTCGCTGTTGGCGTCGGTGCCCGTCACCTTGCCGGTCACCACGCCGGTCGTGGTGTTCGGTGTTCCCACTGTCGCGGTCAGGGTGGGTGCGGTGTTGGCCGGCGCGACGGTCACCGTCACCGTGGTCGGGACGCTCGCCCCGAACCCGTCGGTCACCGTCACGGTGAAGGTATCCGACTTGTCCGCGTCCGTCGCGGTGACCGAACTGGCCTTGTGCCTGGCCGCCGCGGTCGGCGCGTAGGTGAACGTACCGGTGGTGGCATTGATGGTGACGGTGCCCTTGGAGGCCCCTGCCGCAACGAATTTGAGGGCGTCACCCTCGGGGTCCGTGCCGGTGACGGTGCCCGTGACCACCCCCGTCGAGGCGTCGGCCGTCCCCGTGCTGACTCCCGGGGTCGGGGCCGTGTTGGCCGGCGCGATGCTGACCGTGACCGTGACCGGCACACTCGCGCCGTAACCGTCGGTGACCGTGACGGTGAAGGTGTCCGACTTGACGGCAGCGGTCGCGGTGGTCGACGACGCCGCGTGCCGTGCGGCCTCGGTCGGCGTGTAGATGTACGCGCCCGTCGATGCGTCGATCGTGATGGCGCCCTTGGCCGTCGTGGTGGGCGCGGAGTAGGCAAGCGCGTCACCGTTGGCATCGGTACCGGTGACCTTGCCGGTCACCACCCCCGTCGAGGTGTTCGGTGAGCCCGTGGTCACCGACGCCGTCGGCACGGTGTTGGTAGGCAGAATGTTCACCGTCACCGTGACGGGCACGCTGGCTCCGAAAGCGTCGGTCACTGTGACGGTGAAACTGTCGGTCTTGTCCGTCCCGGAGACCGACGCGGCCGCGTGCCGCGCCGCCGCCGACGGTGTGTAGGTGAAGGCACCTGTGGTGGTGTTGAAGGTGATGGCGCCCTTGGAAGTGCTTGTGGGAACGGCGTATTTGACCGCGTCGCCATCGGCGTCGGTAGCGGTCACGGTGCCCGTCACCGCACCCGTGGTGGCGTTCGGCGCGTTCGTGGTGACCACCGCCGTCGGGGCGGCGTTGGCCGGTGCGATGCTCACCGCGACCGTAGCGGTGACGGTCGCGCCGAAGCCGTCGGTCACCGTCACGGTGAAGCTGTCGGCCTTGTCCGCGGCGGTGGCGGTCGCTGCGGCCGCCGCGTGCCGGGCCGCCGCCGTCGGGGTGTAGGTGAAAGCGCCGGTGGTGGCGTTGATCGTGACGGCGCCCTTGGAAGTGCTTGTGGGAGAGCTGAATGTGAGAGCGTCCCCGTCGTGATCGGTACCCGTGACGGTGCCGGTGACCGCACCCGTCGACGGGTCGGCGGTGCCCGTCGTCACGCCCAGGGTCGGTGCGGCGTTGACTGCAGGCGCGATGGTCACCGTCACCGTCGTGGCGACACTGCCGCCGAACCCGTCCGCAACGGTCACCGTGAACGAGTCCGATGTGTCGGCGGCACTCGCCGTCACCGACGATGCCGCATGCCGCGCCGCTGCCGTCGGGGTGTAGGTCCATGCCCCCGTGCCGGCGTTGATCGTGACAGCGCCCTTGGCTGTACTTGCGGGAGCGGCGAAAGTGATTGTGTCACCGTCGGAGTCGGTTCCCGAGACCGTTCCCGTGACCACGCCGGTCGCGGCATTCGGCGAACCCGTCGTCACCGTCAGCGCCGGCGCGGCGTTGAACGGCAGGATGCTGACCGTCACTGTGGTCGACGCGGTGGCCCCGGCCGCGTCGGTCACCGTCACGGTGAACGTGTCCGCCTTGTCGGCCGCGGACGCCGTCGGCGCGGCCGCCGCGTGCCGCGCCGCGGCCGTCGGCGTGTAAGTGAAGGTGGTACCGGTGATGACCAGGGCACCCTTGGGGGTGGTGGCCGGGCCGCTGAACGTGAGGGTGTCGCCGTCGGCATCGGTCGCCGACAGTGTCCCGGTCACCACGCCGGAGGTGGAATTCGGTTCCGCCACAACGGCAGTGAGATTCTCCGGGGCCGAGTTGCCGGCGACGGCATCGATCGACACGGTGACGGCCACCGTGACGACATTTCCTTTTCCGTCACTCACGGTGACGTTGAAGGCGTCCGATTTGTCCGCGGCCGAGGCCCCGGCGGCGGCCGCCGCGTGCCGCGCCTCCTCGGTCGGGGTGTACGTGAAGGCCCCGGTGGTCCCGTTGACGGTGACGGTGCCCTTGGCGGGGGCCGCGGGCGAGCCGTAGCTCAGCACGTCGTTGTCGGGGTCCGAGCCGGTCACCTTGCCGTTGACCACCCCGGTGGCAGCATCCGGTTCACCTACCGACACCGAGACGGCGGGCGGCAGATTGCTCGGAAGAATCTTGACCTGAACGGTTTTCGTCGCCGTGCCACCGTGGCCGTCGACGACGGTCAGGGTGAGGGTATCGGTCACCGTCTTACCTATCGCGGCGCTGCGTGCGGCGGCGGTCGGCGTGTAGGTGTAGGCCCCGGTCGTGGCATTCACCACGACCTTGCCGCTGACGGTGGACGCGCCGCTGTAGGTGAACGTGTCCGCATCGGCGTCGGTGACCGAGATCTGGCCTGCCACCACGCCGGTCTTCGAATCCGGCTCTCCCGCAGTGATGGTGCCGATCACCGGAGCGGCGTTCGCCGGCGCGATCGCGACCTTCACACTCTTGGTCACCGTGCCGCCGTGGCCGTCGGTGACCGTCACCGTGAACGTCTCCGTCGTGACCGCGGACGTCGCACCCGGAACGGCCGCGGCGTGCCGCGCCGCATCCGAGGCGGTGTAGGTGAACGACCCGTCCTGGGCGAAGGCCACCGTGCCCTTCTTCGGGATCGCCTTGAACGTCAGCACATCCGCGTCGGCATCGGCCACACCGAGACTGCCGGTCACCACACCCGCACCATTGGGCGCGTTCACCGTCGGCGTGGCCGCCGCTGTGAGCACCGTGTTGATCGGCTTCACCGACACCGTCACCGTCTTGGTGGAGACGCCGCCGTGGCCGTCGGTGATGGTGACGAGGAACGAATCGGTCTTGTCCGCGGTGACGGTGCCGGCGGCGGCATGGCGCGCCACGTCGGTCGGCGTGTAGGTGAACGCTCCCGTGGCGGTGTCGAGGGTCACCGAGCCCTTGGAGGTGTTCGTCGGCGACGAATAGGTCAGCGTGTCCTTGTCTGTGTCGGCGCCCTTGACCTTGCCGGTGACGATCCCGGTCGTGGAGTTCGGTGTCCCGACGTACACCGTCGCCGTGGGGTTTGCATTGGCCGGAAGAATCTGCACCACAACAGATGTCGATGCCGTACCGCCGTGGCCGTCCTTGACGGACAACGTGATGGTCTCCGAGGTGGCTCCGCCGCTGGCCGCGGTGTGCCGCGCTGCCGAGGTCGGGGTGAAGGTGTACGCGCCCGTCGTGGCGTTCACCACCACCTTGCCGTTGACGGTGGACGTACCGCTGTAGGTGAACTTGTCCAGGTCCGCATCGGTGACCGAAATCTGGCCTGCGACGACGCCTTTGATGCTCGGAGCGCCCGCAGTCACCTCACCGATCACCGGGTCCACATTGGCCGGGGCGATCGCGACCTTCACACTCTTGGTCACCGTGCCGCCGCGACCGTCGGTGACCGTCACCGTGAATGTCTCCGTCGTCACCGACGAGGTCGCACCCGGAACCGCCGCGGCGTGCCGAGCCACTGCCGTCGGCGTATAGGTGAACGACCCGTCCTCGGCGAACGTCACCGTGCCCTTCTTCGGGGCGGCCTTGAAGGTCAGGTCGTCCGAATCACCATCGGAGGCAACGATATTGCCGCTCACCACGCCCGATCCGTCGGGCGTGTTCACCGTCGCCGTGCCGGCGGTCGGCGCCGTGTTGATCGACTTCACCGAGACCGTGACGAGTTTGTCTGCCGTGCCGCCGAACCCGTCGGACACCGTGATGGTGAACGTGTCGGTCTTGTCCGCGGTGGTCGCTCCTGTTACCGAGGCCGCGTGCCGGATGGCGAGGGTCGGGGTGTACTTGAAGGCACCCGTCGTGGCGTTGACCACCACGGCGCCACCCTTGGTGCTGGTGGCCGGGGCGGAGTAGGTCAGCGGGTCCTTGTCGGCATCGGCACCCTTGATCGAACCCATGACGATGCCCGTGGTGTTCGGCGCACCGACCGAGGGAGTGCCCAGTGTCGGGTTCTGGTTGTTCACCGCGGCGGTCGCCAGCGCCGTCGGCTTGGCATCGGCGTCGAATTCGCGCCGCGACGCCGCCGCAGCCACCCACAGCAGCGGCGAGTTCACCAGCGGACCGGTCGGGACGCCGCCCAGCAGGGAGGAATCGACCACGGCCGCCGACGCGACGGTCACCGAATCCGCGACCACGGGCGCGGCCGGTGCGACCTGCGCCACCGGCGGAGCGGCCTGCGCACTCACCGAGACCGGTGCCGACTCCACACTCTTCGTGGGCTCCGGGGTCTTGTCGTCGGCCTTCGCGTGACGCGCCGGCCGGGACGTCACCGAGGACTTCGGGGCCTCCGGCTTGGCCAGCTTGGCGGTACCCGGCTTGCGCTTGTGCGAGGTCTTGGCCCCGGACTCGGCCGGTTTGTCTGCGGCTGCGGGCTCTGCGGCGGGAGTGTCCGTGCTGGTCTCGGGGTTCTTGACTGGGGCGCCGGTCGATTCCGATGGCCCGGTGCTGCCGCTCGTCTCCGAGCCGCTCGTGGCCGTGTCGTCGGCCCACGCGGTTCCGTGGCCCAGGGATACCGCGGCGCCCACGCCGAGCGCCACAGCAAGACCGCCGACTCGGCCCACGAACCGACCAGCACCCACCACAACTCCCAACGTCACGACCGCAGCGGGCACCAGGCACAGCTATGTTCGAGCTACAGGGTAAAGCCTGGAAATATCCCTAGCGTCAAAATTGCTGGAATTGCACCCCACGGGCTCAGTTGTCAGGTGCGCGCACAGTGCGTTGCGTGCGCCATCACCAGGTGATTCGGCCATCCCGGCCGCAGCGGCAAAGCCGACCCACCGGCCGGCTTGTTGTCCGAGGTTTTGCCAAACGAGCGATGGGGACTGACGCCGTCAGCCCCCATCACTCCGCCCCCTGGCTCAGGTGATCTTCAGGACCGTCGCGCTGGTCGTGCTGGTGCCGCCCGCAGTCGTAGAGGTGGGCGCCAGGATGTACGTACCGTTGGCACTCAGTCGCGCACCCGGCGCCGGTCCGGAAGGCGACGCCCCCGGCAGCACGACGGTGGCACCGATCTGGGTGCCCGTGACGGTGTTGATCACCACCACTCTCGATGCGCCGCCCGATTGCGCCGACACCACGACTCGGGTGCTGTCCGCACTGAACTCAGCAGTCCCCGCAGGAACGCCGGCCAGTGTGATGGTGCTCCCGATCTGCGCGCCGGTGAGCACGTTGTGTACGGACATGGTGGTGTTGACCAAGTCAGTTCTGGCGACCAGGACCCGAGTGCCGTCCGGCGTGATTTGCAGTACGGCCGGATAGGTGGAGGTCTCGTTGATCTCGTAGAGCTTCGCCCCGGTTGTGGTGTCGATGACGACTGCGTTCGACGTGGCGGTGCCGATGTTGATGTTGTTTCTGACGCTGTTCACCAGGATCCGCGTCCCATCGGCGCTCAGCTGCACCACTTTCTCGGTCCCGCCGCCTGACGCCCCGACAGTCGTGATGGTGCTACCGACCTTGGCTCCGGTGAGGAGATTCACGACCGCGATCTGGCTCGAGTCTCCGTCGGTCGCCCGGCCGACCAGCACCGCGCGGGTACCGGCGGCATTCATGTAGGCCGAGGTCGGCCCGCTCGATGGGCTGACCAGCTGACTGGGCGCGCCGGTGACGGACACCGTCGTGCCGACCTGTGCCCCGGTCGCCCCATTGATCACCACCAGCGCGGTGCGGTAAGGCGCGGTGGGTGTACTTGCATCGATCCCCAGCACGGTCAGGACTGCCCGGCTGCCGTCCGCGGTGAACTGCGCCGGCAGGAACGCCGCGTAGGGCAGCGTCACGGTATTACCGATCTGAGAGCCGCCGAAGTTGAACAACGCGAAATTGCTCGTAAAGGTCCCGTCGGAGGAGTTCTGCGTGAAGTCGGCGAGGATCGCTTTGCTCCCGTCGGCATTGAGCGCGACGGAGCTGGCACCGGTGCGGGTCAGCGTCGACCCGACCTGGGTTCCCGCAACCGCATTCACGAACCGAACCTGTGTCGTCCCGCCGCTCGGTGCGTTCGGATCTTGGAAGGTGACGATGGCCCGGCCGCCGTTGCCGCTGAAGGAGATCTGGGCGATGCCGTCAACGTCGCCGGAGTCGTACACCGTGGCACCGTTCGCGGTGTTGAGCAGGACCACCCGCCCCGTGGCGTCACCGAAACCAGCGGTGCTGGCAATGGACGCTCGGGTTCCGTCGCTATTCAGTCGTGCCGCGAAACCGCCGACCGAGTTCGACGAGGTGTACCCGTTCGACGCGGTGTAGGTGGTGCCGACCTGTTGTCCCGACGCCGTATTGATGATCGCGACGTGGATCGTCTGATCGAAGTCGTCATCGTTGGTAGACACCACGGCTCGGCTGCCGTCCGCGCTGAACTCCACCGCCGTCACCACCGCACCCGTGACCGTCACCGCATTGCCGATCTTGCCGCCCGACACGCCGTTGAGCACCGTGAACGCGATGCCGCCGGAGGTCTTGGTCGCCACGACCGCCCGACTGCCGTCCTTACTGAAGTACGCGTTCTGGACCGCTCCGTCGACGGTGACCGTGTTGACCGTGGTGACCGTGGTGGGTGCACCGGTGGCCGCCGGCTGGATCGCGACGGTGACGTTGATGGGCGCTGTCCCGCCATGGCTGTCGCTGACGGTGATCGTAAAGGTGTCTTGCACATCGGCTGCCGCGCCGCCCGCCGCCGCCTGCCGCGCCGCTGGGGACGGCGTGTAGGTGAAGGTGGTGCCCGTGATGCTCAGCGAGCCCTTCGTCGTGGTGGACGGACCCGTGTAGGTGAGGGCATCCCCGTCGGTGTCGGTGGCCGCGAGCGTTCCGGTCACCACACCCGTGGTGGTATTGGGAAGGCCGGGAATCGCTGTCGCATTGGTCGGAGCGGCATTGGCCCCGGGCTGGATCGCGACAGTGACAGGGACGGCGAGGGAGTTCCCCAGTGGGTCACTGGCGATGACGTTGAACGTGTCGGTCTGGGCTCCGTTGGCGGTCAAGGCCGCATGCCGCGCCGCGGCCGTCGGGGTGTAGGTGAAGGTGCCGTCGGTCGCAACGGTCACAGTTCCGCTTGTGGTGGTCGAAGTTCCGCTGTAGCTCAGCGGATCTCCCTGAGAGTCGGTCGCCGTGACGGTGCCGGTGACCACCCCGGTGCTGACGTTGGGGCTGCCCGCCGTGAACGCGCCGTTGATGGGCGCTCCGGTGGGGTCGCCGATCTGCAGGGTGGAGACCTTCGTGGTGATTTTGGTTCCGGTCCCGGTCACGCTGGCCACCACCACACGGGAGCTGTCATCGCTGCGGTACGTGGACCACGCCTCGCCCGTCAGGGTCACCGTGGAGCCGATCCGGTTGGCAGTCAGGAGATCGACCGCCGTGACCGTGCTGCTGGTTGCGGATGCGGTGTACACGATGGCCCGGGACGGATCGTCGTCGACGGTGGCCCCGGTCCAGTCGTCACCGGTGAAGGTCAGCGTGCTGCCCACCTGCGCACCGGTCGCCGCGTCGTACACCGAGAGCTCGGTGGTCGCCGGATCCGTGTCGGTGCTGGCCGTGTCGGTGCTGGCCGTGTCGGCGAGAACAGTGATGCGATTGCCTGCCGCATTGAACTGAACGAACGACGACCAGGAACCGGTGAACTCGCGTGTTGCCGCCAGCTGCGCACCGTTGTCGGTGTTGATGATCGCCAGCCGCGTGATGTAGCCCGTGGTGTCGTCGCCGGTGTAGGTGAGGTACACCGCCCGATTGCCGGAAGCCACGACATTCGCGTCATCCGCGTACACGCCGGGCGCGCCGGTCAGGGTGATGGTGCTGCCGACCTGGGCGCCGTTCGCCGTGTTCAGCAGAGCGACACGGGTGACGTAGCCGCTGGTCTCATCACCACTGACGGTGGTGATGAAGGCGCGGCTGTCGTCGTCGTTGTACAGCGGCGGCAGGAACGAGGTGCCGTCCTGCGCCTCGAAGGTGACGTCACCGAGCACCGTCAGCGTCGACCCGAGCTTGGCTCCGGTGAGGGTGTTGATCAGCGCCACGTTGGTGGAACCGCCGGCGGTCGTGGTGACCAGTGCCCGGGTGCCGTCGGTGTTCAGTTGCAGCGGTTGCAACGTTCGCGGATCGGTTCCGTCATAACCGAACGGAATACCTGCCACATCGACGGTGGCACCGACCTGCGCGCCGGTGGCGGTGTTGACGACCACCACGCGCACCCCGTTCGGCCCGGTGTCGTCCACCGAGTAGACGGTGACGACGGCGCGGGTGCCTGCGGCGTTGAACTGCGCGGGCAGGAGTGTCGCACCGGCGACGACGATGGGACTGCCGACCTGGGCGCCGGTGGCCGTGTCGAATACCGAGACAAAGGTGCTGCCGTCGCCATCCTCGTTGTAAACCGTTGTGTTGACCACGAACTGGCTGCCGTCATCGCTCAGGTGCGCGGCGCCCGCACCCACATGATCGACGGTGAAGCCGACCTGCGCTCCGGTGCTCACGTTCAACACGAGCACATGGGTGGTCGAGGTTGTGCCGTTGAGGTTCGTCACGTACGCGATGATCGCGCGGGTGGAGTCGGCGTTGTAGGACACCGGGTTGTACAGCACGCCGGTCACCGTCGTGGTGCCCACGTCGGTTCCTGTCACCGTGTTGATGATCGTCACCTGGGCGGTCTCGACATTGGAATCCGGGTCGATACCGGTCGTCGTGACGATCAGCCTGCTGCCGTCGACGTTGCTGTCGATGGTGACGGGATCGACGAAGTTGAAGTCGTCGTCGGATTGTGCGTTGGCGTATTCGCGTGTCGTGCCGACCCGCGCACCGGTAAGCGTGTTGACCAACGTCAAGCGGCGCACCGCATCTCCGGAAACGTCGGAGTAGCCGTCAAGGGTCAGGATGGCGCGACTTCCATCGGCGTTGAATTGCAACGCATCCGGGAGGTAGGCCGACCCTTGCAGGCTCAGCGCGCTACCGACCTGCTTGCCCGTGCTGGCGTTGATGACCGCCACCCGGACGGTGCCGCTGTCCGTGTCCCCCACGTACGTGGACACCAACGCCTTGGTTCCGTCGTCACTGAAGACCACACCATTGGACTGGCCGGCGAGTTTCACTGCGGTGCCGATCTTGGCGCCGGTCGCGACGTTGACGACAGTGACCGAGGTCGAGTAGCCCTTGGTGTCGTCTCCGGTGACGGTGGTGATGACCGCACGCGTGCCATTTCCGTTCATCACGGCGTCGTAGTTGTCGCCCGCCAGATCGACCGTGCCGACGACGCCCACTGCCGCCTTCGGCGCAATGGCGACGTTGACGACCTGGGTCTTCACGCCACCGGTGTGTCCATCGGTGATCGTCACCGTGAACGAATCGGTCTTGGCGGCGGCCGCAGTCCCGGCGGCCGCATCGCGCGCCGTCGGGGACGGGGTGTAGATGAATGCTCCGGTGGCGGCATTGACCGTCACCGTGCCCTTCGTCGTCGACGCCGGGGCCGAGTACGTCAGCACATCCTTGTCCGCGTCGGCGCCCTTGACCGTCCCGGTCACGATGCCCGTCGTGGTGTTCGGCTTGTTGACCGTAACCGTCGACGTCGGAACGGCATTGGCGGGCGTGATGGTAACCGGGACGACCTTGGTGGTCACCGCACCCTTGACGTCCGTGATCGAGACCGTGAAGGTGTCCGAAGTGACCGGGTTGACGGTCAGGCTCGCCGCATGGCGTGCCGCCGCCGACGGGGTGTAGGTGAACGCGCCCGTCGCCGCGTTGATGGTGACCTTGCCGGATGCCGGGGCGACCGCGGTGTACTTCGGGAGGACGCCGGGGGCCCCGTCGGGATCGATGGCGTTCACCGTGCCGGTGACCACGCCGCTGGTCGGGTTGGTGTTCTGATTCGAGATGACCGCATTGATCGGGGCCTTGTTCGGCGAGACCGCCACCGTCACATCCTGGGTGATCGAGGCACCCCGGGCGTCGGTGATGGTCACAGTGAACGAATCCGACTGTGCCGCATCGCCTGCGACCCCGTCGGCCGCGGCCTGACGGGCCGCTTGCGTCGGGGTGTAGCTGAACGCACCGGTCTTGGCGTTGATCGTGACGCCACCCCTACCGGTGGAGCCCGGGACGGTGTAGGTCAGCGCATCCTTGTCGACGAGGTCGACCGCTTTCACCGTGCCGGTCACCACGCCGGTGGTCGGGTTAGGGGCGTTGACGGTGGCGCTCGGGCTGGTGGGCGCCGTGTTCGGCGCGACCGGCACCGTAAGTATCTGGGTGATGGTGCCGTCGGTGTGGCCGTCGGAGATGGTGACCGAGATCGAATCCGATGTCGCCGGGTCGCCGACCGCCGCCGCGCCGGATGCCAGGCGTGCATCTTGGTTCGGCGTGTAGGTGTAGGCGCCGGTCGTCGGGTTGACGGTGAAGGTGCCCTTGGGCGTCGTCAGTGTCGACGCCGAGAAGTTCAGCTTGTCCTTGTCGGCGTCGGCGGTCTTGATCGTGCCGGTGACCACACCGCTGTTGATGGTGGTCTTGCCCGCGGGCACCGAGGAGGTCGGGGTGGCGTTGAACGGCGAAATCGGCACCGTGACAAGTTGTGTCGTTACCGCGCCCTTGGCGTCGGTCACCGACACTGTGAAGCTGTCGGAGGTGATGGCGCCAACGGTCAGGCTGGCGGCGTGCCGGGCCGCGGCGGTCGGGGTGTAGGTCAGCGCCCCGGTGTTCGCGTCGACGGTGATCTTGCTCTTGGTCGCGGTGGCGCCGACGGCGTACTTCAGCAGACCACCCTCAGGATCGGTCGCATTCACGGTGCCCGTGATGGCCCCGTTGGCCGGGGCCGGATCGTTGAGCGTGACGGGGGCAATGACCGGTGCCTGGTTCGGCGAGACGGCCACGTTCACCACGGTGGTGATCGACGCGCCCTGCGCGTCCTTGACCGTGACGGTGAACGAATCCTGTTTCGCTGCAACGTCAGAACCCGCGGCAGCCTGCCGCGCAGCTTGGGTCGGGGTGTAGGTGAACGCCCCCGTCGACGCGTTCAGGGTGATCTTGCCCTTGGCCGTCGTCGCCACGGTCGTGTAGGTCAGCTTGTCTTTGTCGAGATCGGTGACCTTGACTGCGCCGGTCACCACGCCGGTCGTGTCGTTGGGAGCGTTGACCACATGCACGCCCTCAACCGGCTTGTTGTTGGGATCGATGGCGACCTGGACGGTCACCGTGCCGGTAGCGCCTAGGGCGTCGGTCACGGTGACATCGAACGAATCCAGCTTGTCCGCAGGGTCGAGCGAGGTGGCTGCGGTCTGGCGGGCGTTCACCGACGGGGTGTAGGTGAACTTGCCGTTGGTGGCGCTGATGACCACCGTCCCCTTGGACGTGGCCGCCGGCGCCGAGTACATCAGCGCGTCCTTGTCGACATCGACACCCTTGACCGTCCCGGTCACCACACCGGTGGTGGTGCTCGGCTTGCCGGCCGTGTACGTCGCCGTCGGCGGGTTGTTGGGTACCGCGCCCGCCCCTGCTGCACCGGCCGCAGCCGCGGCCGCCAGGCTCGCGCCTTCCTCGGGCACGTCGCTGCCCCCACCGAAGCCACGACGCGAAGCCGCTGCAGCCACCCACAGGATGGGCGAGTTCACCAGCGGGTTGCCGGGAACACCACCGAGCAAAGAGCTTTCGGCCACCGCACCGGCGACCAATCCCGTCGCCTGTGCCACCACCGGAGCCGCCGGTTTCACCTGCGCAGCCGGCACGGCCGCCGATGCCACCGACGCGGCCACCGCAACCGGTGTCGCCTTCACCGCGCGCGACGCCGACACACCCGTGCCGTCGCCGTCATCATCGTTGCGCGCAGGCCGTGACGTCACCGAAGACTTCGGTGCCTCTGCAGCTTCCTTCTTCGCCGCCTTGGCAGCGGCCGGCTTGCGTTTGTGCGACGAACTCGACCCGTCCGTGCCGGTTGCCCCCGACCCACCGGTCTTGGCACCGGTGGGCGACTCGGCGGTCTCTTTCGTATCGTCGGTCGGAGTCGAGCCGGACTTCGGCGCCTTGACCGCGGCACCGGCGGAGGAACCACCACCGGACGTCGCACTGCCGGCGGTGGAGCCACCCGCGGCAACGCTGCCACCGGACTCCGAACCACCCCCGGTTCCGTCGTCCGCCCAGGCGATCCCCGATCCGAGTGACACCGCCGCGCCCACCCCCAGCGCCACAGCCAAACCGCCAACCCGACCGACAAACCGCCCAGCGCCCATTAAGACTCCTGTTTTCGTAGCTAACTCTCAGCGGACAGTAAGCCATAACTGGGCAATCTCATGTAGGCCGTTCGGGGGATACGCCTCAGATTGCTGTGATCGAGACAGCGACCCCACTTCTAGCAGCACATCAGCAAGACATCCCAGCGCAAATGGATATCCAAATAACGAACAGTCGGCCACCGCCAATCAAGACTGATTTGCTTAATCCACACGGGCGTTCGCTTCGATGCTCAGGCAACCTTGCTCCGACACACGCCAGCGAACCGAATCGGAAGTCGCGGCGAGGACCCCGAACACCACAAACGCCCCGACCCATCGGGGCCGGGGCGTCTGCAGCGGTGTTCAGGCCTTGATCTGCACCGAGATGACCTTCGTGACGAAGCCGGTCGTAGCGTCACCGGTCTGAACCGTCACCACGGCCCGGTCGTTGGCATCGTCTCGGTAGACGTAGTACAAGCCGCCGGCGAGGGTCAGAGTGGGGCCGATCGTGGTCGCGGTGGTCAGATCGATGGCGGTGACCTTGGTGGTGTTGCCGGACACCGTGAACGCGAGGGCCCGGTTCGGATCGGTGGTCAGCGTGACCCACGTCCAGGTGCTTCCGGTGTAGGTCAACGTCTTCCCGACCTGAGCGCCCGTCACGGCGTTGTAGATCGACAGCTTGGAGGTCGTGTCGGTGTCAGCGAGGACCGTGACCCTGTTGTCGTCGCTGATCTGAACGTAGGCCCCGTAGGTGCCGGTGAAACTGCGGGTGGCGCCGAGCTGGGCACCGTTGTCGGTGTTGACAATCGCGACCCGGGTGGTGTAATTGCCTTTGCTGTCAAGGACATTGGTGAAGTACGCGGCCCTGTTCCCGGCAGCGACCAGGTTGGAATCGCCGACATAGGTGGCTGGGTCTCCCGTCAGAACGATCTCGTTGCCGACCTTGTTACCCGTCGACGTGTCGAGAAGCGTGACGTGTGTGGTATATCCACTCGCCGCACTTCCGGTGACGGTGGTCAGAAACGCACGGCTGTCGTCATCGTTGAACAGCGGAGTCAGGTAGGTATCGGTGTCCTCGACGTTGAAGGTGACCGTGCCGGTCACGGTCTGCGTCGACCCGATCTGCGTACCGGTGGTGGTGTTGATCACCGCGAAATTGCTCGTCGTGCCTGTGGGCGCTGTGGTCACCACGGCCCGAGTCCCGTTGGCCACCAACTGGATCGGTAGTGGCAGGCTGCCGCCAGCCGGGTCGAGGCCGACGGGAGCGCCCACGACGGTAACCGTGCCGCCGACCTGTTCGCCGGTGGCCGTGTCCATCACGATGACACGAACCTTGGAGAAGTCCACGGAATATCCGGTAACGATGGCACGCGTGCCGGCATCGTTGAACTGTGCGGGCAGGATGGTGGTCGTGTCATTGGCTAGGGCGCCGATACCGATCTGGGCGCCGGTTGCGGCGTTGTACACCAAGACCAAAGTCGTGGTTTGTCCGCTCACGGAGTCATAGTCGCCGCTGCTGACCACCAGCTTGGTGCCGTCACCGCTCAGCTGCGCGGCGCCAAGTCCTGGCACCGACAAGGTGGCGCCGACCTGGGCGCCGGTGGTCAGGTTGAGCAGCACCACCTCGGTATTCAGATTGGCTGGACTGTAGGCCAACACGGCGCGGGTGCCAGAGTCACTGATCTGGACGGGGTTGAACACGGTGCCACTGACCGAGGTGGTGGCGCCGAGCTGACTGCCGCCCGCCGTCTCGATGATCGTGATTGTGGTGACGGAGCCATCGGATCCACCGCCGAAGGTGCTGACAACGATTCTGCTGCCGTCGGCATTGAGGTCGACGGACACAGGCGACAGGCCGCCGATGATGGTGGTGCTGTCCTGAGTTCCGACGAAGGTCCCTGTGACACCCGCCTGCGCGCCTGTCGTCAAGTTCACCACCGTCACCCGGGTCACGTCATCGCCGGAGGTGTTCTTACCGTCTATGGCCAGGATCGCCCGGGACTGATCGGCGTTGTACTGCAAGGCATCATCGACGTAGCTGTAGCCCGCCAGCGTCAGGGTGGTGCCCAATTGGACGCCCGTGCCGGCGTTGATGACGGCCAACCGGGTGGACTGACTGCCGTCGACTTCGTCGACGGATGTGGCAACCAGCGCACGGGAGGCGTTGTCGCTGAAGGTGATCCAGCCCTGCTGGCCGGTCACCTGCACCGCGGTGCCCACCTTGGCGCCCGTCGTGGTGTTGATCACCGTGAACGACGTGGTGTAGCCACTGGTGCTGTCGCCGGTGACGGTGGCGATGATCGCCCGCGTCCCGTCCTTGCTCATCACCGCGTCGACGTTCTCGCCGTTGACGGTGACCGTCCCCGTCACGCTCAGGCCCTTGGGAGCCACCGTCACGTTCACGGTGAATGTTGTTGTACCGGTGTGCCCGTCAGACGCTGTGACGGTGAAGGCGTCGGCCTTGTCCGCGGCCGTGGCATTGGTGGCGTTGGCCTTGATCCGGGCGGCGTCGGTGGGCGTGTAGGTGAAGGTGCTGCCCGTGATGGTGATCGTGCCCTTGGCCGTCTTCGCGGGGGCCGTATAGGTCAGCGGGTCGCCGTTGGCGTCGGTGGCCGACAGTGTCCCGGTGACCACACCGTTGGCGCCGACGATGATACCCGAGGCCGCGCCGCCGGTGGGGCCGGTGTTCGTCGGCGACACGGTGACACTGACGAGTTTGTCGAATGAACCGCCATGGGCGTCGGTGATCGTCACGGTGAACGCGTCGGTCTTGTCGGCGGCGACCGTGCCCGCAGCGTCGTGCCGCGCCGCGGGCGTCGGGGTATAGGTGAACGCGCCGGTGGTCGCGTCGATCGTGACGGTGCCCTTGCTGGTGGTCGTCGGCGCGCTGTAGGTCAGGGAGTCCTTGTCCTTGTCGGTGCCCTTGACCGTGCCGGTGACCAACCCACTGGTGGCCTCAGGTTTGCCGACGGTGACCGTGGCGGTGGGTGCCGTATTGGCAGGCACCACCGTGACGGCGACCGGCGTGGTGATCGAGGCGCCCTTCGCATCGGTGATCGTGACAGTGAAAGAGTCTGAGGTGATTGGGTTTACGGTCAAGCCGGCCGCATGCCGGGCCGCCGCGGTCGGGGTGTAGGTGAACACTCCGGTCTTGGCGTTGATCTTCACCTTGCCGCCGGACGCCGACGCGGCCGCGCTGTAGGTGAGTGCGTCGATGTCCGGATCCTCCGCGGTCACCTTGCCGGTCACCACCCCGGATGAGGTGGAATTGGTGATCGTGAAGGCGGGATTGATCGGCGCGTTGTTCGGCGTGATGGTGACGGCGAACGACTGCGTGATCGGCGCACCTTTGGAGTCGGTAACGATCACGTTGACCACATCGAAATCCGCGCCGGCCACACCGTCGGCAACGGCCTGCCGGGCCGCCTGATTCGGCGTATAGGTGAATGCCCCCGTCTTCGGGTTGAGCGTGACGGTGCCCTTGGTCGTGGACTCGGCGCTGTAGCTGATGGTGTTGCCCTTGTCCGGGTCGGTGGCCTTGATGGTGCCGGTCACCGCGCCGGTCGTCGGGTTGGTCTTCAGGATCGGGGGTGCGCCGTTGACCGGTGCCTGGTTCTGCGCGATCGGCACCGTCACCGTGTCGGCGAACGAACCGCCGTGGCCATCGGACACGGTGAACGTGAAGGAGTCCGTTGTGTTCGGACCGGCCAGCAACTGCACCACCGCATACGGGGTATAGACGAACTTGCCCGTCGCGTCCGCCGTCACCGTGCCGCTGCCCGCCGGGGCGGACACGGTGTAGGTCAGCTTGTCCTTGTCCTTGTCTGTGCTCTTGACGGTCACCGTCACCGAACCGGTGGCCGGGTTCGGCTTGCCCACCGTGTAAGTGGCCGTCGGAGCAGTATTGGCCGGCACGATGTCTACGGTCAGCGTCTTGGTGTCGACGCCGCCCTTGCCGTCGGTCACCGTGAAGTTGATCGTGTCCGACGTGACCGGGTTTGTCGTCGCGGTGGCGGCATGCCGCGCCGCCGCCGTCGGGGTGTACTTGAAGGTGAACCCGCCCGTGGTGGCGGTGACGGTCACCTTGCCCTTGCTCGCGGTTGCCGAGTATTTGAGCGTGTTGCCGTCGGCGTCAGTCGCGGTGCCGAAGCCGCTGACCACCCCCGTGGATGAATCGGTGATGCTCGGTATCGGCGTCTGGATCACCGGATTGGCATTCGCCGTCTGCGCAGGGGCCGCAGCCGCCAACGCGGTCGCCGGCTCACCCGTGGACACCACCGCCGCCGCCTTCGCCGAAGCGTTACCGCCCCCGGCAAATTCACGCCGCGAGGCCGCGGCCACCGCCCACAACACCGGTGAGTTCACCAACGGCCCCGCCGGGACACCACCGACCAGCGACGCATCCACCACCACGCCGGAAACCGCACGTACCGATCCGGTCACCACCGCAGCCGCCGGCGCCGCCTCGGGCGCCTCGGAGACCGGTGCCGGGGCACTCGCCGCGACCGCGGCCGCCTTCACGCTCTTGGGTGCCGGCGGCGCCGTGTCATCGTCCTTGTCCTCGCGCACCGGCCGCGCCGTCACCGACGACTTCGGTGCCTCGGTGGCAGCCTTCTTGGCTGCCTTCGAACCGGCCGACTTACGCTTGTGCGACGAGCCCGCCGACGTAGTCTTCACCTCACTCTTGGACTCACCGCCGGTCTCCGCAGACGACGGCGAGGTCGGCTCTGGGGCAGTCGATCCCGACTCGGACGCACCCGGCGCCGAGGAGCCCGATGACGCACCGCCGCCGCCGGCTGACCCACCACTTGTCGAGCTGGTGCCACCGGACTCCGAGCCACCGGTTCCGTCTTCCGCCCAAGCGGTTCCCGAGCCGAGTGACACCGCCGCGCCCACCCCCAGCGCTACAGCCAAACCGCCTACCCGACCGATAAACCGCCCAGCGCCCATGGTGTCTCCTGACTACGACGTCAATTCACAGCGGATCCTAGGCGACGCCCGCCGCACCGCGCAGTCGACTGTTCAGATGACCCCGACATCGCGCAGTTGATCGGAGCCGTTCCCCCGTTATGCTTTCGCCGATGACGCCCTGGACCGTGTTACGCCGCTACCTGGTGTTCCAGGGCATGATGTTCGTCTTCGGCATCGTCGGGCCGATCTTCCTGGCCGTCTTCTTCGCCGTCCCCCGTGATCCGGACATGAAGTGGATGTACTACGCAGGCCTGCTGATCACGACCGCCGACATTCTCATTGCGCTCGGCCTCACCCAAAACTGGGTCAATCAAGAAAGATTGGCGCAGGATCGACGGCATGACCGATGAGTTCGAGACCTTGCTCTACGTCGCCACACCGCCCGTCGCGACCATCACGCTGAACCGCCCCGAACATCTGAACACCATCGTCCCGCCGATGCCCGACGAGATCGAACGGGCGATCGGGCGGGCCGAGCGCGACCCCGCCGTCAAGGTGATCGTGCTGCGCGGTGCGGGCCGGGCCTTCTCCGGCGGCTACGACTTCGGTGGCGGATTCGAGCAGTGGGGCGAGGCGATGAACACCGACGGCCGTTGGGATCCGGGCAAGGATTTCGCGATGGTCACCGCCCGCGAGACGGCCCCGACGAGCAAGTTCATGGCGATCTGGCGGGCCTCCAAGCCGGTGATCGCGCAGGTGCACGGCTGGTGCGTCGGCGGAGCCAGCGACTACGCACTGTGCGCGGACCTGGTGATCGCCAGCGACGACGCCGTCATCGGCACCCCGTACGCCCGGATGTGGGGCGCCTATCTGTCCGGAATGTGGCTCTACCGGCTGAGTTTGGCCAAGGTGAAATGGCATTCGCTGACCGGCGAGCCGCTCACCGGCAAGGAAGCCGCCGCGGTCGAACTCATCAACGAGTCGGTGCCGTTCGCGCAACTGGAAGCCCGGGTCGCCGAAGTGGCAGCCAAACTTGCACGAATCCCGTTGTCGCAGTTGCAAGCTCAGAAGCTGATAGTCAACCAGGCCTACGAGAACATGGGACTGGCATCAACCCAGACCCTCGGCGGCGTCCTCGACGGGTTGATGCGCAACACCCCCGACGCCCTGCGCTTCATCGACACCGCCGCCACCGACGGGGTCCGCGCCGCGGTCGAAATGCGCGACGGACCGTGGGGCGACTACGGCCAGGCCCCGCCGGACCGCCGGCCCGATCCCTCACACATCATCACGCCCTGAACCCAGCCCGCTCAGCAGTGCCACGATGACGCCGATGATCACCAGGCCGCCGCCCACGGTCAGCGTGAGGTTGAGCCACATGTGCATGCTGCCCACCGCATGATCGACCATCACGTCGGCGATCGCGTGCACATCCCCGGGCGTGCGATTCAGCGCATCGTCGACGTAGCGCCGCCCGATCTCGATGCCGGCCCAACCGGCCGCGCCCACCAACAGTGCCGAAATTCCCAGTGCGGCAAAGGCTTTACCGCGCGCCCGAGACGCCATCAAGGTCAGTAGCGCGAACACGCCGGTCAACACCGCAGCCCCGATGCTCGCCCACGGGCCCCACACCCCCACCAGCCGCAACTGACCGGGCCGCAGATGCTCGGACACCTGTTCGGTGAGCGGCACCTCCAGAGTCGACGGCACCTGCACGCCGAATCCGGCCAAAGTCTGCTGGATCGAACTGTCGGCCAGCATCGGCGCCAGGTCCACCACCCACCGACCGGACGAGTCCGAACGTGACACCTGATCGGTGAACAGCCACCGATGGGCGACGCGGTTGACCGTGGCGAACTGCCCGGGGAAGACGCTGCTGGCGGTGTAGGCACTCACCGTCGCACCGAGCACCGTGCCCTGCACTCCGGAAGCACCGGTTGCGGAGACTAGCTGTGCCCCCAACTCGGAGGCCATCGCCTGCTGCAGGGCAGGGTCCGTGGCGGCCGACGCGGACAACGCCGCGTACCCGTCCTCGGAGACCAGCGTGTGCTGGGCCCACAACGCCGGCACCGTGACCACCAGCAGCGCCGTGGTGATCAACCACAGCAGCGCCGCCAGCAGAAAGCGCACGGGCGTCCCTCCCTCACAGCAGGGACGCGGCGTCAGTCGCCCAGCGCGCGTCCCACGATCGCCGGGTCGGCCTGGCCGACCACCTCATGGTCTTTGTTGTCGTAGTTGAACTTACCCAGGACGTAGCGCATCGCGTTGATCCTGGCGCGTTTCTTGTCGTTGCTTTTCACGACGGTCCAGGGCGCGATCTCGGTATCGGTCCAGGCGAACATGTCCTCTTTGGCCGCCGTGTAACCGTCCCACTTGTCCAGCGAGGCCAGGTCCGTCGGTGAGAGCTTCCACTGCCGCACGGGGTCGACCTGGCGGATGGTGAACCGGGTGCGCTGCTCGTTCTGGGTGACCGAGAACCACAGCTTGGTCAGGCTGATGCCGTCGTTGACCAGCATCTGCTCGAACAGCGGTGCCTGCCTGATGAATTCGGCGTGCTGCTTGGGCGAGCAGTAGCCCATGACACGCTCGACGCCGGCCCGGTTGTACCAGGACCGGTCGAACAGCACGATCTCACCGGCGGCGGGCAGGTGGTTGACGTAGCGCTGGAAGTACCACTGGGTGCGTTCCTTCTCGGTCGGCTTCTCCAGGGCGACGACGCGGGCTCCGCGCGGGTTGAGGTGCTCCATGAACCGTTTGATGGTGCCGCCCTTGCCCGCGGCGTCCCGTCCCTCGAAGACGATGACGTGGCGCAGGCCGTTGGACTGGCTCCACTTCTGCAGCTTGAGCAGCTCGATCTGCAGCAGCCGCTTCTGCTCCTCGTACTCCGAGCGCTTCATCCGCTCGTCGTACGGATAGCCCTCACGCCAGGTGTCGACCACCTCGCCGCCGGGCATCAACAGCAATTCGGGATCGTCGTCGTCATCGTCGCGGACGGCGTAGCCGGAAAGGTCCAGAGTCACCGCACGAAGCTATCCACCCGGGCGTACCAGACGGTGTCGTCCGGGTGAACAGCAGGTGAGCTACTTGGCCTCGCGCTTGGGCCGGGACAGCGCCATCTTGGTCATCATCTTGTTCATCCGGGCCAGCGCCTTGAGCGAGTTGTTGTAGTAGTTGCCGCCTGCGCCCACGCTCAACCGCGGCAGCACGACCGTCTCCTGCCGGCAGAACTTGCGCACGCCGTCGACGCCGCCGAACCGCGCGCCGATGCCCGAGGTCTTCCAGCCGCCCATCGGGGCCGTCGTGCACATCAGGTTGGAGATGACGTCGTTGATGTTCACCGCACCGCAGTCCAGCTGCAGCGCAACATCCTTGGCACGGTCGAGATCCTTGGAGAAGACCGCCGCGCTGAGCCCGTACGGGCTGTCGTTGGCCAGGCGCACCGCCTCGCCCACCGAGGACACCTTCATGATGGGCAGCGTCGGGCCGAACGTCTCTTCGGTCATACATGCCATCGAGTGGTCGACGTCGACCAGCACCGTCGGCGGGTAAAAGCTGCCCGGGCCCTCGGGGCGCTTGCCGCCGGTCAGTGCCTTGGCACCTCTGGCCAGCGCGTCATCGACGTGGCGCGCCGTCACCGCCACCTGGGACTCGTCGATGAGGGCACCGAAGTCATAGCCCTCCCCGGCACCGACCTTCAGGTTCTGCACGGCCTTGACCACCGCCGCGACGAACTGGTCGTACACCGGCTCCAGGACATAGACCCGCTCCACCGACACACACGTCTGACCGGCGTTGAACATGCCGCCCCACACCGCGGCGTTGGCCGCCAGTTCGACATCGGCGTCGTCGAGGACGATCAGCGGATCCTTTCCGCCGAGTTCCAGGCTGACCGGGGTGAGGCGGCGGGCGGCCCGTTCCATCACCTTGACACCGGTGGTGCTGGAACCGGTGAACTGGATGTAGTCGGAGTTGTCGATGACGGCCTCGGACACCTCACGCGCACCCTGGGCCAGGGCCAGCACCTCGGGCGCGCCGGAGTCGATCCAGCCGCGCAGCAGCACCTCGGCGGTCAGTGGGGTGCGCTCGGACGGCTTGAGCAGGACCGAGGCGCCGGCTGCGAGCGCGCCGATGGCGTCCATCAACGCGTTGGCCACGGGGTAGTTCCACGGCGCGATGATCCCGACCACCGCGCGGGGCCGGTAGTGCACGGCGATCTTCTTGATCGACAGGAACGGCAGCGGGGCGGGCCGGGACTCCGGCGCCATCGCCTTCTCCACCGCCTTGATGTAGTAGGACAGGATCATGATCAGCAGCGGCACCTCTTGCGCCGCGTCCGTTGCCGACTTGCCCGTCTCGGCAATCAGCAGCTTCTCGATCTCGTCGCGGTGTTCCCCCAGCCAGACCGCGTAGCGGGCCAGCACCTTGGCGCGGCCCTTCGCACCGCGGGCCTCCCATTCCCGCTGCGCTTCGCGCAGGCCGGCGACGATGCGCGGCACGTCTGCGGGCGCGGTCCAGCGCACCTCACCCGCCACGGCACCCGTGGCGGGGTTGAGGATGGTCGCGATATCAGAGCGGTCTGCAGTGGCAGTCATAGGGCCATGCTAAACCGCGCGTGTGACGCAGCTCGCACCGGGGTTGACACCTGTCAACTTTGTGGCGCGATGCCCCGCACGTACGCCGCCTGACCGAGGTGCTGCGCGCCGTCGTCGATGATGCTGACCAGCCGCACGCTGGCGGTGACCGGTGGATTCCAGCGCTCGTCGACGATGCGCTCGAGCTCTTGCCCGTCCACCGACGCGATGTACTCCAAGGTGACCTTGTGCACCGCGCGGTAGTAACCCGACAGCAGGTCCGCCGGGGCGCGCACCTTGCCCACCTCGTCGGGCGTGTGCCCGTAACCCATGTCGTTACCGGGAAGGTCCAGGCCGAAGCGTTCCCGCCAGCCGTCCTTGATCCAGACCTGCTCCGCCCCGGCGATGTCGGCGAGCTGCACGTCGTGCTGGCGGGCGCTGTGCCAGATGAGCCAGGCAATGCTGTTGGCGTCCGGCGTGGGCCGCCACGAGGACAGCTCTTCGGTGAGGCCTTCGGTCAGTTCGTCGGCGTGCTCGATGAGCCGCGCGAAGGAGTCACGGAGCAATTCCCGGGCGGCGGCGTCGGCGTCACTGGTCATGATCGCCAACGTACTCGGGACGCCGACAAGTGAATCGTGGCCGGAATCAGGCGGCCGCGGCCTCGGCCTTGTCTCCCGCACCGGCCGGATCGGCCGCACCCGCGGAGGGCGCGTCCTTCTTCGCATCGGCACGATGGCGCCCGCCGGCCTCCCCTGATTCGGCACCGCGGTGCGACCCGCGCACAGCGGTCTTGTTCTCATCGGCGCCCTGGGACACCTTGTTGTCCCTGCGGTGGTGCCGGCCGGTTGCCCCGTCGTTGTCGTCGCCCTTTTTGACGTCGCTGTCCTTGACGTCGCTGTCCTTGGCGTCGGGTTCCGCCGCGCCGCCGTCGTTGAGCTCGGCGGCCGGCTGCTTGTCGACAACTGGGGCCGGGTCGGCGGGTTCGGTAACAGGTTCGGCCACAACGACTTCCGGCGCCTTGGCCTTAACATCTTGTACAGCATCGGGTTTCGAGTCCAGATCCGCGGCGGGTGTCACGTCTTCCGCCGTCTTGGGCACGTCGAGCGTTACCGCTTTCGCGGCCGCGAGCGGGGTTGCCGAAACCAGCGCGGTCGACGCCGCCGCTGCCGATGACGTGGCCAGGAACGGGGTGGGCGCGATGGGCGCAGGCAGGAGATCGAGTAGCTTTTCGACACCGTTGGCGATCGCCGTGTAGACGGCCTCGATCGGCGCACCGACGAAGGGCAGATACGTCAGAGGAGCGACGAAACTGTCCACGATCTGCCCGAGTAGGCCGTTGTACGGCTCGACCAGTCCACGCACCAGATTGCTGAGCAGGCCAGGGATTTCGGATGGATATCGCAATGCCGCCTCGAGAGTGGCCTCCAGGTCGTACGGCAGATAACCGAGGTAGCGCACCGTGGCCGTGATGGAATACAGCGGGGCCAACGCCAGCCAGTTGATGTCGTCCACGATATTGCCGACGAAGTTGTTGTTCACGAAGTCGTAGAAGGCATCCGAACCGGCGGTCGGGTCGGGTAGCGCATCCAAGAGTGAACCGATGCGGCCGGCCGTACCATTGACCGCCCCGGTAAGCCAGGTTCCGATCGGCGGCGGGAGCACCGAGGTGATATCCGTCAGCCCACCGACACCGTAACTGGCGAAGCCGCCGTACAACGGGTTCGTGTATTGCTGAGCGACGAAGCTGAGCAAGCTACCGATGATGGCGGGGTTACGGAGCGAGAGCACCACGGTGCTGAATGCGTAGTCGGGGCTCCACAGTGCCGCCTCGATGGGTGCTTCGACGATCGTCGTCGCGCCGCTCACCATCGTCCCGAAGTTGAACAACAGGTCAGTGACCACGGACGCCGACTGCACCGCTTGGCTACTCACGACGGGGGCGGCCTTCTCGGCCAGTGGCACCCATCCAGGCGACGCGGCGGCCACCACTCCCGCAGCCAAGAACGCCGCTGCCAACTTCGTGTGCGAACGAACCGTAACCGTCATGGCGTGCCCCCGAATCATTCACAGCCAGAGAACAGGACGGGCACAGAATACGACCGGAAATATCGGTCGGGTCAATAATTTTGGGCAACTCGGGTAGCGCAGTAGCCAGATTCACCCGTTCGGCTTACAGCACCTCTACAGCATCGCCAGCGACAGGTCCCACAGCCGCTCGGCGTTCTCCACATCCAGGGCGTAGGGCGCCACACCGCCGATCCCGCCGTCGCGACTGTCGACGACGACGGCCTCGTTGCAGTCCTCGAAATAGCGGCCGCCGACGCCGTCGACCAACGGCGAGGCTGCGAGCAGAACCGACGTCGCCGCGCCCTGCTCGACGCTCTTGAACCGGCTGCCGGCACGCCGGAACCGCTCCCGCGCTTCCTCGTTGTAGCCGAGCGGAAGGTGGCGTTGCAGTGCGGTCGCGATACCGCCGGGCATCAGGGCGTTGGCGGTGATCCCGTCCCCGGCCCAGCGCCGGCTCGCTTCGACGGCGAACAGGACGTTCGCCGTCTTGCTCTGCCCATACGCGCCGAACGGGTCGTACTCGCGGAACGCGTAGTCGATGTCGTCGAACACCACCGGCGAGCGCAGATGGCCACTGGAACTCACCGATACGATGCGCGCCCCGCCGGCCTGGCGCAGGGCGTCGTACAGGCCGATCGACAGCGCGAAATGCCCGAGGTGGTTCGTGGCGAACTGGAGTTCGTGACCATCCTCGGTCAGGGTCAGTTCCTGGACGGCCATGACGCCGGCGTTGTTGACCAGGATGTGCAGCGGTCCCGTCCACGAGCTTGCGAACGCGACGACGCTGTCGGGCCGGCTCAGATCCAGTGCCGAGACCGACACCGCGTCGTTGCCGGAGCCGGCGCGGATCTCCTCGGCGATGGGCAGCGCGGCATGGACGTCCCGCACCGCCAGGGTCACCGCGGCGCCGGCAGCGGCCAGCACCCGCGCCGTTTCCACCCCGATTCCCGACGAGGCGCCGGTGACGATCGCTGTCTTGCCGGTCAGGTCTACCCCGGCGATCACGTCTGCCGCGGTGGAGTCGAAACCGAACGGAGTCATGATGCGGTCGGCAACAGTCGGTGTACTCATAACGGGTACCAACCGCTGCCGGGCGGAATGATTCCCGTCAGGCTCCGGAATCAGCGCCGTGGAACACGGCCTCGATGTTGTTGCCGTCGGGGTCCCGGACGAACGCACCGAAGTAGCCCGGGTGGTATTCCGGCCACAACCTCGGGGCATGCAGCGATTCGGCCCCCAGGCCGACGGCCGCGTCATGAAACGCCTGCACCGCGGCGGTGTCGGCGGCCTGGAAAGCCACGTGCACCTCCCGGTTGGGCCCGCTGGCCTCTCCGGCGTTGACGTCGGCGATCCAGAAGTCGGGTTTGCCCTCGACGCCGTAGCCGATAGCCACACCGAAATCCATCTGCCGGGTGAAGCCGAGGACCCCCAACACGGTGTCGTAGAACTGCTGCGACTTGGCGAAGTCGGCACAGTTGATTCCCAGGTGATCGATCACAGATGCATCGTAGGTTCGAGGTATGACACATGAGCTAGTCATCCGAAACGGGACCATCGTCGACGGGACGGGCGGCGAACCGTACCCCGGCGACGTCGCCGTCACCGACGGTGTCATCACCGCCGTCGGATCCGTCCCCGGCGCCGGTGCCCGCGAGATCGACGCGACCGGCCTGCTGGTCACCCCCGGCTTCGTCGACCTGCACACCCATTACGACGGCCAGGCGATCTGGTCGGACCGGATGACCCCGTCCTCCGCGCACGGTGTGACGACGGCCGTGATGGGCAACTGCGGCGTCGGTTTCGCGCCGTGCCGGCCCGCCGACCACGAGACGCTGGTCGACGTGATGGCCGGCGTCGAGGACATCCCCGGCGTGGTGATGGTCGACGGCCTGCCCTGGACATGGGAGACCTTCCCGGAATTCCTCGACGCCGTCGAGTCCCGGCGCCGGGATATCGATGTCGCCGCCTTCCTGCCGCACTCACCGCTGCGCGTGTACGTGATGGGGCAGCGCGGTGTCGACCGGGAACCCGCGACAGCCGAGGATCTGTCGCAGATGCGCAAACTGGCCGCCGAAGCGGTGCACGCCGGCGCGCTGGGCTTCGCCTCGTCCCGGCTGACCATCCACAAAACCGAGAGCGGACAACCGATTCCGAGCTACGACGCCGGGCACGACGAGATCGAGGCGATCGCCCTCGGGATCAAGGACGCCGGGGGCGGACTCATCCAGTTCGTCCCCGATCTCTTGGCCGCGGACTACGAAGGCGCCCTGCAGGCGGTGTTCGACGTGGCCGCTGACGTCGAACTGCCGGTGACCTTCACCCTGGCCATCGGCAATGTCGGTCCCGCCCTGCACCTGGACGCGCTACGCATGGTCGAGAAGGCGAACAAAAACAGCGGCGCGAACGGCCCTTCAGTTACCGCGCAGATCTTCCCGCGCCCCATCGGCCTGGTGATCGGCCTCGAGCTGTCCGGCAACCCGTTCGTCATGTACCCCAGCTACCGCGCGATCGCGCATCTGCCGCTGGCCGAGCGGGTGGCCGAGATGCGCAAACCCGAAGTGCGCGAACGCATCCTCAATGACTCCCCCGCCAGCGACGGGCACCCGTTGATGTTCGCGGTGCAGGCATTCAACTGGATCTTCCCGCTGGGCGACCCACCGAACTACGAGCCCGACCGCGCCGACAGTATCGCCGCCAGCGCCGAGGCCCGCGGCGTCACCGCTCTCGAAGAAGCCTATGACCGGCTGCTCGACGACGACGGCCACGCCATGTTGCTGATCACGCTGGCCAATTTCCGGGACGGGTCGCTGGACACCGTCGCCGAGCTGGTGCGCCGTGACGACGTGGTGCTGGGTCTCGGTGACGGCGGTGCGCATTACGGGATGATCTGCGACGCAAGCTTTCCCACGTACATGCTGACGCATTGGGTGCGCGACCGGGCCACCGGCCGGCTCAGTCTGGCCGACGCGGTGCGGGAGTTGACGACGGCGCCGGCGCGGGTGGCCGGCCTGGCCGACCGCGGGCGCATCGCCGTCGGTTACAAGGCCGACCTCAACGTCATCGACCACGGTGCGTTGCGTTTGCACAAGCCGACGGTGGTCCACGACCTGCCCGCCGGTGGGCGCCGGCTGGACCAGACCGCCGACGGGTTCGTCGCGACCATCGTGTCGGGCGAGATCATCGCCGAGCATGGCGTACCCACCGACGCGTTGCCGGGCAAGCTCATTCGTGGCCGGCAGGCCGCACCCGCATGAGCCGCGTCGCGCCGCTGGCGCGCCCGTGGAGCGACGAGGACACCGCGGGCATCCAGGGCTGGGGCCACCCCGACCGTACCTATGAACCGCTGTTGCTGGTGCGCTGCCTGCAGCGTCATCCCACGTTGGCGGCCAAACTGCGCAAACTCGGCGAGGCGCTCTACGTCGACACCCGACTACCGCCGCGGGTGCGGACCATCGCGATCCTGCGGATCTGCGCACTGGTCGGCTGTGCCTACGAGTGGGGCGGCCAGGCGGCGTTCTGGGGACCGATCGCCGGGGTGTCCGAGGCCGAATGCGATGCGTTGGTCACCGGGGACCACCCGGGCTGGACGGAATCCGAAAGGGTGCTGATCGACGCCGTCGACGAGGTGGAGCGCACCGGGTCACTGTCCGCGGATACGTGGAATGCGTTGGGCGCCAGACTCGATGACGAGCAGCGGATGGAACTGCTGATCGCCGTCGGCTGGTACCGGACCATCTGCACGCTGTGCAACGGCCTGGACCTTCCGGTGGAGGGGTGGATGCGACCCTGGCCGGGCTCAGCCTCGTAGCGCGGGATGCTGTTTGGCCAGCAGTGGCAACAGCAGCCGCTTCGGGATGAGCTGAAGCACCCGAGTGCTGATCTGGCTGGGCAGCCCGGCGATCACGTCGCCCCGGTCGTGTTCGAGGGCATCGATGCCCACCCGTGCCACATCGCGCGAAGGCATCCACATGAATTTCGGGAACGCGTCGGCGAAGGTGCGCTCATCCATGCCGGCCGAGGACAGGAACTCGGTGCGCACCGGACCGGGGTTCAGAGTCGCGACGGTCACGCCGGTGCCCGCAAGTTCCGCACGCAGGCCCTCGGTGTAACTGCGGACGAAAGCCTTGGTTCCCGCATAGCCGGCCTGGCCGGGGAAGGGATGGAATCCCGCGGTGGAGCCGACGTTGAGGATGGCGCCCTCCCCGCGGGGCACCATCTGCCCGACGGCCCGGGTGGTCAGGTCGATGACAGCCTCGACATTGACACGCACCTGGGCGATCTCGGCTGCCGGGGTGGACTGCGCCACCGCACCCATGGTGCCGATCCCGGCGTTGTTGATCAGGATGTCCACAGCCAGCCCACGACGCTCGATCTCGTCGAAAAGTGTTGCGCGGGCTTCGGCGTCGGCGACATCGCACGGGATGACCTCGACCCTCGAGCCGGACAGTTCGGCCGCCAGCGCCTGTAGTTTGTCGGCGCGACGGGCCACCAGCGTGACTCCGTATCCACGCGAAGCGAGTTCACGGGCCAGGTCGGCGCCGATACCGGAGGAGGCGCCGGTGATGACGGCGGTGCTGGAGGGTGAGGGCGCGGGCAAGGACATGGCTCGAACCTACTCGTCAGGCCCCGCGGATCGCCCGGAACGCCGCCCGGCCGACCAGATCGCCCAGCTCCATGGCAGTGCACGGGTTGTCCTCGTCGAGCAGGCTGCGCACCGCACTCTCGGCCATCGAGACGAACATTTCGACCAGTACCGGCGCCTTGCGCTCGGCATCTGCGGTACCCCAGCGCTGCAGGTCGGGCCGCACCAGCTGCTCGAATTGCGCCGCGATGAGGCCCCGCCCCCGGGCGAATTTCTCCGCCACATCACGACCGGGATTGGAGCAGAACAACATTCGCCACGTATCGGGGTGCGCCGCGACGGTGCACAGCAGCGCCTGCATGCCGGCGACGTAGGCCGCTTCGGTTTTCGGGTGGCTGCCCGGAGCCGGGTAGGCGCTCAGCACACCTTCGGTGAGCGTGCGTTCTTCGCGCTCCAGGACCGCGGTCAGCACGTCGATCCGGTTGGCGTAGCACGCGTAGACCACCGGCCGGGTGACACCGAGCCGGCCGGCGATGGCCTCGATCGTGACGGCAGGAATGCCCTCGGCCAGCGCGATCTCCTTGGCGGCGTCCAGCACCTGCGGGCGCCTGCGCTCCGGCCCCAGGTGGGTTGCCCGCCTCTTGACGGCAGTTCCTACGGTCATGTAGGAAAATGCTACATCAGTGTAGGAAGTGCTGCGACGAAGGGGAGGATCGTTCATGGTGCTGCAACAACTCAGGACGCCGGTGCCGGCGGAGCCCGCCGAGGACTACGGCTTTTTCGGCCCCGATTCGGTGACGTGGAAGGTGTGGAGCTACCCCACGTCCCTGACCGTGGGATTCATCAGGGCCGTGGTGGTCGAGGAACTCGACCCGGCACTGGTCGCCGCGGTCGACAAGACCCATGACATCTACCGCCGGCCCCAGACCCGGTATGACCGCACATTGCACTACTTCGCGCTGGTCGCGTTCGGGGATACGCGGACCACCTCGAAGGCCGCCGACGTTCTGGTCAAGGTGCATTCCAAGGCAATCGGCAACGATCCGTACAGCGGAAAGCGTTACGACGCAAACGATCCCGAATCACAATTATGGATCCATCTGACGGCCTGGCATTCGATCCTGTTCGCCTATGAGACCTACGGGCCCGGCAAGCTGTCCGAGGAAGAGGAACGCCAGTATTGGGCGGAGTGCGCCGTCGCCGCCGAGTTGCAGACATGCGACCCGGCCGATGTCCCCCGCGACCGGGACGGGATCCGCGCCTACTTCGAGACCATGCGGCCACAGCTGGCCGGCTCGCCGATCGCCAGGGAGGCCATGGACCACCTGGCCGACGGGGCGACGCTGGTCTCCCCGCTGCGCGGCGTGTTCGCCCCGGCCACCTGGGTGATCAACCGGATCCTGCGCGCGGGCGTCATCGCGACCATGCCGCAGTGGATGCGCGAGATGGGCGGACTGCCGCAGTCCCGACGGATCGACGCGCTGGTGCGGCCGGTGTTGCGCGCGTCGTTCGCGGCGCTGCAGATCAGTCCGCCTGCCGTCCGCCTGCGGGTCATCCGGATCATCTCACCGGCGACGGTAGCCGTCGTCGCTCCCGTACTCAAAGGTGTTGTGCCACAACGGCGTGAGGTGCTCAGCCCCACCGAGGCCCGCGAACGGTACGGCTATGACAAGCCCGCCGACGCCCATCTGGAATGGCGGGCCCGCCAGCACCAGCGGGTCTTCACCGACGGCGCGGCCCCCAGTGACGACGGCCTCCTCGAATCGCAACCCATCCTGGGGCGGATCGGCTGACGGAGCGCATCGGCCTTTTGCTCATCACGCGCGTAACGCTGGTCAGCCCTGGCCTGCATATGAGCTGATTGACCGCTGTGACTGTGACCGATGCGCCGGCCCCCGGCAGCCAGGACCGGACCATCTCGCCGCAGGCGCGGACCGCCCTGTGGGCGAGCCTGGTCGGCACCACCATCGAGTGGTACGACTTCTTCCTCTACGCCACCGCAGCCAGCCTGGTGTTCAACCGCGCGTTCTTCCCCGACCAGACGACGTTCGTCGGCACCCTGCTGTCCTTCGCGACGTTCGCGGTCGGCTTCCTGGTGCGGCCCATCGGCGGGTTCGTCTTCGGTCACGTCGGGGACCGCATCGGCCGCAAGAAGACCCTGGCGCTGACGATGCTGCTGATGGGTGGGGCCACCGCGCTGATGGGTCTGCTGCCCACCGCCGCGCAGATCGGTGTGGCCGCGCCGATCCTGCTGCTGTTGCTGCGCATCGTGCAGGGGTTCGCGCTCGGCGGCGAATGGGCCGGCGCGGTGCTGCTGGCCGTCGAGCACAGCCCGACGCACAAGCGCGGACTGTTCGGCAGCGTCCCTCAGATCGGGTTGGCCCTCGGCCTGGCGTTGGGCACCGGGGTGTTCGCCGTCCTCCAGACCGCGCTGTCGGATGCGGCGTTCCTGGCCTACGGCTGGCGCATCGCGTTCCTGTTGAGCATCGCGCTGGTGGCGTTCGGTGTCGTGGTGCGGCTCAAAGCCAGCGAGACACCGGCATTCGAGAAGGTGCGCGACCGCGATGAGCGTGCGGCCGTGCCGTTGCGCGAGGTGTTCAAACCGCCGGTGCTGCGCTCCACGGTGCTGGGCATGCTGTCCCGGTGGGGCGAGGGCGCGGCCTTCAACACCTGGGGCGTGTTCGCCATCTCGTACGCCACCACCACCTTGAAGCTGGAGAAGGTACCGGTGCTGGTATCGGTCACGGCCGCCGCGCTACTGATGGCGATTCTGCTGCCGGTCTCGGGTCTGCTGACCGACAGGTACGGCGCCAAGCGGGTCTACGCCACCGGCATCGCGGCCTACGGGCTTGCCGTGTTCCCGGTGTTCGCGTTGTTCGGCACCAAGAACATCGCGCTGTATGCGGTGGCCATGCTCATGGTGTTCGGCGTCATCCACGCGCTGTTCTACGGGGCGCAGGGCACGCTGTATGCGTCATTGTTCCCGGCCCGAATCCGCTACACCGGCCTGTCCACGGTCTACCAACTCTCCGGGGTGTACGCCTCGGGGCTGACCCCGCTGATCCTCACGGCGCTCATCGGTGCCGCCGGGGGCGCACCCTGGATCGCGTGCGCGTACCTCGCCGCGACCGCCGTGATCAGTGTGGCGGCCACGCTGGCACTCAAGCCGACCCCGCTGGCCGACATCTGAGTTATCCACAGATCGGCGATCGGGGCTATCGGTCTCGGGCTCCCGTGCGCTGCCATTGAACGGTGATCGAGCACATTCTCGCCGCGAACGGTGGCGTGGTGTCCACCGCACAATTGCGCGCCGCCGGTATCAAGAAACACGGATGGCCGCAGGTGCGGCGTGGCTGGTATGCCAGTCCGTCGGCCGATCCGCTGGTCGTCCGCGCCGTCTCGGCCGGCGGTGTGCTGGGATGCACCTCGGCGTTGCGCCTCCGCCAGGTATGGGTCCCTGATTCCGCACTGCACATCCGGTATTCGTCGCGGGCCCGGCGGTCCCGTACGGGTGTCCGGTCCTGCCAGCCCTACCGTCTGGATCCGCCCATCATCGGAGCAGTGGACCCGATGGACATCGCGGTCGCGTCGGCGGCGAACTGTCTGGGCGCCGAAGGGCTTGTCGTCGTCCTGGATTCGATGCTGAACAAACGGATCATCGAGGTGGCCGATGCGCGGGCGGTCTTGTCGGCGTCACGCTTCGCAGGTCTGAATCTGGCCGAGCGGTGCGACGCGCGCAGCGAGTCCGGCACCGAGACCATCATCCGGTTGCGATTGCGAGCCAACGGGATACGCCTGCGGACCCAGGTGCACATCCCGGGGGTGGGCCGGGTGGACTTCCTCGTGGGCGATCGACTCATCATCGAAGCCGACAGCCGCGAGCACCATCTGCCCAGATACCAGGCCGACCGGACCCGGGACAGGGTCGCAATCGGCATGGGGTTCGTGGTGATTCGGCTGACGTATGAGGATGTTGTCTACCGCTGGGACGTGGTGCTTTCCGACGTCCTGTCGGTGATCCGCCGGCGCGCACATCGGGGACCGATTGCAATGTCACCCTGACAGCCTCACCGTGCCCATATATCCACGGCGACGCTGTCAGGGTGACATTGCGAAAGGCCCGGCCCCGCGAACGGGACCGGGCCTTCGGAAATACAGGACTTAGAAGTCCATACCGCCCATGCCACCGGTCGGGTCGCCCGCGGGCGCCCCGGCCTTCTCCGGCTTGTCGGCGACGACGGCCTCGGTGGTGAGGAACAGGGCCGCGATCGAGGCTGCGTTCTGCAGCGCCGAGCGGGTCACCTTCACCGGGTCGGCAACGCCGGCCTTGAGGAGGTCTTCGTAGACGTTGGTCGCGGCGTTCAGGCCGTGACCGTCGGGCAGGTTCGACACCTTCTCGGCGACGACACCCGGCTCCAGACCACCGTTGAAGGCGATCTGCTTGAGCGGAGCCGACAGCGCGACACGCACGATGTTGGCACCGGTCGCCTCGTCACCCTCGAGCTTCAGCTCGTCGAGCGCCGGAGACGACTGCAGCAGGGCCACGCCACCGCCGGCGACGATGCCCTCTTCGACGGCAGCCTTCGCGTTGCGGACGGCGTCCTCGATACGGTGCTTGCGCTCCTTGAGCTCCACCTCGGTGGCAGCTCCGGCCTTGATGACTGCAACGCCACCGGCCAGCTTGGCCAGGCGCTCCTGCAGCTTCTCGCGGTCGTAGTCGGAGTCGCTGTTCTCGATCTCGGCGCGGATCTGGGCCACCCGGCCGGCGATGGCGTCGGAGTCGCCCGAGCCCTCGACGATGGTGGTCTCGTCCTTGGTGATGACGACCTTCCGGGCGGTGCCCAGCAGAGCGACATCGGCGGTCTCCAGCGAGAGGCCGACCTCTTCGCTGATGACCTGACCACCGGTGAGGATGGCGATGTCCTGCAGCATGGCCTTGCGGCGGTCACCGAAGCCCGGGGCCTTGACGGCCACAGACTTGAAGGTGCCACGGATCTTGTTGACCACCAGGGTGGACAGGGCTTCGCCCTCGACGTCCTCGGCGATGATCAGCAACGGCTTGCCGGACTGGATGACCTTCTCCAGCAGGGGCAGCAGGTCCTTGACCGTCGAGATCTTGGACGACACCAGCAGGATGTACGGATCCTCGAGGACCGCTTCCTGACGCTCGGCGTCGGTCACGAAGTAACCCGAGATGTAGCCCTTGTCGAAGCGCATGCCTTCGGTGAGCTCCAGCTGCAGGCCGAAGGTGTTGGACTCTTCGACGGTGATGACACCCTCGTTGCCGACCTTGTCCAGAGCCTCGGCGATCAGGTCACCGATGGACTGGTCACCGGCGGAGATACCGGCGGTGGCAGCGATCTGCTCCTTGGTCTCCACCTCCTTGGCGGTGGCGAGCAGACGAGCCGTGACGGCCTCGACTGCCTTCTCGATGCCGCGCTTCAGGCCGAGCGGGTTGGCGCCGGCAGCGACGTTGCGCAGGCCTTCGCGAACCAGGGCCTGGGCCAGCACGGTGGCGGTGGTGGTGCCGTCGCCCGCGACGTCGTCGGTCTTCTTGGCGACCTCTTTGACCAGCTCAGCGCCGATCTTCTCGTACGGGTCCTCCAGCTCGATCTCCTTGGCGATGGAAACACCATCGTTGGTGATCGTGGGGGCGCCCCACTTCTTCTCCAGGACGACGTTGCGACCCTTGGGGCCGAGCGTCACCTTTACGGCGTCGGCGAGGGCATTGAGGCCCCGCTCAAGGCCGCGACGGGCCTCTTCGTCATACGCAATTGTCTTGGCCATTGCGAAGTGATTCCTCCGGATTGGGAACTGCACGTCTGTTGGTCGGGCGCAGTGCCCGCGACGGACGGCTGGGGTGTGCTCCCTAGCCTCACCGGTCCCGACCTAGCACTCACGTATCGAGAGTGCCAAGTACGTTCTTAGCACTCGACCAGGGCGAGTGCAAGGTAATCAGGTGCTGTTCACCGCGGGCGCAGCCCGTCGAACACGACATCGATGACGTGTTCGGCGACCGCTGGGTTGTACTGCTGGACGGCCTGGCACCCCACCAGGAGTGCCTTCACCTCCGGCACGGTGACGTCGGTGCGCGCGGTTCCGGCGCGCTGGGCGGCGGCCAACAGGTCACCGATCATCGCGAGGAAATCGACCTCCGCCTGCGGGACCACGCAGTTGATGTCGATCCCCAGGCCGGCCAGGGCGTCGACCAGGCCGCGGTCGGCCGCGCCCCACTGCAGCACCATCGACCGCATGAAGGTGAACAGGCCGTCGCCCTCATCCGAGGAACCCAACAACGCACGGCCCTGTTCGACGATGGTCCGGATCCGTTCGTCGACGACCGCCCGGTACAGATCCTCCTTGGCGGGGAAATGCCGGTAGACCGTGCCCGCCCCCACGCCCGCCCGGCGCGCGATCTCGTCGATCGGCACGCCCAGGCCGTCGGCGGCGAAGGTCTCGTAGGCGACCTCGAGCACCCGCGCGCGGTTACGGGCCGCATCAGCGCGCATCGGCAAGCACCTCCGGGAATAATCAAACGGGGCGTGCGTTCCGTATAGTCGGAACCAACCGGAGAATACTCTCCGCTTACCCTCAACAGGAGTTTCTCATGTCGCACTGGAACACCGCCAACATTCCCGATCAGACCGGTCGCACCGTCGTCATCACCGGCGCCAACACCGGCCTCGGCTATGAGACCGCCGGCGCCCTGGCCGGCAAGGGTGCCCACGTCATCCTGGCCGTGCGCAACCTCGACAAAGGCGCTGCCGCTGCCGAACTGATCGGCCGCCGCCACCCCGGCGCGCAGGTCAGCGTTCAGGAACTCGACCTGGGGTCCCTGGAGTCGGTCCGGGCCGCCGCCGACGCGCTGCGCGACGCACACGACCACATCGACCTGCTGATCAACAACGCCGGGGTGATGTACCCGCCGAAGGAGACCACCGCCGACGGGTTCGAGCTGCAATTCGGCACCAACCATCTCGGCCACTTCGCACTCACCGGCCTGTTGTTGGACCGGCTGCTGCCGGTGCCCGGATCCCGCATCGTGACAGTCAGCAGTATCGGGCACCGCATCAATGCGGCCATCCACTTCGACGATCTGCAGTGGGAGCGCAGCTACAACCGGGTCGGTGCCTACGGCCAGTCCAAGCTCGCCAACCTGCTCTTCACCTACGAACTGCAGCGGCGCCTCGTCGGCCAGCGGACCACGGCGCTGGCCGCGCATCCCGGGGGTTCAGACACGGAGCTGATGCGGCACCTGCCGCGCGCTTTGCAGTCCACCGTCCCGCTGCTCAAGCCGCTGTTCCAGGACGCGGCAGCCGGTGCGCTGCCGACACTGCGCGCGGCCGCGGATCCCGGAGCGATCGGCGGCCAGTACTTCGGCCCCGATGGCCTCGGCGGGACCAAGGGCCATCCGAAGGTCGTGCCATCCAGCGACCAGTCCCACGACGCCGGACTGGCGCGCCGGCTGTGGACGGTCTCCGAAGAGCTCACCGGCGTCACGTACCCCGCCTCATTGGACCGCTCTGTCCCGCAGTGACACGAACTCCCAGCCGGCCGCCCGCAGCTGCGGTATCGCCGCGGCGTAGCCGGCGCCGGTGCCCGCCTCCGGGTGGTTCATGTGGGAGATCACGATCGCCCCGGGGGCGGCACCGGTGACGTTGGCGCGCACCTTCGCCGCGGGCAAGGTCGCGCCGGCGTCGCCGTTGACCGCGAACCCCAGCGGCTGCTCGCCGAGCTGGTGCACGATCCCGACGGCGACGTCGTCGTAGTGCGCGGTGCCGGGCCGGAAGAAGCGTGGTGCGCGGCCGGTCAACGCGGTGAGCTTCTGGTGGTTGGCCCACACCTCGTCGGTCGCCTCGGCCACCGAGCGGGTGCCTGCGATCCCATAGGCCGAGCGCCCCGTCACCGACAGCGGGACATGGCGGGTCCCGTGGTTGCCGATTTCGAACAGCGGGTCGGCGGCCAGCTGGGCGGCCCGGTCGGGGTGCTGGTCCATCCACTTGGCATTGAGGAACAACACGGCGGGCACCTGGTTGCGACGCAGGGTGTCCAGTAGCGCGTCATCGCACCCGCCCCGGCAGGCGTCGAAGGTCAGCGCGAGCTGACGGCCATCGGGCACGAAGGACGTCGCGATTCCCGGCAGCGCCATCCCCCATTGCGTCGGCACCCGCGCCGCCGACGCCTGCGGGGCTTCGGCTCCCGCGGCTCCCGCGGCGCATGCGGCGACGGTGGCGGACCCGGCCGCCAGGAACATGCGCCTGGTCATCACCTGACCGGAGGCTAGGCACCCACTCTGAACGGACTGTGTAGCGCGACTGTGGGTTTGCTGGGGCGGGATCGACGTAGGGTGGACCCGATGTCACTCTTCGTGCCGCCGTACCCGCCGCCCCGGTATACGAAAGACGATCCGGAGGTCAGTGCGTGGGCACGCTCCGGCGATGAGGCGCCCGACTACGACTCCTTCGGTCTGGTGCAGTACCACTACCTGGCCAACCAGCAGCAGACCAACGGCGATTACGGGCTGTATCGCGTCGACCTCGCGGCACGCGCAGGCGGACCGGGACCGCACTATCACCGGGCCATGTCCGAAGCGTTCTTCGTGCTCAGCGGCTCGGTGGAGATCCACGACGGCACCGACTGGTCGACGGCCAAGGCCAACGACTTCCTCTACGTCCCGCCCGGCGGAATCCACGGCTTCCGCAACACCGCGGACGACCCCGCCTCGATGCTGATGCTCTTTGCTCCCGGCGCGCCGCGCGAGCACTACTTCGAAGGGCTGGCCCAGCTCGGTGAGATGACGGACGCCGAGCGCGCGGAGTGGTTCGTCAAAAACGACAACTTCTTGGTCTGACCGGCGCGCCGCGCGCGACACGTGCTGCGAGTGTGCGATCCCGGAACCCCTTGCCCTAGACTGCCCTTCGACCAGATAGGAGTCACGGGTGTCGGGTAGTGGAGCGCCCAGCACCCAGGCTTTGCGGGGCTGGCAGCGTCGGGCATTGGTGAAGTATCTGTCCGCCAAGCCCAAGGATTTCCTGGCGGTCGCGACGCCCGGCGCAGGCAAGACCACCTTTGCCCTGCGCATCGCCGCGGAGTTGCTGGCCGAGCGCAGTGTGGAACAGGTCGTCGTGGTGGTCCCCACTGAGCACCTCAAGACCCAGTGGGCACAGGCCGCGGCCCGGCTCGGCATCGCGATCGACCCGAAATTCAGCAACTCGGCCGGCCAGACCTCCAGCGACTATCACGGCATCGCCGTCACCTATGCGCAGGTCGCAAGCCATCCCACCCGGCACCGGGTGCGCACCGAGAACCACAAGACGCTGGTCATCTTCGATGAGATCCACCACGGCGGCGACGCGAAAACCTGGGGTGACGCCATCCGGGAGGCCTACGGGGACGCGGTGCGACGCCTCTGCCTCACCGGTACCCCGTTCCGCAGCGATGACAGCCCCATCCCGTTCGTCACCTACGAGGCCGACGGTGCCGGATACCAGCGCTCGCAGGCCGACCACACCTACGGCTACGCCGACGCACTCGCCGACGGGGTGGTCCGCCCGGTCGTGTTCATGGCCTACTCCGGCGAGGCCCGCTGGCGCGACAGCGCCGGGGAGGAACACGCCGCCCGCCTCGGCGAGCCGCTGACCGCCGAACAGAACGCGCGCGCCTGGCGCACCGCGCTCAACCCGGCGGGTGAGTGGATGCCCGCGGTGCTGGCGGCCGCCGACACCCGACTGCAGCAGAAACGCCAGCACGTCCCCGACGCCGGCGGCATGATCATCGCCTCCGACCAGACCGCGGCCCGGGCCTACGCCAAACTGCTCACCACCATCACCGGTGAAGAGCCGACCGTCGTGCTGTCCGACGACCCGACGGCCTCGAACAAGATCTCCGAGTTCTCCGACTCCAGCAGCCGCTGGATGGTCGCCGTCCGGATGGTGTCCGAAGGCGTCGACGTGCCGCGGCTGGCGGTCGGCGTGTACGCCACCAGCGCGTCGACCCCGCTGTTCTTCGCCCAGGCCATCGGCCGGTTCGTGCGCAGCCGCCGCGCCGGGGAGACGGCGAGCATCTTCCTGCCGTCGGTACCCAACCTGTTGCAGCTGGCCTCGGAGATGGAGGCGCAGCGCAACCACGTGCTGGGCAAGCCGCACCGCGAATCCGACGGACTCGACGACGAGTTGCTCGCCGACGCCGAGAAGCGCAAGGACGAGAAGTCCGACATGGACCGGGGTTTCGAATACCTCGGGGCCGAAGCCGAACTGGACCAGGTGATCTTCGAAGGGTCGTCCTTCGGTACCGCCACCCCGGCCGGCAGCGAGGAGGAGGCCGACTATCTCGGCATCCCGGGTCTGCTCGACACCACCCAGATGCGCGACCTGCTCAACCGTCGCCAGGACGCGCAGCTGCAGAAGCGCACCGCAGCGGCAGGCGCGTCCGGAGTCCCCGCACCCCGGACCACCCACGGCCAGCTGCAAGAACTCCGCCGCGAGCTGAACACCCTGGTGTCGATAGCGCATCACCGCACCGGTAAGACGCACGGACAGATCCACAACGAACTCCGTCAGATCTGCGGCGGCCCGGCCCTGGCCGCAGCCACCGGCGATCAGATCAAGGCCCGCATCGACGCCGTGCGCAGCGTCGCCAAGAGCTAAAGACCCAGCAGCTCCGGCAGATCCGCCACCGAATCGATGACGTGGTTCGGCTGCATCGCGAATTCGTCTGTGGCCCAACGATCCAACGTGGCCTGACGGAACTTCCCGGTACGCACCAGCACACCGGTCATGCCGACCACCTGGCCGGCGAGCACATCGTTGTTGAGGTCGTCGCCGACCATGTACATCTCGTCGGGGTCCACCCCGAGCCGGTTCGCGGCCGCCAGGAAACCCTGCGGCGCAGGCTTACCGACCGCGGTGGCCTTGCGCCCCGACGTCTCTTCCATCCCGATCAGGTACATGCCGGTGTCCACCCGCAGTCCGTCGCGGGTGGTCCACGCCGTGCTGCGGTGCATGGCCACCACCGGCACACCCTGGGCCATCCAGTCGTAGATCCAGCTCAGCGTCAGGTGCGTGTATTCCGGCCCGGCCCCGCCGAGCAGCACCACATCCGGGGTCTCCGGCGCGGTCGGCCCGGTGAACTGGTTGGAGTAGACGATGTCCACCCCCGCCATGTCCTCGGCGATGTCGCCGCTGTTGACCAGCAGACATCGCGCGCCGGGATAGCGGTCGCGCACGTAGTCGGCGGTGAGTAGCGCGGCGGTCACCACTTCGTCCGGGGAGACCGTCATTCCCGCGCCGGTCAGCAGGTCAGCGATCTGGGTGCGGGTACGCGTCGTGGTGTTGGTCAGGTAGCTGCGGGCGATCTGGTGGTCGGAGAGCGTGCGCAAGGCCTCAGCCGCACCCGGAATCGGTTGCCACGATGTCACCAGGACACCGTCGATATCGAACAGCACGCCACCGATCGCCATGTGCCGACAGTAAACGGCCAACCCTTCGGCGCAACTCGGGCCGCCCAGTAGTGTTGCGCATCATGGGGACCAAGTGGAGTGAGACCGACGTTCCGGACCAGACCGGCAAGATCGCGATCGTCACCGGCGCAAACACCGGCCTCGGTTTCGAGACCGCCCGGGTACTCGCCGACCGCGGCGCGCGAGTCGTCATCGCGGTGCGTGACACCGCGAAGGGCGAGGCCGCCGCGGCCAAGATCGCGGGTGACGTCACGGTGACGAAGCTCGATCTGGGCTCGCTGGCGTCGGTCCGGGAAACCGCCGAGAAGCTGCGCGGCGAATTGGACAAGATCGACCTGCTGATCAACAACGCCGGGGTGATGTACCCGCCGAAGCAGACCACCGAGGACGGGTTCGAGCTGCAGTTCGGCACCAACCACCTGGGCCACTTCGCCTTCACCGGGCTGCTGCTGGATCGTCTTCTGCCCGTGGCGGGTTCGCGCGTGGTGACGGTCGCCAGCATCGCCCACCGCAATCAGGGCGACATCCATTTCGACGATCTGCAATGGGAGCGCAGCTACAACCGCGTCGCTGCCTACGGTCAGTCCAAGCTGGCCAACCTGATGTTCACCTACGAGCTGCAGCGCCGGCTGGCCGCACACTCGAACCCGACCATCGCGGTGGCCGCCCATCCCGGCGTCTCGAACACCGAACTGATGCGGCACACACCGGGCACCGGGCTGCCCGGCTTCAACACGGTGGCCAACCTCGTCACCAACAGCCCGCTCGTCGGCGCGCTCGCCACCCTGCGTGCCGCCACCGATCCCGCGGTGCGCGGCGGCCAGTACTACGGCCCGGCGTTCCCGGTCGCCTCATTCGGCTTCATCGGGCATCCGCAGCTGGTCACGTCCAACGCGTTGTCGCACGACATCTCGGTGCAGCAGCGGCTGTGGAAGGTGTCCGAGGAACTCACCGGCGTGACGTTCCCGGTCTGATGCGGTCCGTCGAGGAGCATCAGCGCGTCGTCGCGCGGCTGTTCACGCCACGCGATCCGATCCAGGTCCCGCTGGCCGAGGCGCTCGGCCTGGTGCTTGCCGCCGACGTGGTGGCCCCGCTGTCCCTGCCGGGTTTCGACAACTCCGCGATGGACGGTTTCGCGGTGTACGCCGACGACATCGCCGCCGCCACCGCCGAAAGTCCCGTCACCCTGCCCGTCGCCGATGATATCCCGGCCGGCCGGACCGATACCGGCGCACTGAAAACCGCTACCGCACAACGGATCATGACCGGCGCACCGCTGCCCGCGGGAGCGACGGCGGTCGTTCCGGTGGAGGCCACCGACGCCGATTTCTCGACAACGTCACCGCAGGTGGCGATCCGGACCGCGGCCAGGGTCGGCCAGCACATCCGCCGCGCCGGCGAGGACGTGGCCGCCGGGACGACGGTGCTGCGCACCGGGCAGGTGCTCACCCCGGCGGCGCTGGGACTGGCCGCCGCGCTGGGCTTCGGTGAGCTGACGGTGCTGCCGCGCCAGCGCGTGCTCGTCATGTCGACGGGTTCGGAACTGGTGGCGCCGGGCACCCCCTTGCTGCCCGGACAGATCTACGAATCCAATGCGGTGATGCTGGCCGCCGCCGTCCGCGACGCGGGCGGTGAAGCCATCGTCGCCGGTGCGGTCGGCGACGACGTCGACGCGTTCCGCGCGGCGCTCGCCGCCCACGCGGGCAGCGCCGATCTGATCATCACCACCGGCGGCGTCAGCGCGGGCGCCTACGAAGTGGTCAAGGACGCGCTGACCGATGGTGTGGAGTTCGTGAAGGTGGCCATGCAGCCGGGGATGCCGCAGGGTTGCGGGACCGTGGGCGGAGCCTCGATCGTCACGCTGCCCGGAAACCCGGTCAGTTCGCTGGTCTCCTTCGAGGTGTTCGTGCGCGCCCCGCTGCGCGCCGCCATGGGACTGCCCGCCGACCGGCCCCGGGTGACCCTGGCCCTGACCGATGACCTGACCTCGCCGAAAGGCAAACGGCAGTTCCGCCGCGGCGTGCTGGCCGGCGCCACCGTCACCGGCTACGGCCCACCGGCCTCGCACCATCTGCGGTGGCTGGCCTCATCGAACTGTCTCCTCGACATCCCCGAGGACGTCGACCACCTGGCGGCCGGATCACCTGTGGTGGTCTGGGACCTGTCAGCCGGCTGAATCCACGTAGACTCGGGAGCCGCCATGGCCAGACCTGCCCGCCCCTCCGACGACAACGCGTCCGAAGCCCAGCGCTTCGCCGAACTCGTCCGTTCCACCGTCCCTCCGGTTCACCCGGCCGGCCTGCCCTTCATCGCTGGTGGGCTGGGTATTGCCGCCCTCGGCCGCAACCGGCGCTGGCTGCGTAACGCCGGACTGTCCGCCGCGAGCTTCTGCGCGCTGTTCTTCCGGCACCCGTCCCGGGTGCCCCCGAGCAGGCCCGGTGTCGTCGTCGCGCCCGCCGACGGCCGCGTCACGCTGATCGAGCAGGCGGTGCCGCCTGCCGAACTCGGTCTGCCCGCCATCCCGATGACGCGGATCAGCATTTTTCTGTCGTTGTTCGACGCCCACGTGCAGCGCGCCCCCGCGGCCGGTGAGGTGATGGCCGTGCAGCACAAGCCCGGCCAGTTCCAGTCCGCGGACAAGGACACCGCGAGCGAGGCCAACGAGCGCAACAGCCTGTGGATCCGCACCCCGGACGGTGTCGACGTGATCGCGGTGCAGATCGCCGGCCTGCTGGCGCGACGCATCGTGTGCAGCGCCCACGCCGGGGACAAACTCGCTCTCGGCGAAACCTACGGCCTGATCCGCTTCGGCTCGCGTCTGGACACCTATCTGCCCGAGGGGGCCAAGGTGGGTGTCGAAATCGGTCAGCGCGCCATCGGCGGCGAGACGATCCTGGCCGAGCTGCCCTGATGCAGAACCGGGACCGAGCCAAGCCGCGCCCGGCCGCTATGCGGATTCTGCCCAGTGCCACGACGGTGCTGGCGATCTGCTGCGGTCTGACCTCCATCAAATTCGCGCTCGACGACCGGCCCCACATCGCGCTGGCGCTGATCGGCGCCGCTGCGGTACTGGACGGCATCGACGGTGGCATCGCCCGCGCCCTGGACGCCCAGTCGCGGATGGGTGCCGAGATCGACTCGCTGGCCGACGCGGTGAACTTCGGGGTGGCGCCCGCGCTGGTGGTGTACGTGACGTTGTTGCCGACGTCGCCGGTGGGCTGGATCTTCGCGCTGCTCTACGCGGTGTGCATCGTGCTGCGGTTGGCGCGGTTCAATGCGCTGCTCGACGACGACACCAAACCCGCTTACACCCGGCAGTACTTCACCGGGATGCCGGCGCCCTGCGGCGCGGTCGGGGTGATCGGCCCGTTGGCGGCGATGCTGCAGTTCGGCCACGGCTGGTGGACCGCACCGTGGTTCGTCTGCCTGTGGTTCGCCGCGAACGCCGCCCTGCTGGTCAGCCGGGTGCCCACGCTGGCGCTCAAATCGGTGTCGATGCCGCCGAACGCCGCACCCATCCTGCTGATCGCGATCGCCGCGGCGGCCGCCGCGCTGCTGCTCTTCCCGTATGTGTTGGTGCTGTTGATCATCGCCGGCTACCTGCTGATCATCCCGTTCACCATCCGGAGCCAGCGCTGGGTGGCGGCCCGACCCGAGACCTGGAACGACAAACCGGGACAACGACGACAGGCCCGCCGCGAGATCCGCCGCACCCAGCAGCCGAACCGTCGTTCGGTGTCCCGCCTCGGCCTGCGCAAGCCGCCGCGCCGATGACCCTGTCGCTGACCGCACGCCTCAACACCTCCGCCCTGGATTCCCGCCGCGGCGTGGTGCGCCTGCACCCGGAGGCCATTGCGGCACTCGGTATCCGGGAGTGGGACGCGGTCTCCCTGCTGGGGTCGCGATCCACCGCTGCGGTGGTCGGCGTGGCCCCGCCCGGGACGCCCGCGGGGGCTGCCCTGCTCGACGATGTGACGCTGTCCAATGCCGGGCTGCGGGAGAACGCCGCCGTGGTCGTGGCGCCGGTGACGGTGTTCGGCGCGCGCTCGGTGACGCTGACCGGGTCGCGGCTGGCCACCCAGTCGGTCTCCCCCGCCACGTTGCGAATGGCGTTGCTGGGCAAGGTCCTGACGGTCGGCGACACCGTCTCGCTGCTGCCCCGCGATCTGGGCCCGGGCACCTCGACCTCGGATGCGACGACCGCCCTGACCACTTCGGTCGGCATCACCTGGACCTCCGAACTGCTGACCGTCACCGCCGTCGACCCGGACGGAACCGTGAGCGTGCAACCCAATTCGATGGTGTCCTGGGGTGACGGCGTGTCCGAGCCGCAGCCGCTGCGCAGCACCGGCGCGAACACCCCACCGGCCGCCACCGCGGTGCCGTTCGACGACCTCAAGGGCGCCCACATCCAGGGCGGCAAGCTCACCGAATGGCTCAAGCTGGCGCTCGACGAGCCTCAGCTATTGGAAACCCTCGGCGCCACAGCCAATCTGGGGGTGCTGGTGTCCGGTCCCGCCGGCGTCGGCAAGGCGACCCTGGTGCGGGCGGTGTGCGCGCAACGGAGCCTCGTCGAGCTCGACGGCCCCGAGATCGGCGCCCTGCGCGCCGAGGATCGGCTCGCCGCGGTGACCTCGGCCGTGGCGAAGGTGCGTGACGGCGGCGGGGTACTGCTCATCACCGATATCGACGCGCTGCTGCCGTCGACCGCCGAACCCGTCGCGACGCTGATCCTCACCGAGTTGCGCAATGCCGTCGCCACCAAGGGTGTCGCGTTCATCGCCACCTCGGCGGTGCCCGACAACATGGATGCCCGGCTGCGTGCACCCGACCTGTGCGACCGCGAGCTCGGGCTGAGCCTGCCCGACGGCGCCACCCGCAAGGCACTGTTGGAGGTGCTGCTACGTGATGTGCCGGCCACCGAGCTGAGCCTCGACGAGATCGGCGAGCGGACACCGGGTTTCGTCGTTGCCGACCTCGCGGCACTGGTGCGCGAAGCCGCGTTGCGGGCAGCCGCGCGGGCCAGCAGCGACGGACAATCGCCGGCATTGACACAGGACGATCTCACCGGGGCGCTGTCGGTGATCCGGCCGCTGTCGCGGTCGGCGACCGAGGAGGTGGCCGTCGGCTCGGTCACCCTCGACGACGTCGGCGACATGGTCGAGACCAAACAGGCCCTGACCGAAGCGGTGTTGTGGCCACTGCAGCACCCGGACACCTTCGCCCGCCTGGGCGTACAGCCGCCGCGCGGCGTGCTGTTGTACGGTCCGCCCGGCTGCGGCAAGACCTTTGTGGTGCGGGCACTGGCCAGTTCGGGCCGGCTGTCCGTGCACGCCGTCAAGGGTGCCGAGCTGATGGACAAATGGGTCGGCGCGTCGGAGAAGGCGGTGCGCGAATTGTTCCGCCGGGCCCGCGATTCGGCGCCGTCCCTGGTGTTCCTCGATGAGATCGACGCACTGGCGCCACGGCGCGGGCAGAGTCATGATTCCGGGGTCACCGACCGGGTGGTGGCAGCCCTGCTCACCGAGCTGGACGGCATCGATCCGTTGCGTGACGTGGTGGTGCTCGGTGCCACCAACCGCCCCGATCTGATCGACCCGGCGCTGCTGCGTCCCGGCCGGCTGGAGAAGCTGGTCTTCGTCGAGCCGCCGGATGCGCAGGCCCGCAAGGACATTCTGCGCACGGCAGGCAAGTCGATCCCGCTGGCCCCCGACGTCGACCTGGACGCGCTCGCCGAGGAGCTGGACGGTTACAGCGCCGCCGATTGCGTGGCCCTGCTGCGGGAGGCGGCGCTCAGCGCGATGCGCCGTTCCATCGACGCGGCCGACGTGACGATGGAGGATGTGGCCAAGGCCCGCGACACCGTGCGGCCGTCGCTGGATCCCGAGCAGGTGGCGTCGTTGCGGGCGTTCAGCGAGAACCGCTAAGACGCGCTGACCGCGGCCAAGCGGTCGATCGAGGCCAGCAGTTTGCCCGCCGTCGCGTCCCGCGCTTTGGCCAGCCGCTTCTCGTCGGTCAGCCGGGTCCAGTCATAGGTGTGGGTGACGCGGGTCGTCTCGTCGTCGATCGGCTCGAGCTCCCATCGCCACAGATGTCCCGGCGGTTCCTTGCCCTCCTCCGACGGCAGCCACGCGATCCGCTGGCCTTCCTCGAATTCGACGATGTGGTTCTCCCGGATGGCACCGTTGGTGATCTTCATCTGGAACACGTCGCCGACGGCGTGCACCCGCTGACCGGCGACGGCCTCGGCGAGGTTGTCGTTACCGTCCCAGCGCGGCTGCTGCGCCGGGTCGGCGATCAGTTCGAAGATGGTTGCTGCCGGCGCCTCGATGGTGCGGCTGACGGTGACGATTGTGCTCACGCTCAAGAGCTTACGGATGGAGTCGGCCAGATCGGCCTCCAGCCACGCGGGTGGTCGGCCGACGTGGCGCCGCACGGCGGCGTAGGGCAGATCGACCACCGCACGTGCGACGGCGTCGCGCCGCCGGGCATCCCGGCTGCCGTAGAGCCGCTCGGTGAGCTCGTCGATACGTGCGAACAACGGGGCGTTCATCGCGGCGAGCGTCTGCTGGAACGCCGCGTCGGGAGCGTCGTCGAGCAGATCCGCCGCCCTGATGGTCAGCAGCAGCCGGGCATCGTCGGGAGCGTCGCGGGCGAAGCGGACCGCGGCGACGCCCATCCGCACCGCCAACTCCAGCGCCGCGTCGGCAGATGCGTCCATCACCCCGGCCTGGAATCGCCCGAGGGCCCGCAACCATGCTGCGGCGACGATGCCGTCGCGGTTGCCGAAACGGTGATACAGCGTTCCCGCCGGGGCGCCACTGGCCGCCGCGATCGCCGAGACACTGGCCGCGCGCGGTCCTTCGCCGAGGACGAGTCCGCGCGTGGCATCGAGGATCGCGTCGGTTCCATGCTTCCGCGGAGGCGCCATGATCTAGTACATTCCCTCTATATGAAACGATTGCCCTATATCGATGAGCATGCCATAACCGTCGAACACGACCGGGCCGACACGTGGGCCGCCCTACTGCGCCGCCTCGGCGGCCCGCCGGTCGGCTTCGCCATCGGCGAGCGCACCGCGCCCGAACGCCTGGTCCTGCAGGGGCGCCACCCGTTCTCGACGTATCAGTGGATCTTCGAGCTGGACGAGGTGACACCCGACCGCACCCGGCTGCGGTCGCAGACCTGGGCGGAGTTCCCCGGCCTGCACGGCAAGATCTACCGCGCCCTCGTCATCGGTTCGGGTGCGCACCGCATCGTCGTCCGCCGAATGCTCCGGAAGATCGCCGCCGCGACATCTTGACGGTGCCAAGATCCGGTGCCATAGTGAACTAGTCACTGACTAGATGTGAGGACACCATGGCCACCTTGGTAGGCGATCGGGAACGTGAACGCACCGCAGGCGATCTCGGCCTGGCACTGACGCAGGGCTACCTGCCGATGACCGATTACGAGGATCGGCTGCACCGGGCCTTCGCCGCGCAGACCGCCGACGAGCTGAACGCGCTGACGGCCGACCTGCCGACGGCCCGCCTGCGCCACCATGACCCGCGCCGCAAGGCCGCTTCGCAGCGGGCCGCCCGGCTCGGCATGCAGATCCACCTCGGCGCCTACCTCGCCGGGTCGGCCATCATGCTCGCCATCTGGTTGATCGTCGGATTGACCGTCGGTCAGTGGTACTTCTGGCCGGTCTGGCCCATCCTCGGCTGGGGCATCGGCGTCGCGTCGCACATCGTGCCGGTCTGCTCCGTCCGCCGCGGGGTGGCCCAGCCCCGTTGATCGTCAAGGGCTTTCGCCGCTCTGCCGCTCAGGCTTAGGTCGACGGCAACGGCCCACGTAGACTGCGTGTTAAGACAAAGTCAGTTGAACACGCGGTCAGTTCCATAGCTCTTGGCTGACACCCCGACCCAGTCCGATCGGAGTGCCATGCTCGCCGTCTTGCTCGCCCATGCGGTCGCGACCGCTCTGGCGCCACTTCTGGTGGCCCGGTGGGGTCGAGCGGCGTTCTACCCACTCTCGCTGGTCCCGCTCGGCTCGCTGATCTGGGTGGCGCAGAACTGGCCCAGTGACTCCGACGTCCCCACCCTGAACCTGCCGTGGGTACCGGAACTGTCGATGGACATCACCCTGCGCTTCGACTCGCTGGCCGCGATCATGAGCGTGCTGGTGCTCGGCATCGGCGCGCTGGTGCTGTTCTACTGCGCCGGCTACTTCCACCATCACGACGGCCACACCGAGAAGCGGCTGCCCAGTTTCGCCGCGGAGCTCGTCGCCTTCTCCGGCGCCATGTTCGGCCTGGTGGTCAGTGACAACATGCTGGTGCTCTACATCTTCTGGGAGACCACGACCGTCCTGTCCTTCCTGTTGGTCGGCCACTACGCGGAGCGCGCCACCAGCCGCCGGGCCGCCACCCAGGCGTTGTTGGTGACGACGCTCGGCGGGCTGGCCATGCTGGTCGGCATCATCGTGCTGGGCCAGCTGGCCGGCACTTATCTGCTCTCCGAACTGGTCGCGGCGCCACCCACCGGCACCGCCGCCTCGGTCGGTATCGCGCTGATACTCGTCGGTGCGCTGTCCAAATCGGCGATCGTGCCGATGCACTTCTGGCTGCCCGGCGCCATGGCCGCCCCCACTCCCGTCAGCGCCTATCTGCACGCCGCCGCGATGGTGAAGGCCGGTGTCTATCTGGTCGCGCGGCTGACGCCGGGCTTCGCCGACAACCCGCTGTGGCGGCCGATGGTGATCGGGCTGGGCCTGCTGACCATGCTGATGGCCGGCTGGCGGGCGGTGCGCGAATACGACCTGAAGCTGATCCTGGCCTTCGGCACCGTCAGTCAGCTGGGGCTGATCACCGTCATGGTCGGCGCGGGCGGACCGGACATGATGTTGGCCGGGCTGGCCATGCTGTGCGCCCACGCGATGTTCAAGGCGGCCCTGTTCATGGTCGTCGGCGTCGTCGACCACGCCACCGGTACCCGTGACATCCGCAAGCTGGCCGGGCTGGGACGGCAGTACCCGCCGCTGTTCGTCATCGCCGTTGGTGCCACCGCCAGCATGGCGGCGCTGCCGCCCTTCTTCGGCTTCATCGCCAAAGAGGCCGATCTGGAAACCGTGCTGCACAGCGCGTCGCTCGGCTCCGCGGCGCCGTTCGTGCTGGCCGGCATCGTGATCGGATCGGTGTTCACCACCGTGTACAGCCTGCGCTTCCTGTGGGGCGCCTTCGCGGGCAAAGGTGCGTCGGCACCGAGCGTGCGTGTCGCCGAGATGCACCGGCCGTCGGCGGGTTTCCTGGCCTCCCCGGCCATCCTCGCCGCGGCCGGACTGCTGTTCGGGCTGTTCCCTGCCACGCTGGACGACAAGCTCGACGACTACGCCGACACCATCCCTGGTGAGTCCGATTACTACCTGGCGCTGTGGCACGGCCTCGGGGTGCCCCTGCTGCTGTCGGCTCTTGTGCTGGCCACCGGCGCCGCACTGTTCTTCGGCCGCAACCGGTTACCCCGCAGCCGCATCACCTATCTGCCACTGGGCAACGCCGACCGGATCTACGACGCGGTGATGCGCGGACTCGATGTGGTCGCCGTCCGGTTGACCGCCCAGACCCAGCGCGGCTCCATCCCGGCAACCCAGGCCGTCATCCTGTGCACCCTGGTCGTGCTCCCGACCGTCGCGCTGCTCGCCGGCGCCCGCGACCGGCCCGAGCTGCGGCTGTGGGACTCCCCGCTGCAGGCGGTGGTGGGGGTGCTGATGATCTCCGCCGCGATCGGTGCGACCGTGATGCGCAACCGGCTGGCCGCCGTCCTGCTGGTCGGGGTGACCGGGTACGGCTGCGGTGTCATCTTCGCCTTCCACGGCGCCCCGGACCTGGCGCTGACGCAGTTCCTGGTCGAGACGCTGGTGCTGGTCATCTTCGTGCTGGTGCTGCGCACCCTGCCCGCCGAAGCGGATCGCTCGAACATCAAGCGGCACCGGTTGCCCCGCGCCGCACTCGCGCTGGCCGTGGGTGCGTCGGTCACCGGGCTCGCGGTGTTCGCGATGGCGGCGCGGCGCACCACCCCGATCGCCGCGCTGCTGCCCGACGCCGCGTACTACCGCGGGCACGGCGCCAACACCGTCAACGTGCTGCTCGTCGACATCCGCGCCTGGGACACCATGGGTGAGGTCTCGGTGCTCCTGGTCGCCGCCACCGGGGTGGCCTCGATGGTGTTCCGGCACAGGAGGTTCGGGGCCGCGCCGCGGGTATCGCAGGCGTCGGCGGGGCAGCCCGACATCGGTCCGGTCAGCGCCTACAGTCCGGCCGTCGGCGATATCACCTGGTTGCGCGGCAGCGACCTGCGCGACCCGCAGCACCGCTCCCTGGTGCTGGAAGTCGCGACCCGGCTGATCTTCCCGCTCATCATGGTGCTCTCGGCGTACTTCTTCTTCGCCGGGCACAACACCCCCGGCGGCGGTTTCGCCGGCGGTCTGACCGCGGGGCTGGCGCTGGTGCTGCGCTATCTGGCCGGCGGCCGCTACGAACTCGGCGAGACGCTGCCGCTGGACGCAGGCAAAATACTCGGCACCGGCCTGGCCCTGTCCGCCGGAACCGCAGTCACCTCGCTCTTCCTCGGCGCACCGGTGCTGTCCTCGGCGGTGATCCACCTCGACATCCCGGTGCTGGGCCCGGTCAAGCTGGTGACGGCGTTGTTCTTCGACCTCGGCGTCTACCTGATCGTGGTGGGCCTTGTCCTCGACATCCTGCGCAGCCTGGGTGCCCGTGTCGATGTGGAGATGGTTCGGACATGACCGCTCATTTGCTGCCCCTGCTCATGATCGGCGGCCTCACCAGCGCCGGGGTGTATCTGCTGCTGGAGCGCAACCTGACCCGAATGCTGTTGGGGCTGTTGCTGATCGGCAATGCGGTCAACCTGTTGATCCTCACCGTCGGTGGCGACGCGGGCAATCCCCCGATCCGTGGACGCACCAGCGACGGGCAGAGCACCACCGCGGATCCGTTGGCCCAGGGCATGATCCTGACCGCCATCGTCATCAGCATGGGCATCGCGGCGTTCGTGCTGGCGCTGGCCTACCGGTCCTATCAGCTGACCACCATCGAAGATGTGGAGACCGATCCGGAAACCGCGCGGGTCGCCGAGGGCGCCGACGTCGACGACGACCTGCCTGACGTCGTGCCGTCCCGCGACACCGACGAACCCGACGAGCTCGACGCCCTGCCCGGTGCGGAGGGGTCACGATGAGCCTCTCGCAGATCCTCACCCCGTTGCCGGTGCTGATCCCGACGATCGCCGCGGCTGTCACCCTGTTCGCCGGGCGCACCCCGCGGCTGCAGCAGCTGGTGGCGTTGGGCTCGCTGACGGCGGTCGTCGCGGTGTGCGGCACCCTGCTGTACCTCGTCGACCGTGACGGTACCGCGGCCGTGCAGGTCGGTGGCTGGGGGCAGAGCGAACCCGGGATGGGGCCGCTGGGCATCACCCTGGTCGCCGATCGATTGTCGACGCTGATGCTGGTGGTGTCGGCAATCGTGTTGCTGGCGGTCGTCTTCTACGCCATCGGGCAGGGTATCCGCGACGGCGACGAGCGCCAGCCGGTGTCGATCTTCCTGCCCACCTATCTGATCCTGTCGGCCGGCGTGTGCACCGCATTCCTGGCCGGCGACCTGTTCAACCTGTTCGTCGGGTTCGAGGTGCTGCTGTCCGCGAGCTTCGTGCTGCTGACCATCGGCGGCAGCGCCGACCGGGTCCGCGCAGGCATCGCCTACGTGATGGTGTCCATGGTGTCCTCACTGGTGTTCCTCATCGGCATGGCCATGGTCTACGCGGCGGCGGGCACCTTGAACATGGCCGAACTGGCGGTGCGCCTGGACGACGTGCCGTCCGGTACCCGCACGGCGTTGTTCGCGGTACTGCTGGTGGCGTTCGGCATCAAGGCCGCGGTGTTCCCGCTGTCGGCCTGGCTACCCGAGTCCTATCCCACCGCCCCGGCCCCGGTGACGGCGGTGTTCGCCGGTCTGCTCACCAAAGTCGGTGTCTACGCGATCATCCGGGCCCATTCGCTGCTGTTCCCCGGTGGCGCGCTCGACAATGTGCTGCTGGTCGCCGCGCTGCTGACCATGGTGGTCGGCATCCTCGGCGCGCTGGCCCAGAACGACATCAAACGGCTGTTGTCGTTCACCCTGGTCAGCCACATCGGCTACATGGTGTTCGGCATCGCGCTGTCCAACCAGCTCGGAATGTCCGGCGCCATCTACTACGTGGCACACCACATCGTCGTGCAGACCACGCTGTTCCTGGTGGTCGGGCTCATCGAGCGGCAGGGGCTGGCCGCGGCCAGCCCGCTGCTCGCTTTCGTGTTCGTCATCCCCGCGTTGAATCTCGGTGGCATTCCGCCGTTCTCCGGGTTCATCGGCAAGGTCGCACTGCTGGAGGCCGGTGGCGCGGCCGGTTCCCCACTGGCCTGGGTGCTGGTCGGTGGCAGCGTGGTGACCAGTCTGCTGACGCTGTACGCGGTGACGCGGGTGTGGACGAAGGCCTTCTGGCGGGCGCGCGCCGACGCCCCCGAGGGCAATCTGGCCGCGGCCACACCGATGGCGTTGATCGACGACGCCGACGACATCGAATTCGTCGACCGTGACGATGTCGGCCGGATGCCGGTGGGGATGTTGATTCCCACCGGAGCCTTGATCGCGGTCGGGTTGGTGCTCACCGTCGCAGCCGGGCCCATCTTCGCCTACAGTGAGCGTGCCGCGGCCCAGGTGCTGGACCGCGGGCAGTACATCTCGGCGGTGTTGCGATGAGACGCCTGACGCTACGGGTCTGGACCCTGCTCTGGCTGACGTTGGTATGGATCCTGTTGTGGGGCACGGTGTCCGCGGCCAATGTGCTCAGCGGCCTGGCGATCGCCCTGGTGATCACCTTGCTGCTGCCGCTGCCCGCGGTGCCCGTCGAGGGCCGGTTGCGGCCGCTGTCGTTCGCGATGCTGGTCGCCTACGTCAGCTGGTCGCTGGTGGTGTCCTCGACCCAGGTGGCCTGGCTGGCGATCAAGCCGGGAGCGCTTCCGCCGACGGCCGTCCTGCGGGCCCATCTGAACATCAAGTCCGATCTCGTGCTGGCGTTGGCGGTCAACGTGCTCAACCTGATTCCGGGTTCGATCGTGCTGGAGATCGACCAGACCCGCAGGCTCATCTACGTGCACGTCATCGACGTCGGTTCGCAACGGGCGGTGGACCGGTTCTACCGCCAGACCGCCACGGTGGAACGGCTGATGGTGGCGGCGTTCGAGCGGGACGCGGATTGGCAGGGTGCGGCTTCATGAATTGGGTTTGGATCATTGCTGCGGTGATGCTGTCCGCCGCGGCGGCGGTGACGATGTTCCGGCTGCTGTCCGGGCCCAGCACCCTGGACCGGCTGGTGGCCCTGGATACCTTCGTGGCCGTGTCCATGTGCGCGATCGGCACCTGGGCGGCATTCAGCCTGGACACCACGGTGACCTACAGCCTGACCGCGCTGGCGTTGATCTCATTCGTCGGCTCGGTCAGCGTGGCCCGGTTCCGCGTTCCTGACGACGGTCCCTCCGACACCGCAGACAAGGACGACCGCTCATGATTCTGGATGTGCTCGCCGCAGTGCTGGTGCTGGGCGGTTCGGCGCTCGCGTTGACCGCCGCCATCGGTGTGGTGCGCTTCCCGGACACCTTGTCGCGCATGCACGCCGCGTCCAAACCGCAGGTGCTCGGCCTGCTGCTGGTGCTGGCCGGAGCGGCAATCCGGTTGCGCGGCAACGCCGATGTCGGCATGGTCGTCCTGGCCGGGCTGTTCACCCTGATCACCGCGCCCGTGGTCGCGAATCGGGTGGGTCAGCTGGCGTACCGGGAGCAGAACCTGAAGGACTCGCTGGCCGCCGATGAGTTGGGTGAGTTGTCGGAGTAGCTATTCCGATAGCTGGAATTCCACCATCGCCCGCAGCGTTTCGACGGCTTCCTGCAGCACGGCCAGCCGGGCGGACGCCGACGGCGCGGACAGCACCGCGTAGCGGTCGGCCTGCCCGATCGGGATCCGGGCGGCCAGCGCGAACAACCGGTCCCCCGCTTCCTGCGCCGGCTCGACCGAACCCAGCAGTTCCTCCCGGGTCGGCAGTCCCTCGTTGCGCGCCGAGGCCACCAGCGAGAACACGCTCAGCACAGTGTCTTCCACGTCGATGATGTCGGAGCCGGTGACCGGAGCCCCCGGCTCGTCGGGCCAGTGCACCGTCTCGGCACGCGGGTACGGATCGTCGTCGAGCCAGCGCGTCACCCGGAACCGGTAGCCCAGTTCGCAGCGCAGCCGGTACCGGCCCTCACCCTGGTCGGCATGCTCGACGATCCGAGCCAGCACCCCGACGTCGTTGCGCGCGTCCCCGCCACCGACTTCGCGGCCGGCGGCGATCAGCACCACCCCGAACGCTCCGTCGGCCGCCAGGCAGTCGGAAACCATTGCCGAATAACGGGGTTCGAAGATGCGTAGCGGCAGCTGCTCGCCGGGCAGCATCGCCACCTCGAGCGGGAACATCGGTGTGGGGCTCACCGGAAGCCCTGGCCCGCCACCGCATCCTTGACCAGGGTGGTCTTCGGGGTGAACGCACACATGGCGCTGGCCAGCCCGAGCCACAGTTCCGGATTCATCTGGATCAGCTGATTGTCTTTGCCGATGGCGTCGATCACCTGACGCTGCTGGGTCTTGTCCATGGTCTGGTAGTCACCGCACGTGGTGGCGGCCATACCCGTCGGCGGCGGCCCACCCGTGCTCGGGCTGGGGAAGGTCGGGATCGGCAGGTTGGGGAACGACGGGATCGGGATCTGGATCGTCCTGGAAGGCTTTGTCGCCGTGGGTGTCTGGGCTGCGGTCGCGGCCGGATCGGCCATCGGGGTTCCCGTGATCTCGTTACTACAGCCCGCCAACCCGACGGCGGCGACCACCGCCACCATCCCGACCAGAGCCGAAACCTTCATAGCACCAATTCCCCGATCAGTCCGTCGACGACGGCCCGCAGGTCTCCGTCGTGTTCTTCGGCCACCCGGCGCTGCCGCTGGTAGGACCCGCCCAACCGGTAGATCGCCTCGACGCGGGCGAGCTCGTCGGCACAACCCAGCGAGGCCGCCACCGGGTCCAGCCGGGTGAGCAGATCGTCGAGGTCGTCGGTGACGAGGCGCTCGTTACTGTCGGCGTCCAGGATGATCTCGGCGTCCAGCCCGTACCGGGCGGCCCGCCACTTGTTCTCCTGCACATGCCACGGCGGCATGGTGGGCAGCTGTTCACCGGCGTCCAGGCGGCGGTCCAGGTCGACGATCAGGCAGTGCGTCAGCGCCACCAGCGCGCCAAGCTCCGCCAGGTTGGACACGCCGTCGAACACCCGCACCTCGATGGTGCCCAGATGCGGCGAAGGCCGGATATCCCAACGGATCTCGTTCATGTGGTCGATGATGCCGGTCTTCTTCTGGTCCCCGACGAACCGCTCGAAGTGCGACCACTTCTGGAAGTGGAACGGCAGGCCGGCCGTCGGCAACTGCTGGAACATCATCGCGCGGTTGCTGGCGTACCCGGTGTCCTCACCGTCCCAGTAGGGCGACGACGCGGACAGGGCCAGCAGGTGCGGGTACTGGTTGAGCAGTGAGGTGATGATCGGCATCACCTTGTGCGCCGACGAGATGCCCACGTGCACATGCACGCCCCAGATCAGCATCTGCCTGCCCCACCACTGGGTGCGCTTGATCAGCTCGGCGTAGCGCGGACCTTCGGTGAGCTCCTGCATCTCCCACTCGGCGAACGGGTGGGTGCCCGCGCAGAACAGCTCCATGCCGCGGGACCGGACGATCCGCTGCACCGTGGCCAGCGTGCCGTCCAGGTCGTTGATCGCCTCCGGGACGGTGTTGCAGATCCCGGTGACGATCTCGACGGTGTTGCGCAGCAGTTCCTTGTGCACGTGCGGGGTTTCACCGACCTCGTCGATCACCGCGGCGGCCCGGTTGGCCAGGTCGCGGGTGACGGGGTCGATGAGAGCGAACTCCCACTCGACACCGAGAGTCGGCCGGGGTGACCCGGCGAAGTCGATACGTGCCCTGGCGCTATTGCGCGGCGATGACACCGCAAGCCACCCGCTTGCCGGCATCGCCGGTCGCCATGGTGGTCTCGTCCGGACCGGGGGTGCCGTTGACCTGCTGGTAGCGCTCGGCAGGAATGTTGGCGAAGTTGTCGGCCTTCTCGTGGATGACGATCGCCGTCTGGGTCCCCGAGAGCAGTTGCTCGGCGGTGAACGCGTCCGTCGTCGTCACCACCTTGCCGGAGCCGTCACTGCGCACCTGAAGCGAGCTCAGGTCGCCGCTGGCCGGATGCGTGGTGTGCCCGGGCACCTGCAGGTGCGCACCGGCGCTGGTGAAGTCGCCCTCACACTTGCCGACCGAATGGATGTGCAGCCCATGGAAACCCGGGGTGAGCTTGCCGGGGGCGGTGGTCTCGACGGTGACGGTCGCGACGCCGTCGGCGAAGACGAAATCGGCGGTCGCGACGGCGGTGCCGTCGGCCAGCTTCAGCTGTGCGGTCAGTGTTTCGCCGGATACGGCGGCGGGAGTCTCGGCCTCGCCGTGGCCGGCCGCAGCCGACGGGGCGGGCGATCCGGTCCAGACGGGCGGCGGGGTGCCGGGCTGGGTGGCAACGGGCTCGTAGGGCGAGCAGGCACTGGCGATCGGCGCAATGACCGCGGCAGCGGCGAGTAGACGAAGCGAGGCTGAGATCGGCATGCCCGAGAGCCTAGCCGGTGACCGCCACGATCACGCCTGGTGGTTGCTCTGCGAGTCCGGGTACCCGCGGTTCGACGGGAACGTTGAGAAGCTTGCCCACCTCTTCGGCGGCTTCCTTCTCCCCGGGCGCCTCACCGAAGTACGCCGTCGTGGCGGTGACACCCTCCAACGTGAGGTTCCCGGTCTCGGTCACGTTCCACTGCGCGTCGCGCAGTTTGGTGGCGGTGTTCTCGGCGGCACCGGCCACCTCGGAGATGTTGAACACCCGCACATCGGCCTTGGCCGGCGCGGCGTCCGCCGAGGTCTTCGTCGGTGTGGCACTGGTGGTCACCGTCGCCGAGGTCGAACCACTGCTGTCGCTGTCGTCGTCGGGGCCCATGTACTGGAACGCGATCAGCAGGAAGACAACACCGAGGAACAACAGCACCATGACCATGGCGCGCAGGGGCAGCCCGGAGGAGTCTCGCTGATTCATCGGTGCCCAGACTAGCGGTCTAGGTGACCTCGAAGCCCAACCGCCGTGCGGCCTTGGCCTTCTGTCGGCTGGCACGCACCCGGCGCAGGCGCTTGACCAGCATCGGGTCGGCGGCGAGCGCCTCCGGCCGCTCCACCAGTGCGTTGAGCACCTGGTAGTAGCGCGACGGCGACAGCCCGAACAGCTCTTTGATGGCTTCTTCTTTTGATCCCGCGTACTTCCACCACTGGCGTTCGAAGGCCAAGATGTCATGTTCGCGGCGGCTCAAACCGTCCGCGGGCTCGGAACCATCCCCGGATTGCTCAGTCCGCGCAATAGCGCCGTCCATATTGCTCCTTGGGCCCTTCCGACTTCACCGTGAATCACAAGACTGTTGTTCGGCGCTCATTCAATCACGGCAGCGGTAGCGCGGGCGTGATCGTTACCCGCGAGTCGGCTGACTTAAGCTTGCCAACCGTGGCTGTTGTTCCAATTCGCATCGTGGGCGATCCCGTACTGCACACCTCGACCAACCCGGTGCCCGTCGAACCCGACGGTTCGCTGCCCGCGGCGCTGGCCGATCTGATCGCCGACATGTTCGAGACCATGGACGCCGCAAACGGGGTTGGCCTGGCCGCCAACCAGATTGGCCGCACCGAGCGCGTGTTCGTCTACGACTGCGCCGACGAGCGCGGCAAGTCGGCGCGTCGCCGTGGCGTCGTCGTCAACCCGGTGTTGGAAACCTCCGAGCTGCCCGAGACGATGCCCGACCCCGACAACGACGACGAAGGCTGCCTGTCGGTGCCGGGCGAGTCGTTCCCCCGGGGCCGCGCCGACTGGGCCCGCGTCACCGGCCTGGACGCCGACGGCACCGCGATCACCCTCGAGGGCAACGGCCTGTTCGCCCGGATGCTGCAACACGAGACGGGTCACCTGGACGGTTTCACCTACCTGGACGGGCTGATCGGCAGGCACGCCCGCGCGGCGAAGCGGATGGTCAAGGCCAACGATTGGGGCGTGCCCGGGCTGAGCTGGCTGCCGGGCGAAGATCCCGACCCGTTCGGCCACTAGTGCCTTCGGTCGGTGACCGGGTCTCGCTGCGCTATCGCCTACCCGATGGCCTCACCGACGTCGTAGGTGAGTTGGAAACCACGAGCCCGCTGGTCACGGTGCGCACCAAGTCCGGCGAGACGGTCCAGATCAACCCCGCCGACGTGGTGTCCGTGCGCGAACTCTCGCACGTCACGGTGCGCAACTCGCAGATCCGCGACCTCGAGCACGCCGCGGCCCTGGCCTGGCCCGGCACCGAACAGCACTGGCGCGACGGCTGGCTGCTGCGCGCCGGTGGCGGCCACACCAGCCGGGCCAACTCGGCGGTGCCGCTGCTGTTCGAGGCCAATGTGCACGCACTGCCCGCGATCGTCGACTGGTACGCCGCGCGCGACCTGCCCGCCTGGCTGGCCCTGCCCGAACGGCTGCTGCCCGTCAAGAACCCCGGCATCAAGGACACCCGGGTACTGGTGCGTGAGGTCGAACCCTCTGACACCTCGGACGTGACGTTCGCCGCCGATCCCGACGCCGAGTGGCTGCGCCTCTATGAACGCCAGGTCCCGGCTGACGTGCTGACCGCCGTCATCGACGGCGAGGTGACCTTCGCCGCACTCGAGGGCGTCGCGGTCGGCCGGGCCGCGGTGACGACGGCGCCGGACGGCACCCGCTGGGCCGGGCTGTCCGCGGTCCGGGTCACCGAGCAATCGCGGCGCCTCGGCCACGCGCGCACGGTATGTTCGGCTCTGCTCGGTTGGGCGGCCACCCGCGGCGCCACCCGCGCGTACGTGCAGGTGCTCGCCGACAACGAGCCCGCCGCCACGCTGTACCACTCGATGGGTTTCCGCCTGCACCACACGCTGCGGTACCTGCGCGCAGAAAGTCTCCTGCCCCATGCATGAGTTGCTCCAACTCAACCGGGACGTGCAATCGTCACGCGCGGTCCGGCTGCTGGCCACCCAGAATCTGGGGGTCTACGCCACCCTGATGGAACGCCACCTGCTCGACGGTGTCGTCGCCGAGACCGATCTGGTGGTCCGGTTGGACCGCGACCTGGAGACCCTCGACGAGGGTGAGCAGTCCGGGCTGACGCTGATCAAGACGTGGGCCAGCCAGGGCTGGCTTCACCGGGTGCTCAAGGGTGACCGCAACGTCTGCTACCTGACCCAGGACGCCCGCCGGGCCCTGGACTTCGTCCGCGGGATGCGCCGCAATGACTCCATCGCGACCGGCGGCTCGATCAACGGCATCGCGTCGCGGCTCAAGCAGGTTGCGGTGCGCGTCGACAACGATCCGGACCGCATCCGCGCCGGCATCGAAGCCGAGATCGGGGCGCTGCACCACGAACTCGACCAGTTGGACGCGGGGCTGCGGCCCGAACCCGACGTCACGTCCATGTACGACGAAGCCCGGGCCATCGCCCTGCAGATGGAACGGTTGATCACGGATATCGGCTTGTACGGCACCATGATCGAACAGGCCACCCAGGCGCTCGACGACCCGATCGAGACCAACATCGAGTACCGCGACCGGCAGCGCCGGATGTACGCCGACTACCAGGAGGCCTGGGAGTCGGCCGGCCGCGATTCGCACCGGGCGTTCCTGCGGATGATCAACGACCCCGACCAGCGCTCCGCCTTCGAGGGCGATATCGCGGCGGTCGCCGGCGCCCTGCCCGACCTGGATCCGGCGCTGCGCAAGGTGATGGCCGGCTTCTTCGAGTTGGTCGGGCATCAGATCGACGAGGTGGAACGCATCCAGCAGCGCTGCGCGCAGCGGGTCAAACGGTTCACCGCCTTCGGCACGCTGGAGCAGAGCCGCGGCGTGGCCCGCCAACTCAACGAAGCCATCGGCGCGGCCAGGGCCCTGCTGAAGGTGTCGCTGACCGATTCGCGTCTGGACATCGACGTGCCGCTGGCCCGGCACACCATCAGTTCGGTCGGCGCGCTGAGCTTCCGCATCAACGACCTGTCGGCCCCCAAGCCGGCGGTCGTCGCCGACGGCGATGTCGACCTGTCCACCTTCGCCTCGCTGACCACCCAGGTCGATGCGCCGGCGATGTCGGCCATGATCAACACCGCCCTGCGCGACGCCCCGCTGTCCCTGCCCGAGGCGGTGTCCCTGTTGGACACCGCGTATCTGGGCCATGTGATCGTGTTGTGGTCGTGGGCGCTCAAGCAGCCCGGGCAAAGCACGTCCGAACCGGTACGAGTCCGGTTCCATTCGCTCGACGGCCGCGACCGCGAGATGGAGGTTCCGCGCCTGATGTTCACCGAACCGATCGTGGGGGTTGCGTCGTGAGCGAACCGCCGGTTGATTTCGCCTCCCTGCCCGAGGTCGACCGCACGGGCCGCCCCACCCAGCCGCAGCAGCGCCGGCCCCGCTTCGACGGGGACGTCAGCGCGCTGCCCGACCGCGCGTGCTGGGCGTTGCAGCACCTGCTGACCCGCCGCTACGTGAGCAACGAGTCCGACAGCGACATCTACAGCTGGATCAAGGAGTACCGCGCCGACCTCGCGGTCCGGCTGTCCGAACTCGACCTGCAACTGCAGATCGTCGAGAGTGTCGAGATCGCGTTCATCGAACAGGCCCGCTACGAATCGGCGCGCGGGGTCAAGCTGCTGCGCCGCGAACCGCTGGGCACCTACGACTCCATCCTGGGGCTGCACCTGGCCCAGATGATGCGCGCCGGCGGCGACACCAGCTTCGTGATCAGTCGCGACGAGATCCACGGCCTGTTCTCCGGGGTGCTCAACGACACCGACCGCGACGCCGTCACGTTCACCGCCCGCGTCGACGCCGCCATCGCGCGGCTGGCCGGCCTGGAGATCCTGCGCAAGACGCGGGACGACGAGGACAGCTACACCGTCAGCCCGGTGATCAGCGCCATCATGACGGCTTCGGTGATCACCGAGTTGCAGCAGCAGTTCGAGGAACTGCGCAAGGGAGGCGCCACCGATGAGTGAGCAGTTCCATCTGTCCCGGCTCCAGGTCATCAATTGGGGTGTGTTCGACGGCTACCACTCCATCGGCTTCGGGCCCGGCGGCGCCCTGATCGCCGGGGCCTCGGGCAGCGGCAAATCCTCACTGCTGGACGCGATCTCGCTGGGGTTCCTGCCGTTCAACCGACGGAACTTCAACGCGTCCGGTGACAACACCGCCGCCGGCTCCAGCGCGGGCCGGCGCACCGTCGACAAGTACGTGCGCGGCGCGTGGGGACAACGCAGCGACGCAGGCAGCAGCCAGGTGATGTACCTGCGCGGGGACGGCACCACCTGGTCGGCGATCGCCGTCACCTATACCAGCAACACCGGGCGCGCCATCACCGGCCTGGTGCTCAAATGGCTCACCGGCGAATCCCGTTCGGATTCCTCCAGCCGCTACGTGCTCGGCGACGGCGATCTGGATATCGAAGAGGTCTGCAACCGCTGGGCCGCAGGGCGTTTCGACGCGAATGTCTTCAAAGATTTCCGGGGCGAGCGAAGCGACGGGATAAACGGCTGGCGATTCTCCAGCAAAGTCGAATCGCAGTATCTGGCGCAGCTCTATTCGTCCATCGGGATCCGAGCCTCCGACGCCGCCCAGCAGCTCCTCGGCAAGGCCAAGTCGCTGAAAAGTGTTGGCGGGCTGGAACAGTTCGTCCGCGACTTCATGCTCGACGAACCCGACAGCCTGGCCCGGCTACCCGAGGCCCTCAAGCAGATCGATCCCCTGGTGGAGGCCCGCGAACTGCTGGCCGTCGCGCAGCGCAAACGCAAGATCCTCGGCGACATCGAGACCATCCAGGTGCGCTACGCCTCGGAATCCAGCGATCTGGGCATCATCGATCTGGTCGATCTGCCGATGGTGCGGGCCTACACCGATCACGTGCGACTGCGGGATTCCCCGGCCCAGGTCGAGAGCCTGGACACCAGCATCACCCAGTTGGACAACGAGTACGCCGACCTGACCCGCCAGCTCAATCTGGCCAAGGCCGAGGGTGATTCGCTGAACGCCCAGATCAGCGGCGCCAGCGCCAACGTGGGTCCGCTGCAGGCACAGGTGACCGCGGCCGAGTCCCAGGCGGAGGAGGTCTCCCGGCGCCGCGCGGCCTTCGAGGAACTCGTCACCGCGCAGGGTATCGAGATCCCGGACAGTGCGGACGAGTTCTGGGAGCTGCGTGAGGATCTGACCAAGCAGGCCACCGAGATGCTGGGCAAGCTGGAGTGGGGTCGCGAGGGCTCCACCGATGCCGAGTACGCCCAGAAGTCGGCCCGCATCCTGCGCGACAACGCCGCCAAGGAACTCAAGCGGGTCGAGCAGGTGGGTTCGGCACTACCCGAGTTCGCCGTCACCATGCGCGACCACATCTGCTCGGCGATCGGCGTCGATCCGACCGAACTGCCTTATGTGGCTGAGCTTTTCGACCTGCGGGCCGACCAGCAGCGCTGGCGCGTCGCGGTGGAGAAGGTGCTGCGCGGCGTCGGCCTGCGGCTGCTGGTTCCCGACCGTCACCACGCCAAGGTGCTGAAGTTCGTCAATGAGACGAACATGCGCGGCCGGCTGGCGCTGCACCACGTGCGCAACAGTGCCAGCGGGACCGTGGCAGAATCGAACACTTTGGCGGGCAAGCTCTTCCTGGTCAACCCCGATCACGCGTGTGCCGCCGAGGCGCTCGACGTCATCGCCGCCGCCGGTGACCACATCTGCGTCGACACCCCGGATGTGTTCGCCCGGTTCCGCCGCGCCGTCACCGACGCGGGCCTGTACAAGGACTCCGACCGGCTGGCCATCAAGGATGACCGGCGGCCGCTCAAGCCGTCCGAGTTCATCTACCAGGGTGACATCAGCGCCAAACTGGAGGCACTGCACACCGAGCTGGCCGAGGTCGAGGACACCTTCGCGCGGGCCCGCAAGGCGGCCGATGACATTGCGGCGCAACGCCAGCAGTGGCGCGACCGGGCCACCGCATGCAAGGCCATCTACGAACAGTTCCCGCAGTGGAGCCAGATCGACATCGAGACGGCCGACGGGCACGCCGACCGGCTGCGCGACCAGTACGAACTGCTGCTGGCCGACCATCCGGACATCGAGGCGCTGAGCGCCCGGGCCGAGGAATGCTGGACGGGCATCCAGACGCTGATGACGAAGCGCGGTGCGATCCAGACCCGGCGCGACGACCTGGACGGCCGGCGCACCCGGCTCCTCGAGCTGGCCGACCGGCTGGCACCCGCGGCAGTCTCCGAGCCCGCGACCGAGCTGCTGCGCCGGTACGCGGCAGAGGTACCGGTTGCCCTGGAGTTGCTCAACCCCGAACCGCACCGCGACGCGTTGTTCTCCGCGATCCGCCGCGAACGCGACCAGCTGACCGAGAGCCGCCGGCGCTCCTACGACGAGTTGTCCCGCATCATCGCCACCTTCGACACGTCGTTCCCCGACGCGATTCCCAACGACTCCGATGATCTCGACGAACGGGTGCACGACTACGTCGCGGTGTGCCGTCACATCGACGAACGCGAACTTCCGGATGCCTACGACCGGATGATGCGGCTGATCACCGAGCAAGCCCCGGACGCCATCCTGACCCTGCACCGGGTGGCCGAGCAGGAGACCCGGCGGATCAGCGAGCAGATCGAGCGCGTCAACGGCGGTTTGAGCGCGGTCGAGTTCAACCGCGGCACCCGGCTGACGCTTCGCGCCATCCCGCGCAGCCTCACCGCGGTCGCTGAGCTCACCGAGATCGTCAAGGCCATCTCCCGCCGGGTCACCGAGGTCAGCATGGGTGACAAGAAGGCCATCCTGGACCAGTACGCGGACATCCTGCGCCTGCGAAACCGGTTGGCCAGCACCGCACCCGAGGACCGCAACTGGACGCGCGACGCGCTGGACGTGCGCAACCGGTTCACCTTCGACTGCGCCGAATGGGATGTGCGCAGCGACGAGTTGATCCGCACGCACAGCAACGCCGGCGACAACTCCGGCGGCGAGCAGGAGAAGCTGATGGCGTTCTGCCTGGCGGGCGCCCTGAGCTTCAACCTGGCCAACCCCGAGAGTGGCGACAACACACCGGTTTTCGCGCAGCTCATGCTGGACGAGGCGTTCTCCAAGTCCGACCCGCAGTTCGCCTCCCAAGCCCTGGAGGCGTTCCGCAAGTTCGGATTCCAGCTGGTCATCGTGGCCACCGTGCAGAACGCCACCACCATCCAGCCCTACATCGACGGGGTGGTGATGGTGTCCAAGACCGAGGCGACCGGCCGCAACGCCCGTCCCGTCGCCTCCGTCGCCACCAAGACCATCTCCGATTTCACCGCCCTGCGAAAGGATCTCGCGTGCGTGTAGCCACCTGGAACGTCAACTCCATCCGGACCCGCGTCGACCGCGTCACCGACTGGCTGGCCCGCGCCGACGTGGACGTGCTGGCCATGCAGGAGACCAAGTGCACCGACGCGCAGTTCCCGTCGATGCCGTTCGCCGCGCTGGGCTACGAGGTCGCCCATGTCGGACTGAACCAGTGGAACGGGGTGGCGATCGCCTCCCGGATCGGCCTCGACGACGTCGAGATCGGGTTCCCCGGCCAACCGTTGTGGGACGGTCTGGCCGAGGCGCGGGCCATCGGCGCGACCTGCGGCGGGGTCAAGTTGTGGAGCCTCTACATCCCCAACGGCCGCACGCTCGCCGACAAGCACTACACCTACAAGCTGGAATGGCTTGAGGCCCTGCGGCTTTCCTCCGCAGCCTGGCCCGGTCCGGTGGCCCTGATGGGCGACTGGAACATCGCCCCCACCGACGAGGACGTCTGGGACATCGAAATCTTCCAGAACTCCACGCACGTCTCCGAGCCGGAGCGGGCCGCATTCCGCGCCTTCACCGACGCCGGGTTCGCGGATGTGGTGCGGCCTCACACGCCGGGCCCGGGTGTGTACACCTACTGGGATTACACCCAGCTGCGCTTCCCCAAGAAGCAGGGCATGCGGATCGACTTCATCCTGGGCTCACCGGAATTCGCGTCCCGCGTCACGCACGCCGAGATCGTCCGGGAAGAACGGAAAGGCAAGCAGCCCAGCGATCACGCGCCGGTACTGGTGGACCTCACGGTCTGACGCCGACGGTGATCAGATCCGAGATGGGCGTCCAGATGGGCCTGCGCACCCGGTGCTGATCGGCGATGGTGAAACCGGCGTCGGTGAACAGGGTGCGCATCTCCTGCTCGCTGGGGTTGTGCGCGGGATTCCACAGCGCGGCGGACAGGGCGTGCAGCGGGAGCGCCTGGCGGGGGCTGATGGTCGTGACGGCCACCAGGCCGCCCGGGGCCAGCACCCGGCGGAACTCCTGCAGCGCCGCCGGCTGATCGAAGAAGTGGAATGCCGACGTCGTCACCACCGCATCCACGAAGCCGTCCTCGAACGGCAGCTCCTCGGCGGGCGCCGACTTCCAGCGCACCCGGTCGGAACGTTTGCGGGCCTGCGCGAGCATGCCGTCGGACATGTCGATGCCGTACACCTCGTCGGGCTGCAGCTCACGCTGGATCCGGTCGGCGAGAATGCCGGTCCCGCAGGCGATATCGGCGATCTGGCGGGACCCGTGCTGCCGTAGCTGGGCGATGACCTCGTCCTGGGCGGGTTGATACACCCAGCGCTGCAGGCACTGCTGGTTGTAGGCCGGGGCCGCGAAACTCCAGAAGCGGGTGACGGCGTCGTTGAAGCCTCTGCGTTGCGTGGTCGTCATGACTGGGTTCGCTTTCCGCCGGGAATTCGGTCCACCACCCAGCCTAACCGCGCCACGGTGCTCTCCAGCGGGTCGACCACTTCGGCCAGCCGCTGAATCCTGGGCAGCGTCTCGGCGATGGAATTGGCGCCCGCGGCGATCTTCTCCGCCGAGGCGTCGATCCCGCTGGCGGCCTCGGTCAGGGATTTGATCTCGGCGGCGATCATCTCCGCGTGCCGGTTGATGCCCGCGGCACTCTCACTGAGCTCGGCGATGTTGTCGGCGATGAACTGGGCCGACCGCCGCAACTCGGAGATGTCCTCCAAGACCTTGAGCCTTTTCATGTCTCCTGCTCCCCCTGCTGGTAACGCCGCAACTCGGCACGCACGGCTTCGTCCAGTGCGCGGTCCAGGCTGGCGTGCGCCGAGCGCCGGGCCACCCGGCGCATGGCGTCGATCAGGTCTGCGGCCCATGCCAGTTCCGCTTCGTTTCCGGGATACCAGCCGGTGCCGCGCTGCCGGACCACTTCGGTGTGCCCGGCGCCGGACAGCGACTGCGCCGCCTCGTCCAGCTTCTTGTCCACCGCGGCGGTCGTCTTGAGGATCGCGGCCAACGGCATCCCGCGGGACACCAGCTTCCCGAAGTCGTCGATGACCCGCCGGTCCCGCACCAGATACGTATCCGCATCCTCGCCGGCCCCGCTCGGTTCGACGACACCGTTGGCGACCAGACGCCGCAGGGTGGCGGCGTTCAGCGGGCCCAGCAGAGCCTCGAGTTGTGCGCGTGTCATGGTCTCGGACACCGGATGTGACCAGGGCTCGGTCACCAGCTCCCCCAGATCGGTCAGATCGAGCACCTCGACCAGACCCTCCCCGCGCTGCAGTCCGGTCAGGAATTTCAGGATGTGCTTGACCGTGAAACCCTCGCTGAGCAACCGGATGATCGCCTGCAGTTGACTGAGATGCTTGTCGGTGTAGATGGCGACGCGGCCGCGGCGCTGCGGCCGCGGCAGCAGCCCACTCTCCTGGTAGACGCGCACGTTCCGGGTTGTCGTCCCCGCCACGCGAGCGAGGTCGTCGATCCGGTACTCGGTCACCAGCGAATTCTATGCGGTCAGGACGGGGGCACTGCTGCTATCCGCCACGGTGATCCGGTAGTCGGCGAGGTCCAGCGTCTTGAGTTGGTTGACGTACTGGGTGGCGAACCCGGGGAACATCGTCGCGTTGAACCCGTCGTCGGTCAGGTACCAGCTCTGGCAGCCGGAGTTCCAGGTGGTCGACTCCAGCCTGCGCTGGATGTCCTCGTTGTAGCGGGCCTGCACCTCGGGCCGGACGTCGAGTGCCTTCCAGCCGAACTGCAGCAGCTTGGCGATCGCCCCGGTGATGTAGTCGATCTGCGCCTCCATGTACACCAGCGCCGAGCTGTGGCCCGGCCCGGAGTTCGGGCCGAAGGTGAAGTACAGGTTGGGATAGCCCGACACCGCGACGCTGCGGTAGGCGTAGGCACCCCGGCTCCACTCCGATGCCAGATCGCGCCCGTCGATGCCGGTGACGGGGAACGGGGTTCCGGCCTTGGACACGTCGAACCCGGTGGCGAACACGATCGCGTCGAACTGGTGCTCGATACCCTCGACCGTCCGAATCCCGTTGGGCGACAACCGCGATATCGGCCAGGTCACCAGCTTGCAGTTGTCGGCTTGCAGAGCCGGGTAGTACTCGCTGGTCATCAGCAGCCGCTTGCAGCCGGCCGAGAAGTCCGGCTTCAGCTGCCTGCGCAGCCACGAATCCTTGACCTGTAGACGCAGATTCGCCATGCTGACGGCCTCTACCACGCGGGTGAAGGGGGTGTCCCACACCACGCCGAGCGCCACCGATTCGTGGCCCCAGAACCAGGCGGACCGGATGAGCTTCTCGGCCAGTGGCGCCTTGGCGTAGATCCGTTTTGCCCAGTCGGCGGTCGGGGTGTTGACGCGCGGCAGCACCCAGCCCGCGGTGCGCTGGAACACCTTGACCGACTCGGCGACCTTCACCAGTTCGGGGACGATCTGCACGCCGCTGGCGCCGGTGCCGACGACGGCGACCTTCTTGCCGGTGAAGTCGTAGTCGTGATCCCAACGGGCACTGTGGATTTTCTTGCCCTCGTACGTCTCGATGCCCGGGATGGCGGGCAGGCTCACGTTCGCCAACGGGCCGGAGGCGATGATGACGGCCCGGGCGCGCACCTCCGGGCGGCCCGTGAAGGACACCGTCCACTCCCCCGCCACCTGGTCGTAGGTCACGCCGGTGACGTTGTGGTCGAAGCGAATCGAGTCGTCCAGGCCTGCGGACTCGACCATGCTGTCGATGTACTGCAGGATCTCAGCACTGCCCGAGTAGGTGTGCGACCAGTCCGGGTTGGGCGCGAAGCTGTAGGAGTACAACCGCGACGGGATGTCGCAGGCCGCACCCGGGTAGGTGTTGTCCCGCCAGGTGCCGCCGACGCGGGTGTCCCGCTCGTAGATGACGAAGTCGGTGACGCCTTGTTCCTGGAGCCGGATGGCTGCGCCGATTCCGGCGAAACCGGCACCGATGATCGCTACCGAAAGGGTCATCATGCCACCGGCTCGTAGGTCAGTTCCTGCGACCACGTCGGGGTGTTGCGCACCAACGATATCGGGATGGCGCCGGTGACCTTCACCAGAGAGTCGGCCATCCAGTGGTACTTCGAGCTGCGGTCGATCACCTTCTTGCTGTGCCACGAGATGAACCGGTACATCGGCACCCGGTGGACGAATTCGCTTCGCTCACCGACGCTCCGGAAACGGCGCATGGCCTGGTAGAGCCGTTCCTCGTTGACGCCCATGGCCACGATGTTGTCGCGCATCTTGTTCAGCAGCGGGAAGTAGCTGAGGGTGCCGATCACCAGCGCGGGGTTCAGCCAGCTGCCGACGAATTCGACTGCCAACTTGCGCATTCCGGCGTGGCCCAGGATATCCATGACCTCGAAGTCCACCGCCAGGTGCCGGGACTCGTCGGAGTTGATCCGCTTGAACACCTCTTGGGCCACCGGGTCTTTCACCTCGTCGGTGATGAATTTTATCAACGCACCGTCGAGGGCAACCTCCAGCATCGGGATGACGGTGCCGAGGATCGACAGGGACATGCCATCGGCGAACTTGTCCAGCCACGTGATGACCAGCTGGACGTTGACGCTCGGCGGCGGGACTTCGTCATTCTCGAGCATGCCCCACCGGCGCATCAGCGCCAGTTCGGCGTTGGCGTGCTTCTGCTCCTCGGCGTGGAAGTGCTCGTAGATGCTCTTCAGCGTCGGGGTCGGCGCCTTCTTGGCCAGGGCCGCGAAGCCACGGGCGCCGACGTTCTCGATCCACATCAGATCGGTCATGAACGGCTTGAGCTTGGCCCACAGGTCGGCGTCGATGAGCTCGGCTCCCGGTGCGTCCCAGTCGATGTCGACCAGGGCCCATTGCTTGTCCTTGATCTTCTGCAGCATCTCGTCGAGATCCATCGCCATGATTGCCGGTCCTTTCAGTTGTCGGGGAGAAGGCGGCCGAGCAGGCCGGCGCCGCGGACGTAGAGAGCGGGGAAGTGCCGTTTGAGGTGCCAGATGACGGTGGCGTCCAGCTGCGGCACGACGTAAAGCCGGCCGCTGTCGTGGGCGTCGAGGGTCCGGGCAGCGACATTGTCGGCGGACAGGCCGGTCCAACGGGCCAGCTGCTGGCTCAGGTTCATCGAAGCGGGGGTGATGCGACCGTCGGTGAAGACATTGGTCTTCACAAAAGTCGGGCACAACACGGTGACCGCGATATCGGTGCCGGCCAGTTCGGCGGCCAGGGTCTCCGACAGCGACATCACGCCGGCCTTGGAGACGTTGTATGCGGCCATCGACGGGGCCGCGGCGAAGCCCGCCGCCGACGCCACGTTGATGATGCCGCCGCGGCCGGCCTCCCGCAGCAGCGGGGTGAAGACCTCACATCCGTAGACCACGCCCCACAGGTTGATGCCGAGCGCCCAGTCCCAGTCGTCGAAACCGATGTCGCCGACGGGTTTTCCGCCGATCCCGACGCCGGCGTTGTTGATCACGCACGTCGGCGCGCCACCGAAGATCTCCTGCGCCTGTTTGGCCAGCAGTTCGATCGCGCTGCGATCGGACACATCGCACTGCACGGCATGCCCCTTGCCGGTCCAGAGCCGGTCGATCAGGGCCACCGTCTCCGCCGCCCGGTCGGCGTCGATGTCCGCGCAGATGACCTCGCCACCCCGCCGGGCGAGCTCGAGGGCGAACGACCGGCCGATACCGCTGCCCGCGCCGGTCACCACCGCCTTGGCGTCCTTGGTGCGTTTGGGACCACCGAACAGGTTGAACATCAACAGATCTCCTGGAGCTCATCGGAAAACGCGTCGGCGATGAAGTTCGCCGCCCGCCGTAGCGCGACCTTCGCCTCGGGTGCCAGGTTCGGCAGCGCCTGGAACACGTGCACCATGCCCGGCCACACCTCGAGGGTGCTGGCGCCGCCCGCCTTGCGGAGTTCGGCATCGAGGTGACGCGCGTCGGCGCTGAGCATCTCGAAGTCGCCGACCTGGATCAGCATCGGCGGCAAGGCACGCGCCGCCGCGAAGTCGAGCCGCAGCCGCGGATGGTCCGGGTCTTGTCCGTGCGTGTAGAGGCCCACCATCTTGCGGGCGGCACCCGCCGACATGGCGGGATCGCGGCGCGAGGTCTCCTGCTGCTCGGCGAGCCCGAGGGTGAGGTCGATCAGCGGGGAGAACAGCACCACGCCGGCCGGCTGGAAGGCCGCGTCGTCGGCGTGGGCGAGCAGCATGTCGCAGGTCAGATGCCCACCCGCGGAGTCCGCCCCGATCACGATGTCGGATCCCGCGTAGCCCTGGGCCAACAGCCACCGGTATCCCGTTTCGACGTCCTGCGCGGCCGACGGGAAGCGGTGCTCGGGGGCCAGCCGGTAGTCCACGACGTAGAAGGGCAGGCCGGTGGCCTCCGACAAGCGGGCGACCAGCTTGCGATGGGTCTTCGCCGAACAGATGACATACGCGCTGCCGTGCACGTAATAGCCTGCCCGCCTACCGAATTCGACGCCGGGGCCGAGCACCCACTCACCCTGCGCTTCCGGGATGATCTTCGTCCCCGCAGGCATGGACCCGCCCGCCGCCATGATGGTGGCGATCAGCGTGCGCCCGAACCAGACGCCGGGCTTGTTCATCGGGATGGCGCTGGTCAGCGCGCCCAGCGTCCAGCGGGTGGCCGTGGCCGAAACCACCGCACGCAGCGATGCGCGGGTCGGTATGTCGCCGCGGTTAGGAAGAACACTGTCCGTCACGCCAAATAGGTCATCACCAACTGTGTCATTTGTCAATGGCACAGTTGGTGGCGGCAGTCTCTCCGCAGCGCCTACGGCATCAGAAACGCCAGTTGAAGCGCCAGAAAGCGGCCGATACGAGCAGCAGCCCGGCGCCGCCTGCCGCGAACATCCAGGCGTGCTCGCCCACGAAGTAGGTGAGGGCGAGCGCCAGCACGCCGAACACCAGGAACGTCCGCCACGTCCAGTGCCCGCCGTCGCCGGATTCTTCGAAGAAGGCGAGCGCGTGGTCGACGAAGGTCTGCGGCGTGAACTCGTCGACAAGGTCCGGGCCCGCACCGAGCTGCTCGGCCAGCGACACCCAGTCGTCGTCGGTCATGAAGTATTCAGGCTTCTTCGATTTCGTCCGGCGGCGCCATTCCTTCGGGGCCAGGTGCGGCCGGATGGTCAGGGTCCGCACGCCGGGAGCTTCGACGATCATGACGGGAATGCCGCCGTGATTCGCGGGCCGCACCGTCACCTCGGCAAGCATCGCCGTGCCGAGCAGTTCGTTGCTCGCACTGTCCATCACCCGCAACGCTCCCCCGTCGACCTCGGCCACGACGGCCGGCTGCAAGCCGGCGGCACCCCGCAGGGCGTACAGGACGTAGTGGGTTTTGCGGCCGGGACCACCCAGAGCCAGCTGCGCCTCTACGCGAGCCAGGTAGGCGTCGACCTCCTTCTCGCTGTACCCGCGCCGGCCGATGCGCGGTTTCGAGAAGACCGTGTCGCGGACCTGCTCGGCCGTGAGATTCGGCCGTGCCGGGTCACGCAGTGCGGCCTGCACCCGCTCCACGAAGGCGTCGACCTCGTCCTCGTCGTAGCCCCGGGAGCCCGCGGGCGGTGGGGAGAAGGCCATGACGCACTCCAAGGATCGGGAGTCCAGAATCCCGCGCGCGACCGAAGAGATCAACATCGCCGAAGCAGACTGATTCCCATGACAATCACCGCTACATCACGAACCGTTGCCAACGGCATCGTCGTGGCACTGCTAACGGTCAGATAACGCCCAGGAGATAAGTGGTTTGCGCGCGGGCAAGGTACCCGTCGGCGTTTGCTATGCTCGCGCACAGGGGGTTGAAATGAGACGATCTGCGCATACGTGCAGTTGCCTGAATCCCAACGAATGCGAATGCGCAGCGTTGGTGGATGACCGGCCCGGTTTTTTGATCGTCTGGCTGGTCGGCGCCCTGCTGGTGGGTTTGTCGCTGATGGCGCTCTTGGTCTGGCTCCTGTTCGCCTGACCGTCACGCCGCGTTGTCGGCGCCCTGTTCCGTCCCGTAGCGGCCGGCACTGAACAGCGAGGCGATCGCGCCGATGACCATCATCACCGCGGCGGCGCTGAACACAACCACCAGTCCGGAATGGAACGGCTCGGTGATCAACTGCGGGAAGAAGGTCTGCCCGGTCAGCACGTCGGCGTTCACACCCGGGTGCTGCAGCGCGCCCGAGGGCGCGAGCAGTTCGGCCATCGGGTTGTACCCGAGGAAGGCGGCGAACAGGCTTCCGACCGGTGGCAGGTTCGCCACCTCGTGCGCCACCTGCGGCGAAACACCTTGGGCGGTAAGACCGCTGGACATGGCCGCCGGAAGTGTGTTGGCCAGGCCGATGATCATCAGCGAGAAGAAGATACCGATGGACAGCGAGTTGCCGCCGTTGAAGAACGTGGAGCGCACGCCGGAGGCGGCGCCGCGCTGGTCGGCAGGGACGCTGGACATGATGGCCGCGGTGTTGGGCGCGGTGAAGATTCCGCCGCCGAGTCCGTTGAGGAACACCAGGACCGCGAACATCCAGTAGTCGAAGTTCACCGGGATGAGCAGCAGGGCCACGAAGGTCGCGGCCATCAGCAGCATCCCGCCGACGGTCAGCGGCCGCGCGCCCATGCGGTCGGACAACCAACCGGCGACCGGCGCCGCGATCAGGAACCCGACGGTGACCGGCAACAGGTAGATGCCCGCCCAGAGTGGCGTGGACTCAAAGGTGTAGCCGTGCAGCGGCAACCAGATGCCCTGCAGCCAGATGATGAGCATGAACTGCAGGCCGCCGCGGCCCATCGACGACATCAGCCCGGCCAGGTTGCCCATCCCGAACGCCGCCGACTTGAACAGCCTGATGTCGACCATCGGGGAGGCGACATGCAGCTCGACGAAGCAGAACGCCACCAGCAACAGCAGCCCGACCGCGATCGAGCCGAGCACCCACGGGCTGGTCCAGCCGGTGGTCGAGTCACCGTAGGGCTGGATGCCGTAGGTGATGCCGATCAGCAGGATGGTCAGACCGAGCCCGAACGTCAACGTGCCCGCCCAGTCCAGCCGGCCCGACGTCCGGGAACCGAGTTCGCGCAGTGACCGGTAGCTCCAGATGGTGCCGAGCACACCGATGGGGACACCGACCCAGAAGACGGCCTTCCAGTGCCACTCGGACAGGAACCCGCCGATCAGCAGGCCCAGGAAGGAGCCCGCGACGGCGGCCACCATGTTGGTGCCCAGCGCCATGCCGCGCTGGTTGGCGGGGAAGGCGTCGGTGAGGATCGCCGACGACGACGCCATCAGCATGGCGCCACCGATGCCCTGGATGACGCGCCAGGCGATGAGCCACACCGCGCCGCCCCCGAGATGGAACGGGTCGAAGGACAGCGCGATGGCGGCGACGGTGAAGACGACGAATCCGAGGTTGTAGATCTTCACCCGGCCGTACATGTCGCCGAGCCGCCCGAACGGGACCACCAGCACGGCGGTCACCACGAGGTAGCCCATCAGCATCCACAGCAGGTAGCCGACGTTGCCCGGGGACAGCGGGTTCAGGCCGATGCCGCGGAAGATGGCAGGCAGCGAGATCAGCACGATCGACGCGTTGATGGCCGCCAGCAGGATGCCCAGGGTGGTGTTGGACAGCACCACCCACTTGTAAAACGGGTGGTCGTGGTCCATCCGCGTGCGGCGACGTGCGGTTTCGGCCTCGGCGGTCAGCTCAATCTCGGTCGTCATCAGCCTTCAGCTCTACGTATCGGAAAAAACATATATTAGCTATCCAAACGATCTCCCGGCAATTCACATTCCTCGCCGCGTGGGCTAGCTTGGAATCCGTCCAACACGGGAGCGCACCCAAGTGCGCTGAGAGGACGGCTGGAAAAATTCTTCGCGCCGCGAAGAAAGGGCCGTCGACCGTATGAACCTGACCGGGTAATGCCGGCGTAGGGAGATCTGTTGATGACCGTTTTTGTCGATTCCGTGACCACCGGCCCGATCGCCGGCAGCTCCAAGGTCTACACCGGGCAAGGCGTGCCGTTGCGCCGCGTGCACCTGACCACCGGCGAGCATTTCGACCTGTACGACACCTCCGGCCCGTACACCGACGAGCACGCCACCATCGACCTGGAGAAGGGCCTGCCCCGCAGGTCCGGCATCGTCGAGGACAAGGGCACCCAGCTGCAGCGGGCCCGCGCCGGTGAGATCAGCGCCGAGATGGCGTTCATCGCCGAGCGCGAAGGCGTGCCGGCCGAACTGGTCCGCGACGAGGTGGCCCGTGGCCGCGCGGTGATCCCGGCCAATCATCGTCATCCCGAATGCGAGCCGATGATCATCGGTAAGGCGTTCACGGTGAAGGTGAACGCCAACATCGGCAATTCGGCGGTCACCAGTTCCATCGCCGACGAGGTCGACAAGATGGTGTGGGCCACGCGCTGGGGCGCGGACACCATCATGGACCTGTCCACCGGCCGCGACATCCACCTGACCCGTGAGTGGATTCTGCGCAATTCCCCGGTGCCGGTCGGCACCGTGCCGATCTACCAGGCACTGGAGAAGGTCGACGGCGATCCCACGAAGCTGACCTGGGAAGCCTACCGGGACACCGTGATCGAGCAGTGCGAGCAGGGCGTCGACTACATGACGGTGCACGCCGGGGTGCTGCTGCGCTACATCCCCCTGACGGTCGACCGGGTCACCGGAATCGTCAGCCGCGGCGGTTCGATCATGGCCGCCTGGATGCTGGCTCATCATCGGGAGTCGTTCCTGTACGAGAACTTCGGCGAACTGTGCGAGATCCTGGCCCGCTACGACGTCACCTTCTCCCTGGGCGACGGGCTGCGGCCGGGATCGATCGCCGACGCCAACGACGCCGCACAGTTCGCGGAACTGGAGACCCTCGGCGAGCTCACCAAGATCGCGAAATCCCATGGCGTGCAGGTGATGATCGAGGGTCCGGGGCACGTGCCGATGCACAAGATCGTGGAGAACGTCCGCCTGGAGGAGGAACTCTGCGAGGAGGCGCCGTTCTACACGCTGGGCCCGCTGGCCACCGACATCGCCCCGGCCTATGACCACATCACCAGCGCGATCGGGGCGGCCATCATCGCCCAGGCCGGCACCGCGATGCTCTGCTACGTCACGCCCAAGGAACATCTGGGGCTGCCGAACCGCAAGGACGTCAAGGACGGGGTGATCGCCTACAAGATCGCCGCGCATGCCGCCGACCTGGCCAAGGGCCATCCCCGCGCCCAGGAACGCGACGACGCACTGTCGCTGGCGCGCTTCGAGTTCCGCTGGCACGACCAGTTCGCCCTGTCGCTGGACCCGGACACCGCCCGCGAATTCCACGACGAGACACTGCCCGCCGAACCGGCCAAGACAGCGCACTTCTGCTCGATGTGCGGGCCGAAGTTCTGCTCGATGCGCATCACCCAGGACATCAGGGACGCCATGGCGGAGAAATCCGAGGAGTTCGCGCAGCAGGGCAATCGCGTGTATCTACCCTTGACCACATGAACTACCTGCCGCTGCCCCTGCCCGGGCAGACACCGCACCGGGTGATGACGATCGCCGGCAGTGATTCCGGCGGTGGTGCCGGCATCCAGGCCGACCTGCGCACCTTTGCGATGCTCGGGCTGCACGGCTGCGTCACCGTGGTGGCCGTGACGGTGCAAAACTCACTGGGCGTCAAGGGTTTTCACGAGATCCCACTCGACGTGATCGCCGGCCAGATCGAGTGCGTCGCCGGCGACATCGGCATCGAGGCCGCCAAGACCGGAATGCTGGCGTCGGCGGACATCATCGGCACGGTGGCCGACACCTGGCGGGGACTCGACGGGAACATCCCGCTGGTGGTCGACCCGGTGTGCGCCTCCATGCACGGCGACCCGCTGCTGCACCCGTCGGCACTGGATTCGGTGCGCCATGAGCTGTTCCCGATCGCCACCCTGGTGACGCCCAACCTCGACGAGGTGCGGCTGATCACCGGGATCGACGTGGTGGACGCGGGCACCCAACGCGACGCCGTCAAGGCCCTGCACGCGCTGGGCCCGACGTGGGCACTGGTCAAGGGTGGGCATCTGCGCTCCTCCACACACAGCCCCGACCTGCTCTACAACGGCACCGACTTCTACGAATTCGACGCCGAACGCATCGACACCGGCCACGACCACGGCGCGGGCGACACGCTGGCCGCCGCCGCCACCTGCGCCCTGGCGCACGGCTACACCGTGCCGGATGCGGTCGCCTTCGCCAAGCGCTGGGTCACCGAATGTCTGCGCGCCGCATATCCTTTGGGTCAGGGCCACGGCCCGGTCAACGCCCTGTTCCGGTTGCAACATGAGTCTTGACGCGATCGCCGGGGTGGCCCACGAGCCGACCGGAACGCCGACGGGGACCGTCCTGCTCACCCATGGCGCGGGCGGCAGCCGGGACGCCCCGCTGCTGATCCGGATCTGTGACGAGTGGGCCCGCAACGGCTTTCTCGCGGTCCGCTACAACCTGCCCTACCGGCGCCGGCGCCCCAAGGGCCCGCCGTCGAATTCGGCGAAGGCCGACCAGGAGGGCATCACCGAGGCGATCACCTGGGCGCGGGGCCTGGGCCACGGCCCGGTGCTGGCCGGCGGGCATTCCTACGGCGGGCGGATGACGTCGATGGTGACGGCAGCCGCGCAGAACGACACAGCAGCCGGTCCCGATGTGCTGACGCTGTTCTCCTATCCCCTGCATCCGCCTGGTAAGCCGGAGCGTGCCCGCACCGAACATCTGCCGCAGATCACCGTCCCGACGGTGTTCACCCACGGCACCTCCGATCCGTTCGGCAGCATCGACGAGATCCGGGCCGCCGCAGACCTGCTCGGCGGTCCGGTGAGCATCGTCGAGGTCACCGGCGCCCGTCACGACCTCGGGTCCAAGACGCTGGACGTTCCCGTGCTCGCGGTGGCGGCCGCGGTTATCGTCATTCCATGACGCAGCCGCCCTATGGCCCGCCTTATGGGGCGCCCCCACCGCCCCCGCAGCCGTACTCGTACGGCTACCCGTACCAGGGCCCGCCCCCGCAGCCACCCAAAACCCGATGGGGCCTGATCATCGGGATCGTCGCCGGCGTCGTGGTGCTGCTCGGCGCGCTCGGGGTGCTCTTGTTGGTGCTGCTGATGAAGAACTCCGACGTGGTGGACGCCGACGAGATCGGCGTCGGGGACTGCCTCACCGAACTTCCGTCCGACTCGAGCCTGGTCGCGTCGGTCAAGACCGTCGAATGCGCGGAGCCGCACAAGGGTGAGGTGTTCGCCGTCATCACCGTGCCCGGCAACGACTTCCCCGGCCAGGCCAAGATCGTCGGCTATCAGGACAAGTGCCAGCCGGCGCTGCAGACGTACTCGTCGGCGGCGATGGACGATCCGGAAGTGGGCATGTTCGTGCTCTATCCCACCGAGGCGTCCTGGAAGCGCGGCGACCGTGCCCTCACCTGTATCGCGACGACCGATGACCCGAGGTCCGGATCGCTCAAAGAGTGACTGCGGTACCGTCGGTCCCGTGTCCGAGAAGAAGAAGTCCCCGGCCGTCGTCCTGAGTGGACTGGCCCTCGCGGGAGCCGGCGTCACGCATTTCGTCGCCCCCCAGGTGTTCGAGCCGATGACCAAGCCTGCGTTCCCGCGCGACACCGATCGCCACATCAAGATCAACGGCAGCATCGAGACCGCCATCGGCGTCGGCCTGCTGATCCCTAAGACCCGCAAGCTCGCCGCCGTCGGCGCGCTGGGCTACGTCGGGTATCTCGCCGCCAACGCCATCCGTAACCGCTGATCGGTCTGCTGGCCGCCTTGGCGGCCTGCCTCAGCTACGGAACCGCCTCGGTGCTGCAGGCCTACGGGGCGCGCAGTTCCCGCGATCCCGCCGACACCGGCGGGCCGTCCCTACACTCGACGGTCACCGCGGCCGTCACGCCGGCGTTCCTGGCCGGCATGGTGCTCGACGGCCTGGGCTTCCTCGGCAGCCTCGTCTCGGCCCGGCTGATCCCACTGTTCCTGTCGCAGACCATCATCAGCGCCAATCTGGTGGTGACCGCGCTGCTCGGCATCGTGGTCCTCGGGGTGCGGTTGCGTGGCCGGGACTGGCTGGCCATCGGCACCGTGGTCGTCTCGCTGCTGATCCTGGGCTTCACGACGGGCCACCTCGGCACCGGGACCGGGCCGGCCGGGTTGCACTGGGCCCTGCTGGTCGCCGCGCTGGTGATCCTCGCGGCCGGGTTGATCCTCACCCGGTTTCTCGGCGCCCGCGCGGCGATACCCGCGGGCCTGATCGCGGGCGTGCTGTACGGCACCATGGCCGTCGCCGTGCGGGTGGCCGACGGCATCGACCCGTTCGACGTGCACTCCCTGCTGACCGATCCCGCCGCGTGGACCATCGCCGTCGCGGGGCTCGGTGGGTTCTATCTGTTCACCGTCGCACTGCAACTCGGTTCGGTGAACGGGGCGGCCGCCGCGCTGGTCGTCGGTGAGACGGTGGTGCCGGGCATCCTCGGGGTGCTGCTGTTCGGCGACACCGCGCGCCCCGGCTTCGGCTGGCTGGTCGTGCTGGCGTTCTGCGCGGCCGTGGCGGGCGCGGTGGCCGTCGCCGTCTCCGGCAAGGTCGACAATTCGGCCTGATCAGCGGTGCCGGAACGCCTCGACCGCGGTGGGCAACGTCGGGAAGATGCGGTCCTCCCCCACCCGGGCAAGGAAACCCGCGGCTTTCAGGTCGTCGAGCAGGTCCTGTTTGACGCGGGCCGTCGACTCCTGCCCCACCGACAATTGGCGGGAGGACCCCAGCACGGCGTACACCGCGAGGGGCACCAGCGATGCCCACAGGCCCGCGACGGGTGGCAGCCCCGCGATGGTGGCGTAGGCCATCACCTGGGGCACCAGATACGCCGCGACGGTGACCCCGGCGAGCACGTCACCGCGCAGCCACTCCCTCTGATACTGAGCGCGGCGAACGTTCATGGTGTGTAGTCAACGACGTGAGTGCACTCAGTTGGAAGTATGTCGAACCCCGGGGTGACGCGCAGTTCGTCGTCGCACCCGACGAGCGGCTGAGCTGGCCGAGGACCATCGGCATCGGCGCCCAGCACGTGGTGGCCATGTTCGGCGCCACGTTCCTGGTCCCGGTGCTCACCGGCTTCCCGCCTGCCACCACGCTGCTGTTCTCCGGGGTCGGCACCATCCTGTTCCTCGTCATCACCGGCAATCGGCTGCCCAGTTACCTCGGTTCCAGCTTCTCGGTGATCGCACCGGTCACCGCCGCGGTCGCCTCGCACGGAACCGGCAGTGCGCTGGGCGGTTTGGTGGCGGTCGGCCTGTTGCTGATCGTGATCGGCGCAATCGTGCACGTGGTGGGCACGCACTGGCTCGACGTGTCCCTGCCGCCGGTGGTGACGGGTGCGATCGTCGCGCTCATCGGTTTCAACCTGGCACCCGCGGCGAAGAACAATTTCGAGAAGGGTCCCCTGGTCGGCATCGTCACGCTGGTGCTGTTGGTCGGGACGCTCGCGTTCTTCAAGGGCCTGATCGGCAGGCTGGCGATCTTCCTGGCCGTGGTGCTGGGCTACCTGCTGGCGCTGGCCCTCGGCGAGGTGGACACCGCCGCCATCGCGGCGGCACCGTGGATCGGGCTGCCGCATTTCCAGACGCCGTCGTTCAATCTGGCTGTGTTGCCGTTGTTCCTGCCCGCCGTGATCGCGCTGGTCGCCGAGAACATCGGCCACGTCAAGTCCGTCGGCCAGATGACCGGAACCGACCTGAATCCCGTGATGGGCCGGGCGCTGGCCGCCGACGGTGTCGCCACCGTGCTGGCCGGTGCCGGCGGTGGATCGGCGACCACCACCTACGCGGAGAACATCGGCGTGATGGCGGCGACGCGCATCTACTCGACCGCGGCGTACTGGGTGGCCGCCATCGTCGCCGTCGTATTGTCGTTGTGCCCCAAGGTCGGTGCCACCATCTCGGCCATCCCGCCCGGCGTGCTGGGTGGCGCTACCATCGTGCTGTACGGACTCGTCGGCGTGCTGGGTATCCGCATCTGGCTGACCAACCACGTGGACTTCTCGCTGCCCGTCAACCAGATGACGGCGGCCATCCCGTTGATCATCGGGATCGCCGACTTCACCTGGCAGATCGGCTCGTTGACGTTCACCGGGATCTCGCTGGGCGCCATCGCCGCCCTGCTGGTGTACCACGGGATGCGACTGCTGGGCGCGCCCAGCCAGATCAGTCCCCGAGAAGATTGACCACGCGCGAAAACACCCCGGGCACTGCCGCCGACACGGGGGTGATGCCGGCCCGCACCGGACGGATCGCGGTGGCGTGCAACAGGGCAGCGGTCAGGAAGCGGTAACGCCGGGTCAAGGTGCGCCATCGCCGGTCGTAGTCGGCCGTCCGCCCCGTGACGACGCAGTCGACCAGCACCTCTGCCGCACCGAAGGCCAGCCCCATGCCCTCGCCGGTGAGGGCGTCGACGTAGCCCGCGGCATCGCCGACGAGCAGCACCCGCCCCGCGGTCCGGGTGCGCACCTTCTGGCGCAGCGGCCCGGCCGCCCGGTCCGGTCCGTGCGGCCGGCCGGCGATCCGATCGGCCAGTGCCGGAAACTCTTTCAGGTGCGCCTCGAATCCGCCGCGGCTCGATTTCAGGATGGCCACGCCGACGGTGTCCTCGTTGACCGGGGTCACATAGGCTTCGGTCTCCGCACCCCAGTGCACCTCGACGCAGTCCGACCACGGGGCGATCTGCACGTGCCGCCGGATGCCCCAGCGCCGCTGCGCCGCTTCGCCTCCCGACAGCCCCAGTTCGCGGCGGATCGGCGAGTGCAGGCCGTCCGCCGCGGCCAGGTACCGGGCGCGAAAGCCCGCCGCCGACACCGACTCCGCATCCTGGGTGATCGCCCCGACATCGCCGTGCACCACCCGCACCCCGGCCGTCTCCGCCGCGCCGGCCAGGGCCGCATGCAGCACCGTGCGGCGGACCCCGCGACCGGGACCGTGCCGGAACCGGGCTTCGGCGCAACGCTTTCCGTCGAGGTAGCGGATTCCCCGGAACGGCCGGCCCTCGGGTTGCACGCCGAGGCGTTCCAGGTGCAGCAGCGAATGGGGCATCAGCCCTTCCCCGCACGCCTTGTCGATGGGGCCGCTGCGTTGCTCGACGACGACGACCTCCAGCCCGGCGCGGGCGGCGTGCACCGCGGTGACCAGCCCGGCAGGGCCGCCGCCCGCGACCAGCAGGTCGATCACGACAAACTCTGCAATGCCGTGTTCTCGACACGAATTCTGGTGCGCAGCAATGCCGCATTGGCCACTGAGAACACCAGCGCCGTCATCCACGCCCCGCCGACCAGCGGCAGCGCGGCCCCTTCGAGCACCACGGCCACGTAGTTGGGGTGCGGGATGAAGCGATACGGGCCACCGGCGACGCGCGCCGCGCCCGGCACCACGACCACCCGGGTGTTCCACTGCCTACCCAGCGTGGTGATGCACCACCAACGCAGGACCTGCGCGGTCGCCACCACCCAGAACGCCGGCCAGATCCAGCGCCGCCGGAACCGGGCCTCGGCGACCGCGCCGGCCAGCAGACCGGTGTGCAGGGCCACCATCACCGGATAGTGTCCGGCCCCGAACTCTTTGCCGCCGTTGGCTTTACTCCATGTCAGATTGCGATTGGACACCACCAGTTCGGCCACCCGCTCGACGGCCACCAGCAGGATCAGCGCCAGGAACCCGCGCACGCGATCAGCGCCAGCGCAGCAGGACGAGTTCCGAGCAGAAGCCCGGACCCATGGCCATCAGCACCCCGGGCGTCCCGGCCGCCGGCCGTTTGCGGATCGTGTCCCGCAGCACATGCAGCACCGACGAGGAGGACAGGTTCCCCACCTCGGCCAGCGACTGCCAGGTCAGGTCCAGCGCGTCCGGCGGCAGATCGAGGGTGTCGATGATGGCCTCGATGACCTTTGGGCCGCCCGGATGGCTCACCCACGTGCCGATGTCGCCGACGGTGAGATCATGGGTACCAAGGAAACTCGTGACATCGTCACCCAGGAAGCGACTCACGAAGCCGGGCACCTCCGCGCTGAGCACGATCTCGAACCCCTTGGTGCCGATATCCCAGCCCATGGCGTGCAGCGAGTCGGGATAGAGGTGGCTGGTCGAGTCGAGCACATCGGGCCCGGTGGGGTTCATCCGCTCCGAACGCCCGCGCCCGACCGCCACCACCGCGGCGGCGCCGTCGCCGAACAGGGCACCGGCCACCAGCGTCGGCATGGACGGATTGTGTTTGCGGGTAAGCGAACAGAGCTCCACCGAGACCAGCACCGCCACCTTGTCCGGCGCCCCGCGCAGGTAGTCGTTGAGCCGGGCGATACCGGCCGCGCCCGCCACGCAGCCAAGCCCGAAGATCGGGATGCGCCGCACATCGGGCCGCAGACCGACCCTGCCGGCGATGCGGGCGTCCAGCGACGGGACCACCGCTCCGGTGACGGTGGTGGTGATGATCAGGTCGACGTCCTCGGGCCGCAGGCCGGCCTCGTCGAGCGCACCGGTCAGCGCAGCACACCCGAGATCGGTTGCGTGCTCGATGAACAGACTGTTCGCGTCGCCGAAATCGGAGAGCCCGGCATACTCCTCGAGCGGCCGGACCAGATACCTGCTCTGCACCTTGGCACTCTTGTGCAAGGCCCGGACGATGCCCTCGTGCTCTTGATAACCGGGCAGGGCCAACAGTGCCTCGGTCACCTCGTCCTGGGTGTATCGATGTGGCGGTAGGACCCCGTGGACCCCGGCGATGGTGCTGTAGCTGGACACTTCGGTGAGGCTAATTCCCATAACAACTACACGGGGTGCTACGCCATCCGGTTCAATCCGGTTCCTGGAATCAGTCTGTGAAGCCGAACCGATCATGCAACCGCGCCAACGGTTTCGGCGCCCACCAGTTCCAGCGGCCCATCACCTGCATGAACGCGGGCACCAACATCATCCGCACCAGGGTCGCGTCCATCAGTACCGCCAAGGCCAGACCGAGGCCGAACATGCGCATGAATGACACATTTGCCGCAACCAGGGCCGCAAATGAGATGGACATCACCAGCGCCGCCGCGGTGACCACCCGACCCGTCCTGGAAGATCCATACCAGCGCACCGAAGGTTGCTGACAGCGAAAGCACATTCAGGACAAGTGCTTTCACCGGCAGCACCACACTTCCGGTGAGCAGGAACAACAGCACAAAGGTGCTGATCGCGATCAGCCCGAGTACCAGGGGCAGGCGCGCGGTGATCGCGTGCACACTGTCCCTGTTGATCTGGGCCGCCCCGGTGATCAGCACCTCGCGACCGGCAGGCGGTGCCACATCGTGCAGTCTGTCCAGCTGCGCCTCCGAGGCATCGGAGAACAACGAGGCCGAACTCGACAGCTGCGAGGGCAACCGGGCGAGCTTCTCCACCCGCTGATGTTGCCCGACGGCCGTCAGCTTTGGGGAGCTACCTCGTCGATCTCGACGTGCGCCCGGATCCGCCCGGCCTCGTCGGTCCACCCCTTGGACTGGGCGTAGCCGATCATCGCGGCCAGCTTCTGCTGCCAGTCGGCGTCCCCACCCCGCCCGGCGAGTTCGGTGAGGTCGCCGGGGTCTACCCAGGAGTGCGCCGCGGCCACCACGACGACCTTGAACGCGGTGAAATCCTCGGGCTCACAGAGTTCGACATGCGGCGGGGTGGTCTGGGTGTCGACGCGCAGGTACACGGCACTCCTCAGGGTTTGTGGTGGCGGCTGTCGCGGGCCGGGACGCCGTTGGCTCCGTCGGTGGACTGTGCGTAGGTGCCGACGGCGAACGCGATGGCAGGGCCGGTGATGGACAGCGCGCGATGGTCGACGTTGTCGAGGCCGTCGCGGGGACCGCCGGTATTGGGGTCGAACGGTTGACCGGCCTTACCACCCCACAGCCGGGCCTGCACCGGCGTCTTCTTCTGCAGCGCACCGGTGGTGACGCCACCCGCGGGGATCCCGGCGGCCAGGAACGGGCCGTAATCACTGAGCCGGTCCAGCGGCTGATCGGCGGGCCGGACGCCGGCGAGGTTCAGATATCCGGCCAGGGTGCGTTCGATTCCCGCCGAACCTTCCGGGACCGACGTGATGTCCGGGTTGGGCTGACCGGACTGGTCGCCGTCGTAGGTGAAGAACCCGGCATTGGGCGAACCCAGCATGTCGGCGTCCAGATAGACCGCGATGTCGTCGAGCTCATCGGCTTTCAGCCCGGCGAGGTATTTGCCTGGGGCACCGAGGGTTTCCGAGCCCCAGAACGCGAACCGCACCGCGTTGGCGACGGCAGGCGAGGAGCCCAGCGCGGTCGCGGTGGCCAGCAGCGCCGCCACTCCGGTCCCGTTGTCGTTCATGCCGGGGCTGCCCAGCGCACTGTCCAGGTGCGCCCCGGCCACGATGACGTTGCCGTGCTCGCCGGTGCGGGTCTGGGCGGTGACGCTGCGCGATCGCGCGAGACTCGCCGCGCCGTTGAGCGTCAGTCGCACGGGGGCGTTGGTGCGGCGCAGCGCGGCGTCCACGGTGCGGTCGATGATCGCGACCGGAAACGTGAGCTGCTTGTAGTAGCCCGCCGGGAACAGGCCGGGCACGGCCTCGGTCGCCACCATCAACAGGCCGACCGCACCGGCGGCCCGCGCCGCGTCCTGCTTGTCGACCACCGAACAGCCCAGCGCGTCGACGATCACCAGCGCGCCGCGCACACCGGGGGCGGTGCCGTAGTCCGCTGCCGCACAACCCGATGGTTTCGCCGGCCGCACGCTCGGGCCGCTCAGGCCCGCCGGTGGCGTCGGCGTCAGCGGCGAACCCTGATCGACGGGAAAGCGCTTGCCCGCGACCTCCAGCGTCGGGGTGCCCGGGTTACCTGTCTTGAGCCACTCGAACTCCGGGGTCTGTACATCGAAGCCCTTGTCGCGCAACACTCCCGCGATGTAGTCGACTGCGGTGTCATGGCCGGGCGTGCCGGGTTCCCGATTGCCGATGTCGCTGAGCTTCTGCAGATGCGCGTACATGGCGTCGGCGGTCACCTTGCCCGCCAGGTACTGGGCCGAGATCTCCGCCGACGGCGGGGGCGGCGGCGAGCACGCACTCATTGCCAGTGCGGCGCACGCAGCGACGACGAGGCGCCTCATGAGCCGGACAGCGTATGGCGGGTGCGGTCGCCCCGGACCGGAACCCCGTTGCGGCCGCGCTGATCCTGCGCGTAGAGCCCCACCGCGTACGCGACGCCCTTGCCCTGGATGTCCAGGGAGGTGCGGTCGATGTGCTCGAGCGTGTCGGTCGCCTTGTGATAGTTCGGGTCGAACGGCTGATTGGCCTTGCCGCCCCAGAGCTGCGCCTGTTCCTCGGTCATGTTGTCCTCGGCGCCGGAAAACAGTCCGCCGGAAGGTATTCCGGCCTTGGTGAAGCCGTCATAGTCCGACCTGCCGTCGAACGACGTGTCCTGGGCGGTCTTGCCCGCGCCGTCCAGGTAGGCCACCAGGGTGCGTTCGATCCCGGCGGAGCCTTCCGGCACCCTCGGCACGCTGCCGTCCTTCTCCGGCGGCAGGGACTGGTCCCCGTCGTAGGTGAAGTAGCCGGGGTTGGGCGAGGCGAGCATGTCGAAATTCAGATACAGCGCAATGTCTTTGAGCTGGTCCACCCCGAGCGTCGAGATGTAGTTGCTCGAACCCAGCAGGCCCAGTTCCTCGGCACCCCAGAAACCGAAGCGCACCGCGTTGGGCACATTCGGCGAACTGCCCATCTGCAGTGCGGTTTCCAGCACGGCGGCGGTACCCGAGCCGTTGTCGTTGATACCGGGTCCCTCGGGCACGCTGTCCAGATGCGCCCCGACCATCACCACGTCGGCGGGCGAACCCGTCTTGGTCTGGGCGATGACGTTGCGGGTGTGCTCGACGTTGACCCCCGCTTTCATCGTCAGGGTCACCGGTCCCGGGGCGCCGCGCMGCCGGGCGCCCTCGGCCTTGGTGACGCTGACGACCGGGATCTTGACCTCGGTGTCCTCACCGAGGGTGCCGCCGAATTCGTCGCCGTCGACATTGTTGGCCACGATCAGCGCCACCGCTCCGCGCTTGGCCGCGTTGGCCTGCTTGTCGCCGAACGGGCAGGCGCCGCGGTTGACCAGGACCACCGCGCCTTCGAGCTGCATGCCGTCGTAGTCGGCCTCGGCGCAGCCCGGACTGTCGTCCACGCGTGCGACCACCAGCGGGCCGCGCACCCCGTCACCGTTGGTGCCGATCGTGTAGTTGAGCGGTTTGGCCGCCACCCGCGCTCCCGACACCGTCAGCGCCGGATCCTCGGCGAACGGCAGGCGCACCTCGAACTCCGGGGTCTGCACATCGAATCCCTTGTCCCGCAAGGTGTTTGCCACGTAGTCGACACTGGCCTGGTATCCCGGCGTGCCCATCGCCCTGGTGCCGTCGTGGGCGTCGGCGATCTCCTGCAGCTTCTTCAGATGCGCCATCATCGCGTCGGCGGTGACCCGGTCCCGCAGGGAACCCGCGTACTCGGCGTTCGGCGGGGCGGGCGCCGGCGCGGCCGTGGGCTGCGGCGCGGGTGCATGCGCGCACCCGGCCAGGACGGCCGCGACCGAAACGAACGCCGTTGCCGCATGTGATTTGAGCCCCATAGGACCCCACGGTAGCCGACGCGTGTCAGGCGTCCCGGCGAGTCACCACCACGGCACCCACCGCGAAGACGGCGGCGGACACCGCGGCGAAGTACAGCGCCGACCCGGCGGGCCCCCACCACATGGTGAAAGTCTGCAGCCACGTGACGCCGGTGAACGCATTCGCGTTGGCGAAGGGCAGCAGCGGGCCGATCCGCGCCCCCAGTTGTGGGCTCACCCCGAGCAGCGGTTCCAGCACGAACGGCAACAGCAGCAGGACGGCGACGGCGGCGGCGGTGTGCCGCACCACGGCGCCGAGCCCGACCGCCAGCACCGCCCCCAGCACCGCGTAGAGCGTCACCGCGCCGACGACCCGCCAGTGCGGCCCGCCGGCGGTCAGCACGACCGACCCGAGCGTCGCGAGCGCACTCACCACCCCGGAGAACCCCGCGGCGACAAGCGCTTTGGCGGCCAGCACCCGGACGCGGTTCGGGGTGACCAGGAAGGTGGTGCGGATCATGGCCGTCCGGTACTCGCCGGTGACTGTCAGGGCCGACAGGATCATCAGGACGGGGACACCGAACATGGCCGCCCCCGACGCGGCCCGGTCCGGGGCCAGCGGGCCATAGGACGCGTAGGCCTGCAGCTCGGCCATCCCGAGGCTGAGCACCAGGACCGTCACGGCCATCCACGCCGGGGCACGGGTGGTCCGCAGTTTGAGGTACTCGGCGACGATGGTCATGCGCCGGCCCGGTATTCGGTGGCGTCGTCGGTGACGTTCAGGTACGCCTCCTCCAGGGAGGCGCGCGTCGCGGTCAGCTCGTGCAGGGTGATGCCGTTCCGGGCGGCCAGTTCGCCCACGACCTCGGTCGTGGCTCCCGCGACCCGCAGGGCGGTGTCCTCCCGCGTCACCGAGATGCCGTCTGCGGCCAGCACCCCGGCCAGCCGATCGGCCTCCGGACTGCGGACCAGGACGTCGGCCGATGCGGCCAGGAACTCGTCCATCGACGCGGTGCTGATCAACCGCCCGCGGCCGATCACCACCAACCGGTCCGCGGTGTTGGCCATCTCGGCGAGCAGATGACTGGAGACGAACACGGTGCGTCCCTCGTCGGCCAGTGTGCGCATGAAGGTGCGCACCCAGCGAATGCCTTCGGGGTCCAATCCGTTGACCGGTTCGTCGAACAGCAGCACCTGCGGGTCGCCCAGCAGTGCCGTCGCGATACCGAGGCGCTGGCTCATGCCCAGCGAGAAGGCCCCGGCGCGCTTGCCTGCGACGTCGGTGAGTCCCACCGCGTCGAGGACCTCGTCCACCCGGGCGGCGGGGATCCGGTTGCCTGCCGCGATCCAGCGCAGGTGCGCGCGGGCCGTCCGATTCGGGTGCACCTGGCGCGCGTCCAACAGCGCACCGACGGTGCGCAGCGGGTGGCGAAGTTCGTGGTAGCGCTTGCCGAGCACGGTCGCCGTGCCGGCGGTGGGCCGGTCCAGCCCGAGGATCATCCGCATCGTGGTCGACTTGCCCGCGCCGTTGGGGCCGAGAAACCCTGTGACGACGCCGGATTCGACGGTGCAGGTCAGGTCGTCGACGGCGGTGGTGTGCCCGAAGCGCTTGGTGAGGCCGGTCAGTTCGATCATGATGCCTGCTGCACGATCAGGTCGGCGACCGCACGCATCCCCGCGGCCGTGGGATGCAGCGGGGCAGGGCCACGACCGGGCAGCGGCAGCACGATCCAGCTCGGCTTGGTGGTCCAGGGTTGGCGCGACCACGGGTGGTGCTCGCGGCTGGCGGCCCCGGCGCGCACCACTTCACACCCCGTCTCGGCGGCCGCGTCGGCGGTGGCCCGTTCCAGGCCGTCGGCGACACGGTGCCCGAGGGCGAACAGGTCGGCGGGGATCGGGGGCGACGTGGTGTCCGCGGGCGGCAGCAGGGTGAGGTAGTCGACGAACAACACCCGCGCGCCCGGCGCGCACTCACGGATGGCGGTGCCCACCCGGACCAGGGCGTCGCGCACCGTCTCGAGCGCGGCGTCGCGGGCGTCCTCGTCGAACATGTCGCCGACCGGGGTCATCCGGCGCAGCAGGGACGGCAGCGCGGCGACGGACAGCAGCGGCACGTAGCCGACGTCGTTGCCGCCGATGGTGACCGTCACCAGCGACTCGGATCCGTCGAGGGCCTCGATCTGCGGCGGCACACCGTGTTGCTCTTCGTACAGGATGTGCGCGGTGGTGGCCCCGGAGAACGTGACGTCCACCAGATCCAGCCCCAGCCGCGCGGCCGTCAGGTGTGGATAGTTGCGGGCCGAGCGCATCGCCAGCACCGGCGCGCCGGGCGCGCGCGGCGTGATGCCGGGACCGGCGGCCATCGAGCTACCCAGCGCCACATAGCGTCTCACGGGGTGGTCGGACTCGATGCCTGCGCCCAGAACCGCTTGGGGATCCGGCCCGCCTGACGCGCCAGACGGCCGGCGGTGACGGCGGCGGCCATCGCGGCGGCCATCACCGGCGGATCGGCCGCCCGGGTGACGGCGGTGGCCAGCAGCACGGCGTCACAACCGAGTTCCATGGCCAGCGCGGCGTCACTGGCGGTGCCGATGCCGGCGTCCAGGATGACCGGAACGCCGGCCCGGTCCACGATCATCTCGATGTGGTGCGGGTTCGCGATCCCGAGTCCGGTGCCAATCGGCGAGCCCAGTGGCATGACGGCCGCGCAGCCGGTGTCCTCCAGCCGCTTGGCCAACACCGGGTCGTCGTTGGTGTAGGGCAGCACGACGAAGCCGTCGTCCACCAATTGCTCTGCGGCCCTGACCAACTCGATGGCGTCGGGCAGCAGGGTGCGCTCATCCGCGATGACCTCGAGTTTCACCCATTCGGTGCCCAGCGCCTCGCGGGCCAGCCGGGCGGTCAGCACGGCCTCGGCCGCACCGCGACACCCCGCGGTGTTGGGCAGTGGGGTGATGCCCAGGCGGTTGAGCAGATCCAGTACCCCGGTGCCGCTTTCGGCGTCGACGCGGCGCATGGCCACCGTGGTCAGCTCGGTGCCCGACGCGATCAGCGCCTCCTCCAGCACCGCGAGGTTGGCGGCGCCGCCGGTGCCCATGATGAGTCGCGAGCCGAACTCGCGGCCCGCGATCGTCAGCTTCCGGACGTCAGCCACCCTGCACCGCCGTCACCACTTCCACCCGGGCGCCATCGGTGAGCGCGGTGTGCCACGCCGAGCGCGGCAGCACCTCCCAGTCGACGGCCACCGCGATGCCCTTCTCCGGAAAACCCAAGTCGCTCACCAGTTCTTCGACCGTGATGGCGTCTCGGACGTCGGCCTCTTCGCCGTTAACCAGTAATTTCATCATGTTCCCAACGCTTGTCCAGTTCGAGGGCAATCCGCTCCGCCGTCCACGGCGCCAGCAGGAATCCGTTCCGTCCGTGCCCGGTGGCCACCAGCGTCCGTTCGTCCAGTCTGCCGACGATCGGCAGACCGTCGGGTGTCATCGGCCGTAATCCCGCGGCGCACTCGGCCAGTTCGTACTCCCCCAGCGCGGGCATCACGGCGCATGCGTCGTCGAGCAGGTCACGCACCCCGGTCACCACCGGGGCGGTGTCCCGGCCGTGTTCGTACTGGGTCGCGCCGATCACCACACCGTCGGCCCGCGGCACCAGGTACACCTGCCTGCCGTGCACGCGGGCCCGCACGACGCGCTGCGGCGCCGGCATGCAGCCCTTGCGCCAGCGCAGGCGCAGCACCTCACCCTTGACGGGGCGCACCTGCAGACCCGGCCACAGCGCCGGGGCGTCGATCCCGTTGGCGATCACCCGCAGCCCCGGTACGTCGGCCAGGTCCGTGACGGGCGGTGCCCACTGCACACCGAGGCCGTCGCAGGCCACCTGCAGCGCATCTACCAGCAGCCGGTTGTCCACCGCCAGTTCGGTCTCGGCCACGAAGCCGTGCCGGATGCCCTGGGCCAGCAGCGGCTCGATGTCGCGGGCCGCCGTCGTCGGGCTGACCGGCTGCCCCTGCGCGGAGAGCCAGTCCGCGACGGTGCGCAGGTCAGCGGCGTCGGCGCGGTCGACGGCCACCACCAGCGATTCGCGCGCGGTGACGACGTCGTCGGGCAATCCATTCAAGAAGCCGGTGTGCCACAGCTTGAGCGACTCCAGGCCCAACGCGAGCTGGGCGTCCTCCCCCGGCCAGCCCTCGCTGTGCGGGGCGAGCATGCCGCCGGCCACCCAGGAAGCACCGCGCGCGTCGGTGCGGTGCACCCGGACCGACCAGCCGTCCTGGGCCGCACGACGGGCGATCGACAGGCCGATGACGCCGCCGCCTATCACGGCAAGAGCACGTTCAGACATTCCCTCTCCCTTCGCCGGCATGACCCGGATCAGGTGTAACGGTCAGGGCCGGTGACTGGCCCACTCTCAGCCCCGTTCCCGGGACTCCCGTGTCGGCTGTCCAGCGTACTCGGCCGGGTGGCTAGCCTCGGTGCGGTGGATCCACGTAAGCGTCTCGCCGACGCCGGCCTGTACCTGTGCACCGACGCCCGGACCGCGCGCGGTGATCTGGCCGAATTCGCCGACGCCGCGCTGGCCGGCGGGGTCGACATCATCCAGCTCCGGGAGAAGGGGCTGGAGGCCCGTCAGGAGCTGGCGGCCCTGGAGATCCTGGCCGACGCGGCCCGCAGGCACGGCGCCCTGCTCGCGGTGAACGACCGGGCCGACGTGGCGCGTGCCGCGGGGGCCGACGTGTTGCACCTCGGCCAGGACGACCTGCCGCTGGATGTCGCCCGCGAGATCATCGGCGACCGTCCCGTACTCGGCCGGTCCACCCACGACGAGCAGCAGGTGGCGACGGCACTGACGGAAGCCGTCGACTATTTCTGCACCGGGCCCTGCTGGCCCACCCCGACGAAACCGGGCCGCCCGGCGCCGGGTCTGGACCTGGTCCGGCACACCGCCGCGCTGGCGCCGGCCAAGCCGTGGTTCGCGATCGGCGGGATCGACGCCGACCGGCTGCCCGAGGTGCTGGCCGCGGGCGCCCGCCGGATCGTGGTGGTGCGCGCCATCACCGAGGCCGACGACCCTCAGGCCGCGGCACGTCAGCTCAAGGCAGCGCTCACGGTGTGATCAGCGGGATGGTGGCGGTGACACTGCGCAGACGGTCCCAGCTGGCCGCGAAACCGGGATGCAGCGGCAGGTCGGTGACCTCGGCCTCCGGCACCCAGCGCAGCTCCGAGCTCTCCCGGTTGGGAATGGTGGTCAGCATCTCGACGGCGTCGGCGATGACCGTGGTGTACGACCAGCCCGGCACCTCGTGGGTGACCACCGAGATGCGCACCGTCATCTGTTCGAGAACGAGGCCGGCCTCCTCATGAGCTTCGCGTACCGCCGCCTCCTCGACCGATTCGTGGCTGTCCCTGGCGCCGCCGGGCAGGCCCCAGGTGCCGCCCTGGTGACTCCACGGGGCGCGGTGTTGCAACAGGACGGCGGCCGCCCCACCCGGACCGGGCGCGCGCAGCAGCAAGCCGGCCGCACCATGGCGGCCCCAGAAATGCCCACCGCCCTCGGACAACACCCATCCGTCACCGTCGCCACGCACGCGTTCAGGATAAGGGGCCGCGAATTCCCACACGTCACACCAATCTCTCTTAGACTTTCATTAATCACGTCTGGAGGGAGGGTGACGCACCCGTGACCGTGGAGTTGGCGCATCCGTCGACCGAACCGCTGGCGTCACGGTCGCCGGCCACCCCTGCGCACCCCAGATGGTGGTTCCTGTGGACCACGCCGGGCCGGATCCTGACCATCGGCATGGTGCTGTCCGCTCTCGTCATCGCCTGCGCCTTCGCGACGTCACGCACCGTCGATGACCGCCAGCAGGCGCTGACCACCGTGCTCAACCACACCGAACCGCTGTCGTTCGCGGCCGGCCAGCTCTACACCACGCTCTCGGTCGCCGACGCCGCCGCGGCGACGGCGTTCATCGCGGGGGCCGAACCCACCGCGGTCCGACAGCGCTACGAACAGGCCATCACCGATGCCTCGGTGGCCGTCACCCGGGCCTCCAGCGGATTGACCGACGAGCCGATGATCCAGCTGCTCGGCCGGGTCAACGGGCAACTGGCCATCTACACCGGGCTGGTCGAGACCGCCAGGACCAACAACCGGGCAGGCAACCCGGTCGGTTCGTCGTATCTGTCCGAGGCGTCGGCGTTGATGCAGACCCAGATCCTGCCCGACGCCCAGCGGCTCTACGAGTTCACCTCGGCGCGGGTCGACTCCGAGACCGCCGCCTCGGCCCGCATCCCGGCCTCGGTCATCATCGTCGTGACCGCGACCATCCTGTTCGGGCTGTTCGCCAACCGCTGGCTGGCCAGGCGGACGCGGCGCCGGGTGAACATCGGTTTTGTCGCGGGCGGACTGGCGGTGCTGATTATGGTGGTCTGGGTGGGTACCGCACTGGTCATCTCGACCACCGACAGCCGGAGTGCGAAAAACACTGCGGCGCAATCGTTGAAGACGGTCACCACGATGGCCATCACGGCACAGCAGGCCCGCGCCGACGAGACGCTGGCCCTGGTGCGCCGTGGCGATGAAGATGTGCGCAAGCAGTCCTACTATCAGCGCATCGACGCCATGCAGCAGCAACTGTCGATCTATCTGGGCAGTGACGACGTGAACAAGGGCGACCTGGCCGACGCCGAACAACTGCTGCGCAAGTGGCGGGCGGCCGATGACCGGATCAACGCCTACATCGCCGTCGGTGACTACCAGGCCGCCACCCAGGTGGCGCTCGGCGCCGGTGAGGACGACTCCACCCCCGCCTTCGGCAAGCTCGACGAGGCCCTCGCCAAGGGCATCGCGGACAGCCGCAACCAGTTGCGGACCGATATCGCCAACGCCCGCCGGGTGCTGGCCGGCGCGACGTTCGGCGCCGCCGCGCTGAGCGTGATCGCCGCGATCGCCGTCACGCTCGGTCTGTGGCCCCGGTTGAGTGAGTACCGCTAGTGAAAAAGCGTCTACTCACCCTCGCCACGGCCGCACTGGTCGCGGGCTGCTCCCAGAGCGCACCCGCCGCACCCATGCCGGAGGTGACGCTCCCGCCGCCGACCCCGGCGGGCATGCAGCAGTTGGCCCCGGATCCGTCCCCGGACCCGGTCCCCACCAACAACCATTGCGACCGCACCGCCAGCCTGCGCCCGTTCACCGACCGCAAGCAGGCCGAGGATGCGGTCGAGAAGATCCGCAACCGCGGCAGGCTCATCGTCGGGCTGGACATCGGCAGCAATCTGTTCTCCTTCCGCGACCCCATCACGGGCACCATCACCGGGTTCGACGTCGACATCGCCGGCGAGGTGGCGCGCGACATCTTCGGCACGCCGTCCCAGGTGGAGTACCGCATCCTGTCCTCGGCCGACCGGATCACCGCGCTGCAGAACGATCAGGTCGACATCGTGGTGAAGACCATGAGCATCACCTGCGCCCGTAAGGAACTGGTGGCGTTCTCCACCGAGTATCTGTCGGCCAACCAGCGCATCCTGGCGCCACGGGATTCGCAGATCAGGCAGGCCTCGGACCTCGCGGGCAAGCGGGTCTGCGCGGCGACCGGCACCACGTCGATGGAACGGGTCAAGCAGATCGACCCGCCACCGGTCATCGTGGAGACGGTGACATGGGCGGACTGCCTGGTGGCGCTGCAGCAGCGCCAGGTCGACGCCGTCAGCACCGACGACACCATCCTGGCCGGCCTGGTCAGCCAGGATCCGTACCTGCACATCGTCGGCCCGAGCATGGCCGAGGAGCCCTACGGCATCGGGATCGGCCAGGAGAACCCTGGCCTGGTCCGGTTCGTCAACGGCACCCTGGAACGCATCCGCCGGGACGGGACGTGGAACACGTTGTACCGCAAGTGGTTGACGGTGCTGGGACCGACTCCCGCCCCGCCGGTGGCGAGGTACGTGGACTGATGAGCGAGCCCGAGGCAGACGACCCCGGTACCCGGCCGGCCAGCCTGGCCGACCTGGAGGAGTTCGAGGATTTCGAGGACGACTCCGTCGCGACGGTCCGGCCGATGGCCACCCAGGCCGTGTACCGCCCGGACTTCGGCGATACGGACCGGGCCATGCGATCCTCCGGTGGCACCGCCACCACCGAGCCCACCGACCACATGACGACCGCGACCCGGCCCCGGTCCCCCATCCGGCGCCTCGGCGGCGGTCTGGTCGAGATTCCCCGGGTCACCGAACGCAATCCGCTCGCGGCGCTGATGACCAATCCGGTGGTCTCCGAGTCGAAACGGTTCTGCTGGAATTGCGGCAAGCCGGTGGGCCGCGCGTCCAAGGCGGGCCCGGCATTGTTCGAAGGGTCGTGCCCGCACTGCGGCAGCGCGTACTCGTTCCTGCCGCAGCTGAGCCCGGGCGACATGGTGATCGATCAATACCTGATCAAGGGCTGCATCGCGCACGGCGGGCTGGGCTGGGTGTATCTGGCGTTCGACACCAACGTGAACTACCGCCCGGTGGTGCTCAAGGGCCTGGTGCATTCCGGTGACGCCGAGGCGCAGGCCACCGCGATGGCCGAGCGGCAGTTCCTGGCCGAGGTCACCCACCCCGCCATCGTGAAGATCTTCAACTTCGTCGAACACGACGACAAGCACGGCGATCCCGTCGGCTACATCGTCATGGAATACGTCGGCGGAACCTCGCTCAAACAGCGCAAGGGCGCCAGACTTCCTGTCGCACAGGCCATCGCGTACATGCTGGAGATCCTGCCCGCACTCGGCTACCTGCATTCGCTCGGCCTGGTTTACAACGACCTCAAGCCCGAGAACATCATGGTCACCGAGGAGCAGCTCAAACTCATCGACCTCGGCGCGGTGTCCCGGATCAATTCGTTCGGATTCCTCTACGGCACACCGGGTTACCAGGCGCCTGAGATCGTCCGGACCGGGCCGACGGTGCAGACCGACATCTACACCGTCGGCCGCACCCTGGCCGCTCTGACGCTGAACCTGCGAACCCGCAAGGGCCGCTATGTCGACGGCCTGCCCGACGACGATCCGGTGCTGGTCAGCTACGACTCCTTCGGCCGGTTGCTGCGACGGGCCATCGACCCCGATCCGCGGCGGCGGTTCACCAGCGCCGAGGAGATGTCCAGTCAGCTGATCGGCGTGCTGCGCGAGGTGGTCGCACAGGACACCCGGGTGCCGCGACCCGGCCTGTCCACCGTGTTCAGCCCGCCCCGTTCGACGTTCGGGGTGGATCTGCTGGTGGCCCACACCGACGTATACCTGGACGGCCAGGTGCATTCGGAGAAGTTGACGGCCGCCGACATCGTCAGGGCACTGCAGGTTCCGCTGGTCGACCCGGCCGACGTCGGCGCGCCGATCCTGTCCGCGACGGTGCTCAGTCAGCCTGTGCAGACCCTGGATTCATTGCGTTCGGCCCGGCACGGCACCTTGGACTCCGAGGGCATCGACCTGTCCGAATCGGTGGAGCTGCCGCTGATGGAGGCGCGGGCGCTGCTGGATCTCGGTGACGTGGCCAAGGCCACCCGCAAGCTCGACGACCTGGCCGACCGGATCGGGTGGCGCTGGCGGCTGACCTGGTTCCGCGGGGTGGCGGCGTTGCTGACCGCCGACTATGAGACGGCCACAAAGTATTTCACCGAGGTGCTGGACACCTTGCCCGGCGAGCTGGCCCCGAAGGTGGCGCTGGCCGCGACGGCCGAACTGTCCGGCACYGCCGATGAGCGGAAGTTCTACGGCACGGTGTGGCGCACCGACAACGGCGTCATCTCAGCGGGTTTCGGGCTGGCCCGGGCCCAGTCCGCGGACGGCGACCGCGACGACGCGGTGCGCACCCTGGACCTGGTACCCGCCACCTCACGACATTTCACCACCGCGCGGCTGACCAGTGCGGTGACGCTGTTGTCCGGCAGGTCGATCAACGAAGTGTCCGAGCGGCAGATCCGGGACGCCGCCCGCCGGGTGGAGGCGCTGCCCGAAGGGGAACCGCGGGTGTTGCAGATCCGCGCGCTGGTGCTGGGCACCGCGATGGACTGGCTGGCCGACAACACGGCCAGCACCAACCACATTCTGGGTTTCCCGTTCACCCAGCACGGGCTGCAACTGGGCGTGGAAGCATCGCTGCGCAGCCTGGCGCGGGTGGCGCCCACCCAGGCGCACCGCTACGCGCTGGTCGACCTGGCCAACAGCGTGCGGCCGATGAGCACCTTCTAGAGCTCGTACAGTTCCAGCGGTAGATCGTCGGGATCCTTGAAGAAGGTGTACCGGCGTTCGGTGTGGACATCGAAGCGGACCGGTTCCACCGCAACGCCTTTGGCTACGAGCTCGCGCACCGCGGCGTCGAGGTCGTGGACGGCGAAGGCAAGATGGCGCAGACCTTGGGCCTCCGGGGCGTTGGGCCGCGGCGGTGGCGTCGGGAAGGAGAACAGCTCGATCTGCGCACCGTCGGGCAGCGCCAGATCCAGTTTGTAGGAGTCCCGTTCGGTGCGATGCACCTCACGGACGACCGTCAGGCCCAGTGTCTCGGTGTAGAAGCGTTTGGAGACAGCGTAATCCGCGCAGATCACCGCGACATGGTGGATGCGCTGCAGCCGCATCGTCAACCCTCCAACAGGGTGGCGCACGCGCGGGCGATGGCGAGTTCCTCGTTGGTGGGGATGACCAACACCGTGGTCGGTGACTTGTCGGCCGAGATGCGTCGCGCCACCCGCTCGGGGGCGGAGTTGAGACCTTCGTCGAGTTCGATTCCCAGCGCGGACAATCCGGACAGCGCGTCACGGCGGACCAGCGCGTCGTTCTCCCCCACTCCGGCGGTGAAGGTGATGACGTCCGCACGGCCCAACAGCGCCAGATACGCCCCGACGTACTTGCGCAGCCGGTGGATGTAGACGTCGTAGGCCAGCTGGGCGTCGGCGTCACCGGCGTCGATGCGTTTGTGCAGTTCCCGGAAGTCGGTTTCGCCACCCAGCCCGAACACACCGGAGCGGCGGTTGAGCATGGTCTCGATGTCTTCGACCGACATGCCTGCGGTCCGCCACAGGTACATGATGATGCCGGGGTCCAGGTCACCCGAGCGGGTGCCCATCACCAGGCCCTCCATCGGGGTCAGACCCATCGAGGTGTCGATCGGCCGGCCGCCCGCGATCGCCGAGGCCGAGGCACCGTTACCCAGATGCAGCACAATCTGATTCAGGGAATCCAGCGGGGCGTCCAGGAATCGGGCGGCCTGCTCGCTGACGTACCGGTGCGAGGTGCCGTGAAAACCGTAGCGCCGGATGTGCCACTGGTCGGCGACCTCGCGGTCGATGGCGTACTCCGCCGCCGCCGCGGGCAGATCGTGGAAGAACGCGGTGTCGAACACCGCGATGTGCGGTAGGCCGGGCAGCAGCGTGCGGGCCTCCCTGATACCCAGCACCGCCGGTGGATTGTGCAGCGGCGCCAGGGGCGCCAGCTCGTCGATGCGGGCCAGCAGGTCGTCGTCGATCAGCGTCGGCTGGTAGAAGTTGCGGCCGCCGTGCACCACCCGGTGCCCCACCGCCACCAGGTCATCGGTGTGCACGCCCGCCGCGGTCAGGCCGGCGAACACCTGCTGCAGCGCCTCGCGGTAGTCGGTGACGCGCTCCACGATGCCGCTGCACAACGACGTCCCGGAATCGGGCTCCAGCACCTGGTATTTCACGGAGGAGGAGCCCGAGTTCAGTACCAGTACGCTCATTCGCCCTGCGCCTGGATAGCCGTGATCGCCACGGTGTTGACGATATCCTCCACCAGCGCACCCCGGGAGAGGTCGTTGACGGGTTTGTTGAGGCCTTGCAGCACCGGGCCGATGGCGATGGCCCCGGCGCTGCGCTGGACCGCCTTGTAGGTGTTGTTGCCGGTGTTGAGGTCCGGGAAGATCAGCACGGTGGCCTGGCCGGCCACCGGCGAGTCCGGCATCTTGGTGATCGCCACCGACGGTTCCACCGCCGCGTCGTACTGGATGGGACCCTCCACCAGCAGGCTGGGTTCCCGTTCACGCACCAGTTCGGTTGCGGCCCTGACCTTGTCGACGTCGGCCCCGGTGCCCGAGGTGCCCGTCGAGTAGGACAGCATCGCGACCCTGGGATCGATGCCGAACTGCGCGGCGGTGCGCGCCGAGGAGATCGCGATGTCGGCGAGCTGCTCGGAGGTCGGGTCGGGCACGATGGCGCAGTCGCCGTAGGCCAGCACCTTGTCTTCCAGGCACATCAGGAAGATGCTGGACACGGTGTTGACGCCGGGTTGGGTCTTGATGATCTCGAAGGCGGGCCGCACGGTGTGGGCGGTGGTGTGCGCCGCACCCGAGACCATGCCGTCGACCATCTGGTTGTGCACCAGCATGGTGCCGAAATACGAGACGTCGTGGATGATCTCGCGGGCCTGCTCGACGGTGACGCCCTTTTTGCGGCGCAGTTCGGCGTACTGCTCGGCGAACTGGTCACACAGCTCGCTGGTGCGCGGGTTGAGCACCTGCGCGCCGTCCAGGTCGACGCCCAGTTCGGCGGCGCGCGCCCGCACCGCCGCTTCGTCGCCGAGGATTGTCAGGTCGGCGACCCGGTGCGCCAGCAGCCTGCCTGCCGCGCGCAGGATCCGGTCGTCGTCGCCTTCGGGCAGCACGATGCGCTTGCGGTCGTTGCGGGCGCGGTCCTGCAGCTGATAGGTGAACATCTGCGGGGTGACCACTTCGGGGATCGGAATGGCCAGCTGGGCAAGCAGATCCGCGATGTCGACGTGGGTCTCCATCAGCGCCAGGGCGGTGTCGATCTTGCGGGTCGAGGCCGCGGTGACCCGGCCGCGGGCCTTGGACACCGCGCGCGCGGTGTCGTAGGTGCCCGAGTCGGTGGCGATGACCGGCAGCCGCAGCTTGAGGCCGTCGACCAGTTTGGCAACCGCCGGGTGCAGCGCCAGCCCGCCGTTGAGGATCAGGCAGGCCAGCGACGGGAAGTTCTCGGCGGCATGGGCGCCCATCACCGCCATCACCACGTCGGAACGGTCACCGGGGGTGATGACGGCCATGCCGTCGCTCAGGCGTTCCAGCACATGTTCGGCGGTCATGCCCGCGACCAGCACGCTCAGCGCCTCGCGGCTCAGCAGCGCCTCGTCACCTCCGGTCAAGGTGCCGTTCACCGCGTCGCGCAGTTCGGCGACCGACGGGGCGACCAGCAGTGGTTCCTCGGGCAGCACATAGCTTTTCGGGCCCAGCGGTGCCAGCGCGGCGGCCACCTCGGTCAGCTGGGCGGGGTCGCAGCGGTTGGCCACCACCGCCGCCGTGTGCGCATGCTGGGCGCTGAGCTCGGCCAGGCAGAGTTCGACCACCTGGGCGACCTCGGCCGGGGTGCGATCCGAGGCCCGCACCGCCAGCACCACCGGGGCGCCCAGGTTGACCGCGATCCGCGCGTTGACCGCCAACTCGCTGGGGCTGGCGACATCGGTGTAGTCGCTGCCCACGATGACGACGGCGTCGCACTGGTCGGCCACGTGGTGGTAGCGCTCGACGATCTCGGCGATGGCGCCGTCCAGGTCCTCGTGCAACCGCTGGTAGCTGACCCCGACGCTCTCCTGGTAGTCCAGCCCGGCCGTGGTGCGGGCCAGCAGCAGCTCCAGGATGTAGTCCCGCTTCTCGCCGCTTCGTGCCACGGGCCTGAACACCCCCACCTTGGCGACCGTGGCCGCCAACCGCGCCAGGATGCCGAGCGCGATGGTCGACTTTCCGGTGTCGCCTTCGGGTGAGGCGATGTAGATCGCTGACGCTGCCATGGGTAGAGCCAACCAAATGACCGAACGTGAGCCAACTCGTCACGGGTCATCGGTGTCCGCTCCGGGTGGGTTGAGGAGTTCTTCGGGGTGGAAGTGGTGGTTGGTGCAGTCTTGGCTGGTGTCCAGTAGTGGTGGTGGGTGCCATCGGGCGCGGCCGGTGGTGGGGTTGATGGTGGTGGTCCAGCCGGTGTTGTAGGCCAGCAGGTTGTCGGGTCCGCAGCCCAGGATGATGGTGTCGGCATCGGTTGTGCCGCCGGTGGCCCAGTCGTGGACGTGGTTGGCCTGGCAGTGGTCGGCGGGGGCGAAGCACCCGGGTCGGGTGCAGCCACGGTCGCGTGCGATCGCCACCAGG